>JBBSAP010000002.1:0-149383 GCA_038252165.1 Bacteroidales bacterium | reverse complement strand
GCCATTCCGTCTTCAATTGAATCGATAGGGAACATTCCGATGAGTTTCTCAAAATAATCAACCTGTTCCTTTGATGTTTTTCTTGCTCCCTTGGGACCTTCAAATTTTGCATAATTGTACAGACCGTTTTCATAAAACTCCGAAGCAGCCGGATCGAGAGCAATTGTAACATCAATCCCGGGTTTGTAACCAGCAGCCGCAATCGCCTTGACAATGGTTTCAAGTGCATCTTCCGTCCCGCCAAGGGGTGGAGCGAAGCCGCCTTCGTCCCCTACTGCAGTACTCAATCCGCGACCTTTCAGCACCTTCTTGAGAGAATGGAATACTTCGGTGCCCATTCTTAAACCCTCCTTAAAACTGGGTGCGCCGATTGGTCTGATCATGAATTCCTGGAAGGCAATCGGAGCATCCGAGTGCGATCCGCCGTTAATAATGTTCATCATTGGAATCGGGAGTGTAACCGCGTTTGCTCCCCCGATATAGCGGAACAGTGGCAGCCCATGATATGCTGCTGCTGCTTTGGCAACTGCAAGAGAGACTCCCAGGATGGCATTGGCGCCAAGACTGCTCTTGGTTTTGGTGCCGTCAAGATCTATCATCTTCCTGTCGATTCCGGCCTGATCGGTAACATCCATGCCTATTACCTCTTCGGAAATAACAATATTAACATTATGAACAGCTTTGAGAACGCCTTTGCCCATATAACGCGATTTATCATCATCACGGAGCTCGAGAGCTTCATTTTCGCCCGTCGAGGCTCCGGACGGAACTGCTGCCCGTCCCAGGTAGCCGCTGGCAGTCTGAACATCAACTTCAATTGTCGGATTACCGCGGGAATCAAGAATCTCCCGTGCGTGTACACTAACTATTTGTCCCATAGGAATTTATTTTTTCATTAAACATTGCAGCAATATATACAAAAAAGGGATACACCTTTACAGTAATATCCCTTTCCTTAAAAAAAAATCCTTTATTATTTTTCCCCGCCTTCAGGAGCTGAATCTTTTGATGCTTTATCAGGGGTCTTTGCGGCTTTGACACTCTTTTTAGCCTTTACCGGAGCTGCCTTTTCAGGTTTGGCGGATCCTGCTTCACCGGTAACTTTTTTCGATGTTCTCCTTCTTCTGGCGGCTTTTGGCTTGCCAGTTTCTCCGCCCTTCATAGCTTCATTGAAATCAACAAGCTCAAGAATGCACATTTCTGCATTATCTCCTATCCTGTTGCCAGTTTTAAGAATCCTTGTATACCCGCCCGGCCTGTCGGCTATCTTAGGTGATACTTCCCGGAATAACACTGAGACTGCATCCTTATCTTTGAGATAACCGAACACAACCCGCCTGGAGTGTGTGGAATCTTCCTTCGATTTTGTAATAAGCGGTTCAACAAATGTCTTAAGCGCTTTAGCTTTGGCAGTGGTGGTGGTGATCCTTTTATGAAGGATCAGTGAAACAGCCATGTTGGAAATCATGGCTTTCCTGTGTGAACTTGTCCTCCCCAGGTGGTTAATAACTCTCTGATGTCGCATTTCTCTATATCCTTAACCAGTTTATCTTAATCTTTATCTAATTTATACTTACTTACATCCATACCGAATGAAAGGTTCATTGACTCAAGCAATTCATCGAGCTCGGTAAGGGATTTCTTTCCGAAATTCCTGAATTTCAGAAGATCGTTCTTGTTGAATTTCACAAGATCACCAAGTGTTTCGACTTCGGCAGCTTTCAGGCAGTTAAGAGCCCTTACTGAGAGGTCAAGGTCTACCAGCTTTGTTTTGAGGAGCTGGCGCATATGCAGTACTTCCTCATCGAACTCCTCATTTGCCATCTTGTCATCCGAATCAAGGGTGATCTTCTCATCGGAGAAAAGCATAAAATGATAAATAAGAATCTTGGCTGCCTCTTTTAATGCCTCTTTCGGGTGTATTGACCCGTCTGTCTCAAGCTCCATAAGAAGCTTTTCGTAGTCGGTTTTCTGTTCAACACGATAGTTTTCAACTGAATATTTTACATTCCTGACCGGTGTAAATATCGAGTCGATCGCAATCACTCCGAATTCGCTGTCGACCGGCTGATTCTCCTCAGCAGGAACATATCCCCTGCCTTTATTTATTGTCAGTTCCATCTGAAGCTTAACGTCTGGCTCCATCCTCAGGATTACAAGGTCGGGATTAAGAACATCAAAACTGCTGAGGACGTTGCTAAGAGCGCCGGCTTTAAAGACTTCCTGTCCGCTTATCTTAAGAACGATTTTCTCATGATCCACATCTTCAACAGTCTGTTTCAGGCGGACCTGCTTAAGGTTAAGAATTATTTCAGTAACATCTTCAATAACACCCGTAATGGTTGAGAACTCGTGGTCGATACCTTCGATCTTTACCGTGGTTATTGCAAAACCTTCCAGTGAAGAGAGAAGAATCCTTCTAAGAGCATTACCAACAGTAATACCATAGCCGGGTTCAAGAGGCCGGAATTCAAATTTGCCGAACATGTCGGTAGCTTCCAGCATAATAACTTTGTCAGGCTTCTGGAATGATAAAATGGCCATAGGACTTTTCTTATAAATTATTTTGAATACAATTCAACTATTAACTGTTCCTTAATGTTTTCAGGAATATCTGTACGTTCAGGTACGCTCATGAACTTACCTGCCATTTGCGCGTCGTCCCACTCGAGCCATGGAAGTTTTGAATACCTCCTTGTTGTAAGTGAATCAACTATTGTCTCCAGAGATTTCGATTTCTCGCGAACTCCGATTATGTCGCCTGGTTTCAGCTGGTATGAAGGAATATTAACAACGTCCCCGTTCACAGTTATATGTCTGTGAGAAACAAGCTGGCGTGCAGATGCTCTTGTCGGAGCAACACCAAGACGGAAAACAGTATTATCGAGACGAGCTTCAAGCATCTGAAGAAGCACTTCACCGGTAACTCCCCTGCTTCTTGAAGCTTTTTCAAACGTATTGTGGAATTGTCTTTCAAGTACTCCGTAGGTATATTTTGCCTTCTGCTTCTCTTTGAGCTGAAGCCCATATTCAGAGGTCTTTTTCCTTTTTTTGTTCATCCCGTGCTGACCAGGAGGAAAATTCTTCCTGTCGAAGTTTTTATCGGGGCCGTAAATAGCTTCTCCGAATTTTCTTGCAATTCTTGATTTTGGGCCTGTATATCTTGCCATCGTGCTTTTATTTTAAAACTTACGTTATCCTTTCCGTCACAAATTATACTCTTCTTCTCCCGGGTGCACGGCATCCGTTATGAGGCATCGGTGTAACATCGATGATCTCGGTTACTTCGATACCAACATTACTGATCGATCTGATTGCGGATTCGCGACCTGATCCCGGTCCCTTTACAAATACTTTTACTTTTCTCAGGCCAAGATCATATGCGACTTTACCACATTCCTCAGATGCCATCTGGGCAGCATAGGGAGTATTTTTCTTTGATCCTTTAAAGCCCATTTTACCTGACGAAGCCCATGATATCACCTGACCCGAATTATTTGTAAGGGTAATAATAAGATTATTAAATGATGAATGAACATGAGCCTGGCCCGTCGGTTCGACCTTAACGATCCGTTTCTTCAATGCTCCGGTTTTCTTTGCCATATTCTATTTATTTAGTAGCTTTTTTCTTGTTAGCAACAGTCTTCTTTCTTCCTTTACGTGTCCTGGCATTGTTCTTTGTACTCTGTCCTCTTACCGGCAGACCGAGTCTGTGACGGACACCTCGGTAACAACCGATATCCATCAACCTTTTAATGTTCAGTTGTGTCTCCGAACGAAGTTCACCTTCAAGCTTATAGTTATCGTTCAGGATACGGCGGATCGTATTAATCTGATCATCGGTCCATTCTTCTACCTTTGTATTCCTGTCAACACCTGCTTCATCAAGTACCTTCTGAGCAGTACTTCTTCCCACTCCATAGATATAGGTAAGGCCCACTTCGCCTCTTTTGTTTCTTGGTAAATCAACACCAACAATACGTGCCATATATTACTTTTCTTAAATGAGTTGCAAAATTATATAAATTATCCCTGTCTCTGTTTAAACTTGGGATTTTTCTTGCTTATAACATATATGCGCCCCTTACGCCTGACTATTTTGCAGTCGGCGCTGCGCTTTTTAACAGATGCTCTTACTTTCATTATCTTAATATTTCTTATTTATACCTGAATGTTATTCTTCCTTTTGTAAGATCGTAGGGTGACATTTCAATTTTAACCTTGTCGCCTGGCAGGATCTTGATATAGTGCATTCTCATCTTACCGGAGATATGGGCTGTTATCACATGTCCGTTTTCGAGCTCTACCCTGAACATGGCATTGGAAAGAGCCTCAATGATTGTACCGTCCTGTTCGATTGATGCTTGTTTCGACATACGATTACATTTTATTTAAAACTTCTTCAACAAATTTAAAAGTTGTTAAAACATCAGCTCTTCCCCTGTCGACCGCAACGGCATATTCAAAATGAGCCGAAGGTCTTCCGTCAACTGTCTTTATTGTCCAGCCATCCCTCATCTGCACTGTCTCCTTCCTTCCAAGGTTTATCATCGGTTCAATGCAGATAACAAGTCCCTTTTCCATTTTTGGTCCTGTTCCTCTTTTACCGTAATTAGGTACTTCGGGCGCTTCGTGAAGTCTTTTTCCAAGTCCATGACCCACAAGCTCCCTAACCACTGAATATCCACCGCTTTCGGCTTTATTCTGCACAGCCCACGAGATATCGCCAACCCTGTTCCCTGCTATAGCCTCTTTGACACCTTCCTCAAGCGATTCTTTCGTACAATCAAGAAGCCGCCTGACGTCACTGTCAATTTCACCAACAGCAAAGGTGTATGCACTATCACCATACCATCCGTTCAGAATCACTCCGCAGTCAATTGATATTATGTCGCCTTCTTTCAGAATGTAATCTGAAGGAAAACCATGAACCACTTCATCGTTGACAGATGTGCAAAGTGTGCCGGGAAACCCTCCGTAACCCTTGAATGCAGGTTCGGCACCGTTATCACGGATAAATGTTTCGGCGACTTTATCGAGATAAAGAGTGGTGACTCCGGGTTTTATCAATAAAGCAACTTCGGCAAGTGTCTTCGACACCAGCATATTGCTCTCTCTCAACAACCCTACCTCTTCATCAGTCTTTAAATACAACATCAAAGAACGCTAAAAATTATATCGACGTCGTTGCGCCTGTTCTTCCCTTTACACGGCCTGATTTCATAAGACCGTCATAATGACGCATCAGCAAATGACTTTCAATCTGTTGAAGCGTATCAAGTACAACCCCGACAAGAATCAGCAGCGAAGTGCCGCCAAAAAACTGTGCAAACTGGGGTGATACAGTAAACTTCACTGCAATAGCCGGCAGAATGGCAATAATTGCCAGGAAAATGGAACCGGGGAGTGTTATCCTCGACATTATCATATCGAAGAACTCCACTGTTTTTCTGCCTGGTTTAATTCCAGGGATAAAACCACCGTTTTTCTTCATATCCTCAGCCATCTGAACAGGATTTATTGTTATTGCAGTGTAGAAATATGTGAAAAGAACAATAAGCAGACCTGTAACCAGATTATACCAGAATCCGTACATATTCGAAAAGGCAACAACAAAGCCTGAACTTGAATTTGAATAGCCGGCTATGATCATCGGCAGCATCATAATTGCCTGGGCAAAAATTATCGGCATTACACCTGCAGCATTAACCTTAAGAGGAATATACTGACGAACACCTCCGTACTGCTTGTTGCCAACAATCCTTCTGGCATACTGGACCGGAACACGTCGTGTACCCTGAACCAGCAATATTGTTCCAAGGATGATGACAAACAGTATTAATATCTCAACTATCAGTGCAATCGGACCACCGACACCGTTCATTCTGGTTCCGGCTTCAAAGATAAAATTGGCAGGCATCCTGGCAACAATACCTATCATAATGATAAGCGAGATCCCGTTCCCTATACCTTTATCAGTAATTTTCTCTCCAAGCCACATAACGAACATTGTACCTGCAGTAAGGATCACAACTGATGAAAACTTAAAGAAGAATCCGTTTTCCAGAACAAAGGCTGATGCAGGAAGCTGGGCAGTAAGGTTAACCAGGTATGTTGGTGCCTGCAGTACCAGTACACCTACTGTAAGATACCTTGTAAACTGGTTCATTTTTCTTCTTCCGCTTTCCCCCTCTTTCTGTAATTTCTGAAAATATGGGAACACAATGCCAAGAAGCTGCACCATAATTGATGCTGAAATATAAGGCATGATACCTAGTGCAAAAACAGAAGCCCGCGAAAATGCTCCTCCCGAAAACATGTCAAGCAGACCCATCAAACCGGAAGAGGTCTGGGATTTCAGTGCTCCCAGCTGCGAAGGATCAATACCCGGTAATGTAATATATTTACCCAGACGGTACAATGCTACAATCGCCAGAGTATAGAGTAACCTTGCGCGAAGATCTTCTATCTTAAAGATGTTTCTTATTGTCTGAACAAGTCTCATGAACTTAAAGTTTTACGACGGTACCTTTCTGGGCTTCTATTGCTTCCACTGCTGATTTACTGAATGCATGGGCATGAACCTCAAGTTTCCTTTCAAGGGTTCCCTTCCCAAGCACCTTGACCAGATCATTTTTTGCAATAAGTCCGGCCTTCCGGAGAATTTCAAAATCAATTTTTTCCAGGTTATTTTTTTCAGCAAGTGTCTGCAGGGTAATAAGATTTATTGCCTTGTATTCCTTCCGGTTAATATTTTTAAAACCGAATTTGGGAACTCTGCGCTGAAGGGGCATTTGTCCGCCTTCAAAACCTATCTTCTTGCTATACCCCGATCTTGATTTGGCGCCTTTATGACCCCTGGTCGAGGTACCGCCTCTCCCGGAACCCTGTCCGCGGCCAATGCGCTTACTTCTTTTTACTGATCCTTTAGCAGGTTTTAAGTTACTTAGATCCATAACTTTTTATATAATATCGTTAATACCTTAAATATTCTCCACTTTGACCAGATGTCTTATCTTTTCCACCATTCCCAGAATCGGGGGAGTAGCTTCATGTTCGACGCTATGGTTCAGCTTTCTGATTCCAAGTGCTTCAAGAGTCCTCTTCTGCCTTTCGGGTTTTCCGTTTTTGCTCTTTACCTGGGTTATGCGAATTTTTGCCATTGTGGTTTGCTTTACTATCCGTTAAATACTTTATCCAGACTTATTCCTCTGTGCTCGGCAACGGTTATTGCATCACGCATTTCAAGAAGCGCTGCAAAAGTAGCCTTAACCAGGTTATGAGGATTTGAAGATCCTTTTGACTTGGCAAGCACGTTCCTCACACCGACGCTTTCAAGAACAGCCCGCATTGCACCTCCGGCCTTTACTCCTGTACCTTCCGTTGCTGGCTTGATGAAAACTTTGGCGCCGCCAAATTTTGCAACCTGCTCGTGCGGAATGGTCCCGTGTATTAAAGGTACCTTAATCAGGTTCTTTTTGGCATCTTCGATTCCTTTTGCTATGGCTGTGGTCACTTCACTGGCTTTTCCAAGTCCGTGTCCGACAATTCCATCTTCGTTCCCGACAACAACAATAGCCGAAAAGCTGAATGTTCGTCCGCCCTTTGTAACTTTTGTAACTCTCTGGATGCTAACAAGCCGGTCCTTGAGATCAAGGTCGCTGGTTTTTACTTTTCTTATTCCGTTTCCCATTTTATCAGAATTTTAAACCGCCTTCGCGGGCTGCATCAGCCAATGATTTAACTCTTCCATGATATCTATAACCGCTCCTGTCGAAAATGACGCTCTCGATACCCTTTTCCTTACACCTGGCAGCAAGTGACTTTCCGACGATTTGAGCCTGTTCGGTTTTCTTAATGCCTGTTTTGGCAATCTCCTTTTCCTTGGAGCTGACTGACAGGAGCGTGACTCCCTTAAGGTCATCAACAACCTGAACATAGATCTGTTTGTTGCTGCGGAAAACTGCAAGACGCGGTCTTTCTGCAGTGCCGTTTATTTTTTTCCGGATCCTCATACGGATCCGTGTTCTTTTTTCCAATTTGGTTAAAGCCATGATAATTTAATTTTTACCCGGATTATACACTAGCTGATTTCCCAGCTTTCCTCCTTACCTGTTCTCCTACAAATTTGATCCCTTTTCCCTTGTAAGGTTCCGGCGGGCGAAGTGATCTGATCTTTGCTGCAACATGCCCGATAAGCTGTTTATCGATACATGTCAGAGTAATAACAGGATTGCTCCTTCTTTCGGTTTTGGTTTCAACCTTTACTTCATCAGGTACCTGCAGGATTATTTCGTGTGAGTAGCCAAGACTCATTTCGAGCTGCTGCCCCTTTGCTTCTGCCCTGTAACCAACTCCGACAAGTTCAAGTTGTTTCTTGAAACCTTCCGACACACCAACAACCATGTTTGCAATAAGCGCCCTGGAAAGTCCATGAAGCGACTTATGACTTTTCGATTCTGAAGGCCTTGACAATACGATAGTGTTATCCACTAATTCAACCTTCAGGTCTTTGTTAATCCACTGCTTCAGCTCACCCAAAGGTCCTTTCACACTGATCTCATTGGAGTCGCTGACATTTATAGTTACTCCTTTGGGCAGGTTTACAGGTAATTTTCCTATTCGTGACATTATACTATCCTCCTATTAGTAAACGTAACATAAAACTTCTCCGCCGATATTCTCATTTTTAGCCTCTTTATCGGTCATCAGACCTCTTGAGGTTGAGATAATTGCAATTCCGAGTCCGTTCAGCACTCTTGGCATTTCATCGACGCCGATGTAGCGCCTTAAGCCGGGACGACTGGCCCTTGTAATTTTTTTAATAGCAGGCTTTTTACTCTTCGGATTATATTTCAGTGCTATTTTCAATACACTCTGCGTCTCTTCTCCGTCAACCACCTTATAGCTAAGGATATACCCCTTTTCAAATAATATCCTGGCAATCTCCTTTTTAAGATTGGATGTTGGAGCTTCAACCACCTTATGACCAGCCATAATGGCATTCCTAATTCTGGTCAGTAAATCTGCAATCGGATCAGTCATCTCTTATTCTTTAAAATAGTTAATATTCATTCTTGCTTTTACCAGCTGGCTTTCTTGACACCCGGGATCAGTCCGAAGGACGCCATTTCCCTGAAGGTTATCCTGCTTATTCCGAACTGCCTCATATAACCTCTTGAACGCCCGGTAAGCTTGCAACGGTTATGCATTCTGTTGGGATTTGAATTCCGCGGCAGGCGGCTCAGTCCTACATAATCACCCTCAGCTTTCAGTTTTGCTCTTTTTGCCGCGTACTTTTCACAAAGTCTAGCGCGTTTTACTTCGCGGGCTATCATCGATTCTTTAGCCATATAATCAGTTTTTAATATTTTTAAAAGGTAATCCAAAATGCTTCAGAAGTGCCAGTGCTTCCTCATCGGTATTTGCTGATGTCACGAAAGTCATCTGAAGTCCCATGATCTTGGCAATTTTGTCAAGGTCAATCTCAGGGAATATTATCTGCTCGGTGATCCCGAGAGTATAATTACCCCGTCCATCAAGCTTGGCACTGATGCCCTTGAAGTCGCGGATCCTTGGCAAAGCCACACAGATAAGTCTTTCAAGAAATTCATACATTCTATCCTTGCGCAGCGTTACCATTACACCTATCGGCATATTTTTCCTCAGTTTGAAGTTAGAAATATCCTTCGATGAATAGGTCTGAACAGCTTTTTGCCCTGCTATATCTGTTAATTCCTTAACACTGAATTCAAGCAGTTTCTTGTCAGCTATTGCCTGTCCTACACCCTGATTAAGAACAATCTTTTCCAGCTTTGGAACCTGCATGATGGTCTTGTAGCTGAACTCCTTCATTAATTCAGGGATGATCTCTTTTCTATATCTGGTTTTTAATACAGGTGTATACATTATTTGATCTCCTCTCCTGATTTTTTTGAGTAACGAACTAATTTATTTTTGTCATTTAACCTTCTGCCGATACGTGTAGGTTTGCCCGACGCAGGATCGACAAGCATAAGGTTTGACAGATTTACCGGGGCTTCTTTCTTCAGAATACCTCCCTGAGGGGATTTTGCATTCGGCTTAGTATGTTTTGAAACTGTGTTAACACCTTCAACCAAAGCTCTGTTCTTTTCCCTGTCGATCTCGAGGACTCGTCCTTTCTGCCCTTTGGATTCACCGGTTATCACCATAACCGTATCTCCCTTTTTAATATGTAGTTTCTTCTGCATTGCTCTTTATTTAAAAATTATAGAACTTCAGGTGCAAGAGAGACAATTTTCATATACTTTTCGCGCAGTTCCCTTGCGACCGGACCGAATATACGTGTGCCTCTCACCTCATTCAGGTTATTGAGCAGTACGACTGCATTATCATCAAACCTGATATAAGAACCATCAGCACGGCGTATCTCCTTGGTTGTCCGCACAACAACAGCTTTGCTCACTGTTCCTTTTTTTGCCTCACCCGACGGGAGGGCACTCTTGACACTGACAACTATCTTATCGCCGACAGTTGCATATCTTTTCTTACTGCCTCCAAGTACACGGATACACAAAACTACCTTTGCTCCGGAGTTGTCGGCAACTGTTAACCTGCTTTCCTGCTGTATCATGACTACTTAGCTCTTTCGATTATTTCAACCAATCTCCAGGATTTATTTTTACTCAGAGGCCTGGTCTCCGAGATACGTACTTTATCGCCTATATTGCACGAATTCTCCTCATCATGAGCCATCAGCTTCTTTGTCCTGTTGACAAATTTACCATATATGGGATGTTTTACTTTCCTTTTGATGGCCACAACGATCGATTTATCCATTTTGTTGCTGACCACAACACCGGTACGTTCCTTTCTGATATTCCTTTCCATTGCTGATCTAGCTTTTAGATTTTTCATTAATTTCCCTGGTACGCAGCTCTGTAAGCAGACGTGCAATTGTAACCTTAACCAGTTTTAGCTTCTGAGGATTATCCAGAGGTGTTATTGCATGGTTAAGCTTCATGCGGACAAGCATTGTTTTCTCGGTATCTATCCTTTCCACCAGATCCGGCGTGCTTAATTCCTTTATTTCTGAAGTTTTCATCTCTATCTGTTCTATGTTTTATTCCTGTACGAAATCGGGTCTGACAACGAATCTTGTTGTTATCGGAAGTTTCTGTGCTGCAAGCCGGAGAGCTTCTTTGGCTATATCATATGGAACTCCTTCAGCCTCGATGATAATTCTCCCGGGGGTAACTGGTACCACAAAGCCTTCGGGTGCACCCTTGCCTTTTCCCATACGGACTTCGGCAGGTTTCTTTGTAATGGGTTTGTCGGGGAATATCCTTATCCAGATCTGTCCCTCACGTTTCATATGGCGTGTGACAGCCTGACGGGCAGCTTCGATCTGTCTACCGGTGATCCAGCACTCTTCCAATGCTTTAATACCAAATGACCCGAATGCAAGCCGGTTGCCTCTCTGAGCATTTCCCTTCATTCTTCCTTTCTGGGCTCTCCTGTATTTGGTCCTTTTCGGTTGTAACATGGCATATATCTTTATAAATATTATACTGTCTTAATCCTTATTTCTTTGCCTTGCGCTTGAGGCTTTTGCTTTTTGCATTTCTTGCACCGATATTCGGACTAAGGTCTCTTTTTCCGAAAACTTCACCATTGCATATCCACACTTTGATGCCGAGCAGACCGACTTTTGTATGGGCTTCACCCAGAGCGTAATCAATGTCGGCACGTAAAGTATGAAGAGGAATACGTCCTTCCTTATATGTCTCGCTTCTGGCCATTTCAGCTCCTCCAAGGCGGCCTGAAATAAGAACTTTAATTCCTTCGGCACCCATTCTCATTGTGGAAGCGATCGACATTTTGATTGCACGGCGGTATGATATCTTACCTTCAAGCTGACGGGCTATATTGTTCGCAACAATATTTGCATCAAGCTCGGGACGTTTTACTTCAAAGATGTTGATCTGAACCTCTTTTTTGGTAATCTTCTTGAGTTCCTCCTTTAGTTTGTCAACTTCCTGGCCTCCTTTACCGATTATAATTCCCGGACGGGCAGTATTTACCGTTACCGTAATAAGCTTAAGGGTTCTCTCGATGATAATTTTTGAGATACTTGCTTTTGCAAGCCTGGCATTCAGATATTCTCTTATCCTGGTGTCTTCAACCAGCTTGCCGGAGAAATCTTTTCCACCGAACCAGTTTGAGTCCCAACCTTTGATTATACCTAATCTGTTGCCTATCGGATTTACTTTTTGTCCCATCTGTTTATTTTGATGTTTTTTCAACTTCCTTATTCATACTGTCGAGTACCAGAGTAACATGGTTAGATCTTTTTCTGACCCTGTAAGCTCTTCCCTGCGGGGCTGTCTGCAGCCTCTTCAAAGCACGCCCGCCGTCAACGCTGATCTCTTTAACAAAAAGGTGGCTCTCCTCGATTCTTGCACCTTCATTTTTAGATTGCCAGTTGGCTATTGCTGAGAGAAGAAGCTTTTCGAGCCTGCGTGATGCTTCCTGGGGGCTGAATTTCAGCACGTCAAGCGCCTTGTTCACTTCCAGTCCGCTGATCATGCCTGTCACAAGCCTCATTTTACGGGGTGAGGTCGGACAGTTCCTGAGAATCGCCTGGTATCTCTTTTTTGCAGCCTCTTTTCTTTGTTCTGCTGTATTTCTTTTTCTTGCACCCATGTCTGAATATTTTTCGGTTTACACTACTTTTTACTTGTTGCCCGAGTGACTTCTGAATGTGCGGGTAGGAGCAAATTCGCCAAGCTTGTGTCCCACCATGTTTTCGGTAATGTAAACGGGGATAAATTTATTTCCGTTATGAACTGCTATAGTATGTCCGACAAAGTCGGGGGAGATAACTGATCTCCGTGACCATGTTTTGAGAACTGATTTCTTTTGTCCCTTGTTCATTTCAAGGACTCTCTTTTCCATCTTGAATTCAATGAAAGGACCCTTTTTAATTGATCTGCTCATAGTATATCAGTTATTTTTTCCTTCTTTCAATAATGTGTTTTGCAGAGTATTTCTTCTTGTCGCGGGTTTTAAAACCTTTTGCAGGCACCCCTCTGCGGGATCTCGGATGTCCGCCCGAAGCTCTTCCTTCGCCGCCACCCATTGGGTGATCGACCGGATTCATAACAACGCCTCTCACTCTTGGACGCCGGCCCTGCCAGCGCGAACGGCCAGCCTTACCTGATTTTTCAAGGTTATGATCGGCATTGGAAACAGTTCCTATTGTTGCACGACATGTTGTCAGAACCATCCTTGTCTCACCTGAAGGAAGCTTTATTATGGCATATTTCCCTTCGCGTGCTGAAAGCTGTGCATAGGTACCTGCACTACGGGCAAGAGCACCTCCCTTACCTGGCTTCAGTTCAATATTATGAACTATGGTACCAAGTGGAATGTCATTGAGAAACATCGTGTTACCGATTTCAGGTGTTGCCTCTTTCCCTGATACAACTTTCTGTCCCACCTTCAGTCCGTTGGGAGATATTATGTACCTTTTTTCACCATCTTCATAAACAAGAAGGGCAATTCTGGATGACCTGTTCGGGTCATACTCAATTGCCTTTACTGTTGCATGCATGCCATCTTTTTCCCTTAGAAAATCGACGACCCTGTACATCTGTTTATGACCGCCTCCGATGTACCGCATAGTCCTTTTGCCGTTAACGTTCCTTCCTCCTGATTTTCTGAGCGGTCGAAGCAAGGATTTCTCCGGCGTGGCTTTTGTCAAAGTGTCAAAAGCGCTGATGATTTTGTTTCTCTGACCTGGTGTTACAGGTTTTAATTTTCTGACTGCCATACTGGTTGTTAAATATTGCTATAGAAATCAATTTTGTTCCCCTCTGCCAGGGTAACAACTGCTTTTTTCAAAGCTGCAGTTTTCCCTACGAGTAAGCCTGATTTCGTATTTCTTGTTTTTACCTTGCCGCCATATGTCATTGTATTGACTGAATCGACAGTTACGCCATACAATTCCTCGACAGCTTTCCTGATCTGCAATTTATTTGCGTTTTTAGCAACGATGAATCCGTAGCGATTGAATTTATCGCCCTGGCTTGTCATCTTTTCTGTCACTATTGGTTTAAGCAAAATATTCATTACTCAAAATTTACTGGTTTTCAAAAGTTGCCTGTAAAACGTCAACTGCACTCTCTACAAGTACCAGAGTTGAAGCCTTCATTATTTTATAAGTGCTTAATTCACCGGCAGTTACAACTTCAACCCCTTGTACATTTCGGGATGACAAATATATGTTTTTATTTTGTTCCGGTAAAACAAATAATGATTTTTTATTTCCAATATTCAGGCTACTGCCCATTTTTATCATTTCTTTTGTTTTAGGTGCTTCAAAAGAGAAGTCTTCCAGAATAATAATACTGTTTGCCGATGCCTTGTATGAAAGGGCTGATTTCCTGGCCAGCTGTTTCAGCTTTTTATTAAGCTTGAAACCATAGAATCTTGGCTGGGGGCCGAATACACGACCGCCGCCGCGGAATAAAGGGTTCTTTAAACTGCCTGCACGGGCTGTTCCGGTTCCTTTCTGCCGCTTGATCTTCCTGGTACTGCCTGCCACTTCACCACGCTGTTTGGATTTATGCGTCCCCTGCCTTTGATTTGCGAGGAACTGCTTCGTATCCAGATAAATGGCGTGATCATTAGGTTCAATGCCGAAAATCGAATCGTTAAGATTAACTTTTCTTCCGGTCTCCTTGCCATCAATATTAAGAATCGCTAATTCCATTATTTTGTAATTATTACGTAACCACCTTTCGGACCGGGGACTGATCCTTTAACTATAATTAAATTAGTCTCTGCCATAAGCTTCATAACCCTCATGCTTACCGACATAACTTTATTTCCGCCCATGCGGCCTGCCATTCTCATGCCTGGCAGCACCCTTGAGGGGAATGATGATGCTCCAAGAGAACCTGGCGCTCTTCCCCTGTTATGCTGTCCGTGGGTCTGACCTCCAACGCCGCTAAAACCATGACGTTTTACGACTCCCTGGAATCCCTTGCCTTTGGACCATCCGCGCACATCAACCCAGTTATCGGGTCTGAAAAGCTCTGAAGTAAGCACTTCCCCTTCCTTCACCTGCCCTTCGGCAAATCCGTTGAATTCAATGAGTTTTCTCTTGGGAGTAGTATTTACTTTTTTGAAATGGCCCAGTTCAGCCTTTGTGGTATGCTTTTCCTTTTTCTCCTCGAAACCAAGCTGTACTGCGAAATATCCATCCTTCTCAATTGTTTTGACCTGTGTAACAACACACGGGCCTGCCTGGAGTACAGTACAAGGAACATTCTTTCCGTCCTGATCGAAAACGGAAGTCATTCCTACCTTTTTTCCAATTAATCCCTGCATTTCTTTATTGCTTTACTGGTTTCACACTTTTATTTCTACTTCAACCCCGCTTGGAAGTTCCAGCTTCATCAGAGCATCAATTGTTTTGGGCGTTGAGCTGTAAATATCAAGCAGCCTCTTATATGATGAAAGCTGAAATTGTTCCCTTGCTTTCTTATTCACGAACGGGGAACGAAGAACCGTATAGATCTTCTTATGTGTCGGAAGCGGAATAGGACCACTTACAACTGCACCGGTCGATTTTACTGTCTTAACAATCTTCTCTGCGGATTTATCCACCAGGTTATGATCGTAAGATTTCAGTTTGATACGAATTTTCTGACTCATTTCTTTAAAGAATTTTTCCTTTTGTAATTTCTATAATTCTGTTTGCTATTTCTGCAGGCACCTCTTCATAATGGGAAAACTCCATTGTCGAAGTTGCTCTTCCCGAGGTCAGGGTTCTGAGTACTGTAACATAACCGAACTTTTCGGCCAGAGGTACCTTTGCTTTTACAACCCTTACACCTACCTTCGATTCCATACCTTCCACCCTGCCTCTTCTCCTGTTAAAGTCGCTGATTACATCACCAACATATTCTTCAGGGGTGACAACCTCTGTTGACATTATTGGTTCAAGGATCACGGGATTACATTTCCCCGCATATTTCCTGAATGCCTGTTTTGCAGCAATTTCAAAGGAAAGGGCATCGGAGTCGACAGGATGGTATGAACCGTCTCTGAGTACTACTTTAAGGTTTTCGAGAGGGAATCCTGCCAGAGGTCCGTTAGACATCGCCTCACGGAATCCTTTTTCAACCGACGGGATAAACTCTTTTGGAATATTCCCTCCCTTAACTTCATTTACAAATTCGAGGCCTCTGATGCTCTCTTCAGCCGGCATCAGTGCAGCATATATGTCGGCAAATTTTCCTCTGCCTCCGGTCTGCTTCTTAAATACTTCACGAAATTCAGCGGTTGTGGTAATTGCCTCTTTATAAGCAACCTGAGGAACACCCTGATTGCATTCAACCTTGAATTCACGCTTTAAACGGTCAATAAGAATTTCAAGATGCAATTCTCCCATACCGTTTATTATGGTCTGCCCGCTGTCGGGATCAATTCTTACCTGGAATGTGGGATCTTCCTCTGCCAGTTTGTTCAGTGCCACTGACAGCTTATCTACATCAGCCTGGGTCTTTGGTTCAACAGCTATGCCTATAACAGGTTCAGGAAAATCCATTGACTCGAGCGTAATCGGCTTGTTTATCGCGCAGAGAGTATCACCTGTTCTGAGATCCTTGAATCCGACACCTGCACAGATATCCCCCGCTGAAACGCTCTCTTCAGGATTCTGTTTATTTGCATGCATCTGGAAAAGCCGGTTAACCCTGTCTCTTTTCCCGGTCCTGGTATTAAGTACAGTATCTCCTGCATGAAGAACGCCTGAGTAAATACGAAGGAATACAAGTCTTCCGACATAAGGATCGGTAGCTATTTTAAATGCCAGGGCAGCCATTGGTTCATTATCATCCGGCTCACGCCTGATTTCATTATCATTCCTTGGATCAATTCCCGTTACCGCTCCAATATCTTGCGGTGAGGGAAGAAATGCAACAGCTGCGTCGAGAAGGTTCTGAATCCCTTTGTTCTTAAATGCCGCACCGCATAATACCGGTATTGCCAGTCCCAGGATTGTGGATTTCCTCAGTGCGGTCAATATTTCATCGCCGGTTATTGAATCATTATCTTCAAGGAATCTAGCAAGAAGCGTATCATCGACATTGGCGACCGATTCAATAAGTTTGGCTCTCCATTCGTTTGCTTCTTCCAGAAGATCCTGAGGAATATCTTCAACTTCAAATGTTGTTCCAGTGGTATCGCTTTTGTACCAAACGATTGCCTTCATGGTTACCAGGTCAATCAGTCCCCTGAAGTTCTCTTCGGCACCAAGCGGCAGCTGAACTGGTACAGGATTTGCACCGAGCTTTTGTTCTATCTGGCGGACAACGCTGAAAAAATCGGCTCCTGCCCTGTCCATTTTATTTACAAAAGCGATCCTGGGAACATTGTATTTATCAGCCTGTCTCCAGACTGTCTCCGATTGTGGCTCAACCCCGCCAACCGCACAAAAAACGGCCACTGCTCCATCAAGAACCCTGAGTGAACGCTCAACCTCCACAGTAAAATCAACATGTCCCGGAGTATCAATTAAGTTTATCTTATATTCATCACCCTTGTATTTCCAGAAAGCAGTAGTTGCAGCTGAGGTTATTGTAATGCCTCTTTCCTGCTCCTGAATCATCCAGTCCATCTGGGCATTGCCATCATGCACTTCTCCCATACGATGAGTCCGGCCAGTATAAAACAGAATACGCTCTGTCGTAGTGGTCTTGCCGGCATCGATGTGGGCCATGATTCCGATGTTTCTGGTATATTTCAGGCTGCTATTCATAAATATTGTCTGCTTCCCCGGGAGATTTCAGTTAAAATCTGAAATGAGCAAAGGCCTTGTTAGCTTCTGCCATCCTGTGAGTGTCTTCTTTTTTCTTGTAAGCGCCTCCTTCAAGCTTGTAAGCAGCCATAAGTTCTGCAGCAAGCCTTTCAGCCATTGAATGACCCGTTCTTTTTCTTGCAAATGAGATCATATTCTTCATGCTGATTGCTACTTTCCTGTCAGAACGTATTTCCATAGGGACCTGGAATGTAGCTCCACCAACCCTGCGTGCTTTTACCTCAACCTGAGGAGTAACGTTATCGAGAGCCTGCTTGAAAATTTCAAGAGGTGTTTTCCCTTCGCTTTTAAACTTGTCGCCTACCAGGTCGAGAGAATCATAAAAGATTTTAAAAGCAAGATTCTTTTTACCACTAAACATAAGATTGTTCACAAACCTGGTTACATACGGATCGTGGTATTTTGGATCCGGTAACATAATCCTCTTCTTTGGTTTTGATTTTCTCATTATCTTATCAATTACGTGTTATTTCTTTGGCCTTTTTGCGCCATATTTTGATCTTCTCTGGGTACGGCCGTCAACGCCCGATGTATCGAGTGCTCCACGAACGAGATGGTAACGGACACCCGGAAGATCCTTTACCCTTCCACCTCTGATCAGCACTATTGAGTGTTCCTGAAGGTTATGTCCCTCACCTGGAATATAAGCGTTTACTTCCTTCTGATTCGTAAGCTTCACCCTGGCTACTTTCCTCATGGCTGAATTGGGTTTCTTTGGTGTGGTTGTGTAAACCCTTACACAGACACCTCTTCTCTGAGGACATGAATCCAAAGCAGGAGCTTTGCTTTTATCTATCAGTTTTTTCCTGCCTTTTCTTACTAACTGCTGAATTGTCGGCATAATATATTATGATTTTACATTAAATTTTATTCAAAAAAACGGTTCGCAAAGGTATTATTTTATTTTTTAAAAATTACAAACCAGTCTCATGTTTTTTTAAACTGCCACAAAGCATACGCCTATCCAAACTGATTATCAAGGATAAACAGCTTCCTTAACGTCTCTTAAAATAAAATATCTTACTTAAAATTGTAAGTTATAAACAGGTTCCTTCCCGACCTTTCCCATACGAATAATCGTTTTGTAAACTTACCTTGAAAGAAAAACCGGTACTCCTGTATTTCAAAAAACTGGTGCAAAGAAAATAAAAATTTTGTAATATTGAATCCTTTCTTAAACAGTTTTTAAAAATTTATTATTTTTGTCACCTCCAAATCGTTAAGCATTTAGCGATTTATTATTAAAAAGCAAATACATCCAGCTATGAAAACTTATCAGACTGACCAGGTAAAGTGCGTTGCATTGATTGGTAATTCCGGATCGGGGAAAACAAGCCTGGCCGAAGCTATGCTCTTCAATGGAGGAGTAATTGAACGAAGAGGAACAATCGGAGGAAAGAACACCGTTTCGGATTATCGTCCGATTGAACAGGAGAACGGAAACTCAATCTTTTCAACTGTACTTTATTCTGAGTTCCTGAATAAAAAGATCAACATACTTGATACTCCCGGCCTTGATGATTTCAGCGGTGGTGTGGTCTCTTCCCTTTATGCAGCGGACTGTGCAGTCATGACAATAAACGTTCAGAACGGTGTTGAAGTCGGTTCAGAAATACATTTCCGTCATGCGGAAAAAGTGAATAAGCCCCTTATCCTTGTTATAAATGGCCTGGATCATGAAAAAGCCAACTTTGACAAGTCGATTGAAATGATGAAAGACAGGTTTGGAAGCAATGTGATCCTGGTTCAGTTTCCTGTAAATGAAGGGGTTGGATTTAATGCTGTCATTGATGTGCTTAAGATGAAAATGCTACAATATCCGAAAGAAGGCGGAACTGCCAAAGAGCTTGAAATTCCTTCTGAACACAAAAAGAAAGCTGAAGATTTACACAGCGCTATTGTAGAAAAAGCAGCTGAGGCTGATGAATCGCTGATGGAACTGTTTTTCTCAAATGATTCCCTCTCGGAAGAGGAGATAAGGAAAGGTATAGCAAAAGGATTACTGACAAGAGGAATGTTCCCTGTTTTTTGTGCTTCATCAAAATACAACATAGGAGTGGATCGTCTTATGGAGTTCATAGTAAGTGAAGCTCCGTCTGTTACCGACATGCCTGCTCCCATAAACAGTAAGGGAGTGGAAGTAAAACCAAACCCTTCCGGACCAGGCTCGGTTTACGTATTCAAATCCTCAATTGAAGAGCATATAGGAGAAATAAACTATTTCAGGGTCTGTTCAGGCAAAATATCCGAGAACCTCGATGTTGTCAATAGCAATAATGGTGTAAAAGAAAGATTATCCCAGTTATATGTATGTGCAGGCAAGAACAGGACACGTGTTCCGGAACTACATACAGGCGATATCGGAGCTTTCGTAAAGCTTAAAAATACTAAAACTGATCATACGCTGAACGTGCCTGGCAACGATTGGAGGTACGTTGGAGTTAAATTCCCTGCACCCAAATACCGCATAGCGATAAAGGCACAGAGTGAAAGCGATGATGAAAAACTGGGAGAAGCCCTCAACAAGATCCACCTCGAGGATCCTACAATCATTATTGAATATTCAAAGGAACTTAAACAGATTATAGTCCACGGACAGGGTGAATATCACCTGAATATTATGAAATGGCATCTTGATAATATTTACAAGATACCGACAAATTATAATTCCCCGAAGATCCCATACCGTGAAACAATTACAAAATCAGCCCCTGCTGAATACCGGCACAAAAAGCAATCGGGCGGTGCCGGACAGTTTGGTGAAGTTCATCTTATAATTGAGCCATACACGGAAGGTTCATCCGAATTGACAATGATAAAATTCGGAGGTAAGGAAATCAAGCTTTCGGTAAGGGGAAAAGATGAAATTGACCTTGACTGGGGAGGTAAACTGATATATGTCAACTGTATCGTAGGAGGATCGATCGATGCCAGATTCATGCCTGCAATACTTAAAGGTATAATGGAGAAGATGGAGGTGGGCCCCCTTACCGGGTCATATGCACGTGATATCAGGGTTTATGTTTACGACGGCAAGATGCACCCTGTTGATTCAAATGAAATTTCATTCAGGCTGGCAGGGCGTAATGCATTCAGCATAGCATTCAAAAATGCCGGTCCCAGGATCCTTGAGCCTATTTATGAAGTTGAGATAATGGTTCCGGCTGACAGGATGGGCGATGTTATCAGCGATCTTCAGGGACGCCGCGGGATGGTTCTCGGGATGTCGAGTGAAAAGCGGTTTGAGGTGATAAAAGCCAGAGTTCCGCTTGCTGAAATGAATAAATACTCTACCGCACTTAGTTCTATAACTGGCGGCCGTGCAATGTATACAATGAAGTTCCTCGAATATGCCCAGGTTCCGGGCGATGTTCAGGAGGCTGTTATAAAGGCCTATACTGAAGAGGAAGAAGAAGAATAGACCTCATACCGTCTTCTCCACATCCCACACAAAGGCCCTTATACCAACTTCTTCATTGATCGCGTTGATCTTTGAAACCGTTGCAAGGACATTGTCAACAATATCGTCCTCAACAATTGTCAAAACGCTTTTATTGATTTCAGGCCAGGTATGGGTTCCCAGATGCGGAACACCCGTATTGGTGCCGCTTCCCTGAACGTTCTCCCACAGTGAATACCCTTTTATTCCAAGCCTGTCAAGCATATACTCAACTTTCTCTGAATGAGCCTGATTATATATTATCATTATTGCTTTCATAATAAACCAGTTATCTGTTCAAAATTATTTTGAATTACCATTATAGCCATTCATGAAATCCATATCAGAATAAGCAGAAAGGTTTTTATTCCGCTCCCCATGCTTTGAAAACATGGCATATACAACGGGCACAAGTACCAGAGTAACCATTGTAGAGAAGATAAGTCCTCCGATAACCGCCACACCCATCGGACTCCAGAGCTCCGATCCTGATCCCGAGCTCATGGCCAGGGGTAACATTCCGAGAATTGTTGTGGCAGAAGTCATTACTACAGGTCTCAGACGCGAACGTCCGGATATTGCTATAGCTTCATATAATTCATAACCTCTTTCACGCATAAGGTTAATGAAGTCAACAAGAACGATCGCATTTTTGACAACAATACCTATAAGCATTACAGCTCCGATACCGGATATCACACTCAGTGTGGTGTTAGTTATGAACAAAGCAACTGCCACACCTGAAAATGCAAAAGGTATCGAGAACATTATTATGAAAGGCATTTTAAGAGATTCAAATTGTGATGCCATTATCAGATATACCAGTATCAGGCTGATCAGCATCAGGGAGGCAATATCCATAAATGCATCCATCTGTTCTTTGATAGCCCCCGATATCTGGACCATTACTCCGGCCGGAAGAGTTGTTGTATCAATTGCCTTCTGAACATCCACCTGTATGTCGGTAAGTGATCTCTTATAAGGTGTAAATGAGACTCTGACAATACGCTCCTTTCGCTTACGCTCTATGCTTGGCGGTGACCAGTATTCTTTTATCTGAGCAATTTCTCCAAGTCTTATGATCTGTCCCGCAGGATTAGTAATGCCAATATTCTCGATATCTGTCAGAGTGCTGGTAGCGCTCCGCTTAAACCTTACAACAACATCGTATTCATCACCGAACTGACGAAGCCGGGTTGCGGTAAGCCCATCCACCCTGTTCTTTACAGCAGCCGACACCATGGCAGTGTTAAGCCCGTTGGATATCATTTTATTCTGGTCAAAAATTATCTGAAGCTCGGGTTTTGACTTGGCCCGGCTTATTGTAACATCCTTTGCACCCTGAACCAGCTTTATTTTGGCGGCAAGTTCTTCTGCCACCAGATTAGTTTCAGATATGTTATATCCGTAAACCTCCACATCAACATTGCTCCCGCCGAAGCTTCCCATATTGTTCGAGGTAGTAAGTGTGAAGTTGACTATTTCAGGCATTTCGTAGAAATCGGCTCTCATCTCTTCAACAATCTCAAATACCGATTTTTTTCTCTCTTCAATTGGCACCAGGCTAAGGCTGTAACTTATTCTATGTGTTCCTCCTGAACTGAATATTGATGCAAATCCACCCTGGTCATCTGAACCTGTGGCGGTTGAAATGATCTTTACTTCAGGATATTTTCCGGCAATAAGTTTATCAATTCTGTCTGCAATCAGTACAGTCTGATCGACCCTTGTACCTGTTTGGAGTTCAATACTTGCAGAAATTCGCGATTCATCAGCCTGGGGAAAGAATTCTGTTTTTATTATTGCGAAGAGACTCATTGATCCTACAAATACAACAACTGCAGCTAAAGTTATCACAGTTTTGTGATGCAGTGCCCAGCGCAGGGTTTTTTCATAAAATCTGTCGAACCAGTCAAGACCTTTCCTTATGCTGCCGTCATAAGTCCAGAATGGTGCATCTTTTTTAATAGGATACCATTTCAGCAAAAGAGAGCTCAATGTTGGAGTAAGCGTTATTGCAGCAAATACAGACGTTATTATGGTTATTGTAACGATCATACCAAGCTGCTTGAACAGGACACCTGTAAGTCCTTTGACAAAAGTCAGCGGAAAGAAGACCGCAACAACTGTTAATGTTGTAACAATAACTGCCAGCCATACTTCATTGGTGGCATAAATTGATGCCTCTCTCGCACTGCTGCCCCTTTCTATATGTTTTGTTATATTCTCCAGTACCACAATGGCATCATCCACAACCATCCCGATTGCTATTGACAGTGACGTAAGCGAGATTATATTTATTGAAGCTCCCGTCACAAAAAGATAAATAAATGCCACAATGAGCGAAATCGGAATTGTAAGTATTATGATAAATGTTGCTCTCCACCGGCCCAGGAAAAACAATACCACCAGTATAACAAAGATTCCGGCGTACATTAAAGTTTCGGTAAGATTATTGATAGAGCCTTTGATAAATGAAGCACTGTCGAAAAGTTTTTCAATTTTTACATCCTGGGGAAGATCTTTAACAAGTGTAGCCAGTGATTTGTCAACCTCTTTTGTAACCTTAACAGTATTACCGCCCGACTGTTTCTGGACATACATGCTCATTCCTTTCGCCCCGTTGATTTTTGTGTCGAGCTTAGTTTCACGGATCGTGTCACGTACCTCAGCAATATCCTTAAGGTATACGCTGTTCCCATTATAGCTGCTGATTACCAGATTTTTAACAACATCGCTTTCAGGAAATTCTCCTTGTATCCGCAAAGGGTAATCTGTTTCCCCCATTTCAATGTAGCCGGCAGGCATATTAATATTTTCAGCTCTCAGGATATTCCCGATCTGCTCAATTGTCAGGTGATACGCCTCCATTTTACGCGGATCAACATCAATGTAAACCTTACGCCCCGGAACACCTGATAGTGCTACTGATCCCACCCCTTCAATCCTGTTTAAAGGATTTACAATCTTTTCATCAAGTATTTTTTCGAGGCCCGCATAACTCTCCCTGGCTGTTATAGCATAGAAGACAATAGGCATCATACTCGTACTGAACTTAATAATTGTAGGCTTTTCACTGTCTTCAGGCAGGTAGCGCTCAACAAAGCTGAGAGAGCTCCTGATATCGTTTGACGCTTCATCGAGGTTTGTCCCATATTCAAATTGCATGAATATTACCGACACTGCATCACTCGAAGTCGAGGTGATCTCTTTGAGCTTACTTACTGAGTTCAGGGAGTTTTCAAGCGGTCTTGTGACATTCAATTCAATGTCGGATGCACTGGCCCCGGGATATGTTGTATAAACCACAACAAAAGGCAATTCCATTTCAGGATACAGATCCACAGGTAATTGCGTCAGGGAATAGATTCCCATAACCATCAGACCGATAAATATCAGTATTGTGGTTACAGGTCTTTTTACGGAAGCACTGTATATACTCATTTTATTATGATTGAGATTCCTTTTTACTTAACTATTTCTATTTTGTCGCCGTTATTAAGTCTTGCCTGACCCTCCGAAACAATCTGATCGCCCTCCGTGATATTAGTTGAAAGTATCTCCAGCTTGTCGTCAAATCTTTTTCCAAGAGAAACTTCCACTCTCCCGGCCTTGTTTTCTTTGTCCAGAAACACATACCTGATATTTGTACCTTCCTGTACAAGCACAACACCGGCGGGAACCACAAAGGTCTCAACTTCACCCAGATCCATGAAGACCCTTACGAACATTCCCGGCTTGAGCATATCTTTCCTGTTAGGAAGCTCAAGTTCAACGCCAAATGACCGTGTCGCAGGGTTAATAGTTGGTGAAATCCTGAAAACTGTTGCAGTAAAACTTTCATTTACATATACATCAGCCGAAACATTTGCTTTCATACCCCTTTTGATAAGAGGATAATACTGTTCAGAAATACCCACACTCACTTTAAGAGGATTCACCTGCATAATTGTTACTACAGCTGCTCTGCCTGTTGCAGTAGTGGGAGATCCGGTATAGAGCTCTCCGTTTTCAAAATACTTGCCTGTGATAACACCATTGAATGGAGCTTTTAACAAGGTATTCTCTTCCATGAAATCAACATTTGTCCTGGTTACATCGTACTGGGTTTTCAACTGATCGTACTGCTGCTGTTTAATGCTTCCTGTGGTCAGAAGAGTGTCGAGGCGTGCCAGATCTTTTGCCAGACTGCTCAGCTGAACTTTCTGCTGATAAAGCTGTGTACGGTCCATCAGGAATAGTTCCTGTCCCTTGTTTACCCTGTCACCCTCCTCAACATAAATCTTATCTATTCTGCCGGGAGTCGAAGGGGCCATATTTACCTCTTCGAAAGGAAGTATTGTAGCAGTGTAATCGATTGTCCGGGATATCTTCGATTTTGCTAATGTCAGAACCTTTACCGGTTTGGCAGTCATTTCTGCAGCAGTTGCTGCATTTTCCGAAGTGGCTGCCTCTTTTTTTGATGAACAGGCTGAAATTATCAGACCGCTTACCAATACTACCAAAATTGTTTTCAGGTATTTCATTATTGTTTCCATTTATTTCGATTTTGTTCGATTTATTTCAATTTGTATCTATTGTAAATCTTCTTTTTTCTTATTTATTAATTGATCACATGTTATTTAAAAGCTTATCCAGGGCAACCTTTGTCTGGAGCAGGTTCATCAGTGCCGTGACATAATTATTCTCAGCCTGCAGGTAGAGACCATTTGCCTGTGTCATATCGAGGCTTGAAGCCATTCCCTGTTTGTATTTGTTTTGTGTACTGGCATAAACTCTTTTTGAGACTTCAACATTTTCCATCTGACTGATATACTGAAGGTTTGCATTCACAAGGTTGTACCTGAGTTGTTTCTCCTGCAAAAGGAGCTGCTCGGCAACCATATCCTTTGTAGTCTTTGCCTTCTCAAGATTTATCCGTGCCCGTTGTATACGTGCATATCGCTGTCCGCTGGCCATTATGGGAATCGAAAGCGACAGCCCTGCCATTGAATTCTGGAACCACCTCAGTTCTGATGTTTTATCACCCATTCCGTTAGTACCGTAGTTGTAAAATCCTGCAAGGGTGGGAAGAACTGAAGCCTTCTGAGATTTAAGCATCAGGGATGACATCATTTCCTGTCCTTCAACAAGCTTATATTCAATATTCCGTGTATGATCAAAATCCTGCGAAAGCAATGCTTCAACATTTATTTCACCGGTCAGGCTCTCAAGAGTCTCGGTGAGGGCTATTTCTGAAGCTGCAGGCACACCAAGTTGAAACCTGAGAATATTATAATTTAATTCGATTGTACGTTCAAGAGAGCTTTTGTTGTTTTGGATCATATTTACATTCGAAACCATCTGGTCGACATCTGTCGATTCAGCCATACCTGCTGAAAACATAGCCCTTGTAGATTTAAGTGTCTCATTCAGGTCAGCAATATTGCCGTCGAGCAGTTCAAGCGACTTTTCGGACACAAGGATTAGAAAATAAGCTGAACTCACCGATTCTATTATATCGAGCTCTGATTTCTGAAGTCCCTGCTGACTAAGTTTCTGTGCAAGCTTTGAGGTCTCAATGCCAACATAAAGCGGAGCATTGAAAATAAGCAGGCTCGCATCAACCCCTGCGCTTGAATTGAACTGGGATCCGAATGTAACAGGTATTTTTGTGCCCGGTGGCTGTCCAAAGAATTCACCAGGTAACAGAGTGGTCATAAGTTTCAGGTTATCAGTAAATGAGGCCGATGCCTTCACCTGTGGCAATGCAGCTGATATAGCTTCCCATAAGGCCGCCTTGGATGCCTGCACATCAGATCTGGCATTGATTACCATTTTATTGTGACTCAAAGCGTAATCCTGAGCTTCCTTAAGTGAAAACTTCAAATCATTGCTTTCCTGCTGAGCCATCCCTGCTCTCCCCGAAAGAAAAGTGAAAAAAGCTGCCGCGATTAAGAATCTGCTTTTCATAAAGTTTTTATTATTCATATATTAAATAGTATCCTATGGATTTTATTCTTTCTTCTTTTCATAAAAGTTTATCAGGTCAAGACCTTTCGGAGTTGAAATACCCCTCAGATAATTAACATAAAAGCTTTTTATGACATCTTTATTTTCGAAATAGTCAGGAGGGAAAATATTATTGTCATTCGTTGCCCTCGCGACCTCAAGCAGGCATTTATTAGTAATCTCCACATCAATATCATCCCTGAAAACACCTTCTTTAATCCCTCTGTTCAGGATATCAGAGTTATTTGAGAAATACGGGAGATCAAACATCTCTTCCGGATTTTTTTGCAGATCACTGTGTAGTCTTTTCAAATCCATTTGAAAAGCCGGGCTCATTTTGTGAAAATGATCCATCATTAAATCAAGCATTTTAAAAATAGCTTCAATTACATTTTCCGATTCACTGAAAATTCTGGTCATTACCTCACGCTGCCTTTCATGCATCCATTTTAAAACTCCCTTCAGAAGCTCATCCTTATCACTGAAAACTTCATAAATCGTCCTTTTCGAAATACCCAGCCTGGACGCCAGCATATCCATAGTTACTGCCCTGATCCCATATGTCCGGAACATCATCGCACCCTCCTCAATAATTTTTTGACGGTAAACCATGCTTCAAAATTAGAAGTTGCAAAAATGTGAAAACTTTTCTGGTTTACAAAGTTTTCTTAGATTAATTTCGGATTATTTCTGTAAAAGGAGGTAAATTACCGGTGAATAGAGATTACCCCTCTGCCACGCTTAAGCGTGGCATCTCCCCTTAAGGGGAGATTTTAAGAAGGACTATCCATGATGATTTTAAGGCGATTAGCCCCCTTTAGGGGGGTTGGGGGGTTGATCTTCTGTTACGTCGCTTAATTATTAAGACTATGCCGAAAAGAATGATTATTTACCAGGTTGACGCTTTTACATCGGAGCCATTCAAAGGCAATCCGGCCGGAGTATGTATTCTGGAAAAGGAGATGTCTGATGAATGGATGCAGAATATTGCAGCTGAAATGAATCTCTCTGAAACAGCTTTCATAACAGGTGGTAAAAATGAATACAACATACGTTTTTTCACCCCGGCATCTGAAATTCCTTTGTGCGGACATGCAACACTTTCGTCAGCTCATATAATGTTTGAAACAAACATTGTCAAAAAAAACAAACCTATTGCTTTTTATTCAAAGGCAGGAATCCTTAATATTCGTTATGCCGACGGCTGGGTAATAATGAATTTCCCTGCCTACGACCTTGTTGCAGCTGAAATACCTCAGGATTTATGTAATTACAATGTAATTACACCCGTTGAATATTACCACACTGCCCACGGATGGAAATTTTTCCTTTTCAGGAATGAGGAGGAGGTTCTGAATCTGAGTCCTGATTTCAAAGCTTTGAAGAATTCAGAATATGGTGATATGATAGTTACAGCTCCTTCCTCCGATCCACGCTATGATTTCTGCGTGCGTTGTTTCGCTCCTGCCGTCGGTATTGACGAAGATCCTGTAACCGGCTCGGCTCATTGTGCTCTGGTACCGTTCTGGCACAAAAAGACTGGCAGAAAAGAATTTACATCGCACCAGGTATCAAAACGAGGAGGAATCTTAAAAGTTACCCACCTCGGCGACAGGGTAGAAATAGCAGGGCAGGCAAAAACCATTTTCAGGGCAGAGTTATTTATTTGAAAAAGACAAAAAACAAAAGTTAAAAGATAAAAGTATGAAAATCGATCCAGAATCAAAAATCAGCGAGCTTGGACTTGAACTGCCCAAGGCTCCGAAGCCAATGGGTGTCTATAAACCAGCACTTGTAATCGGCAATTTACTTTATGTATCGGGGCAAGGCCCTTTAAGACCTGACGGAACCCTTATAAAAGGGAAGGTCGGAAATGAACTCAGCCTGGAAGAAGGCAAGCTTGCTGCCAGGCAGGTCGGACTGGCAATGCTTTCAACAATCAAGGCAAATATAGGAGATCTGAATAAAATAAAACGCCTTGTAAAAGTTCTGGGTATGGTGAACAGTTCTCCTGATTTTGAACAGCATCCTGCTGTTATCAATGGATTCAGTGAACTTATGGCTGATGTCTTCGGAGAAGATAACGGTGTTGGTGTCCGAAGCGCTGTCGGAATGATCCTTCCCGGAAATATTGCGGTCGAGATTGAAGCCATGTTTGAACTTCACCAACAAAAAGATGAGTGAAACGATAAACAATTTAAATCCCTGGTACAGGATTAAGAATCCTGATGAAGTTAACTCACCTGCCCTGCTGATCTATCCTGACCGTATTGAGAAAAATATCAGGAAGATGATAGAAATTGCCGGTGCTCCGGATATGTTAAGGCCGCATGTGAAAACACACAAGATGTCTGAAATAGTCAGGCTTCAGATGAAATATGGAATAAATAAGTTCAAATGCGCCACAATTGCTGAAGCAGAGATGGTAGCAGGCTGCGGGGCAAAAGATTTAGTGCTTGCATATCAGCCTGTCGGCCCGAATATCAGCAGGTTTTTTGAATTGAAGAAAAAATTCCCCGGAACTGATTTTTCATGTGTTGCCGATTGCGAAGATATAATAAGGGAATTATCAATAAACGCTGTAAGGAACAGTTCTGTAACCACCGTCTGGCTCGACATTAACATTGGAATGAACCGGACTGGTATAGCACCGGGGGAACCTGCCGTGAGGCTTTACAAAATGATTACAGATCTTCCCCTGATCGCTGCAGGTGGCCTCCATGTATATGACGGACATATTCATGAGAAAGAGTTTTCGCTTCGCAAAAAAATCTGCGATGAAGCATACCTGTCAGTGACATCGCTGATTGAAGAAATCAGCCGCTCAGTAATCCCTCCGGCCAGGGTGATTGCCGGAGGAACGCCCACTTTCCCCATACATGCTTCCCGGGGTGGAGTTGAAACCAGTCCGGGCACCACACTTCTGTGGGACTATGGTTACAGTACATCATTCAGTGATATGGAGTTTTTGCATTCTGCAGTTCTGTTTACAAGGATAATAAGTAAACCAGCTGATGATCTGATATGTATTGATCTCGGACATAAAGCTGTTGCTTCAGAAATGCCCCAGCCAAGAATAAAATTGAATGAAATTGAGAATTATGAAATCATATCCCACAACGAAGAGCATATGGTTATCAGAAGCAATGAAACAAAAAGACTAAATGTCGGAAGTGTCCTGTATGGCATTCCATATCATATTTGCCCGACTGTCGATCGCTATGATAAGGTATCTGTTGTCAGGAACGGGTTAGTTTCTGAACAGTGGAAGGTGGAGGCAAGAACAAGGGAACTGACGGTTTAAGAAAGGATAGATGGCATAACAGCAGAAAAGTCCTATATATATCTGCGAAAAAAAGAAGAAGTTCTCGCAGAGTCACGCAGAATAAGACGCAGAGTAACGCAGAGATTTGATTATGAATACTCTGCGAAAATCTGCGAGAAAATCTTTTTTTGCTATAATTTACCTGCCTCTCAGGGACCCATTTATTATTACCGGTAAAGATAGACGAACCCCCTGTACTCCTTGCTGTTATATTTTACATCGTCCCAGCCCAGGGCTTTGATTATATAGAAATAGACTCCGGGGCTGGCCTTTGCTGAACTGTTCCCAACATTGCCGTCCCATCCGTCCCACTCCTTTAGTATCGGGCCCTCACCATAAAAGTCATACACTTTAGTTCCGTTCCGGCTGAAGATTACTACGCTGATATACCTCAGTGATGCCTTGTTGACCATGAACTTATCGTTAAATCCATCCTCATTTGGTGTAAAAACATTCGGGATCTCCAGCCTGGATTCCTCTACAGTAATTTTTTCGAATCTCACCGAATCGATGCAATGAAGGGCACTTTCGACTGTCAGCTTTACAGAATAATCTCCAGGTATAAAATATGTATGAGGCTTTGGAGTGCTGAGGACAGATAGTGAATCATCCCCGAATTCCCAAAGATATGTCACAGCCCTGATTGATTTGTCTGTAAAAGTAACCTCAAGAGGCGCCTCTCCGCCTGAAGGTTCGACTGAAAAGTCGGCCTTTACATGTATCGATTCATAAAAGAATGATGACTCACCGGTGCACCCAAGACTATCTGTTACTAGGAGCTTATATGTAACATTTTCCAATGGCGGGTTGAAGGTCTGAGGGTTTATCTCTATATCAGGGTATGGTATGGAGGAAACCGGATCAGAGGACCAGAGAAACTTAACACCGTTTGGCAGTCTTATTCTCTGGCCACCGGTTGGATCACTGTAAAAAAAAGTATCCACAGCGGCCTTACCGCTCAGAGCAACATAATCGCAGGTTCTGTTCTGAAGCTTTGCCAGTGAAAAAGGCCTGTCAGTAAATATCCATCCTGTAAGACTAGTATTGTACCCTGATCCATTTGATATGCTTACCCGGTACCCTCCTTCGTCAAGACTGCTTATCACAGAGCTCATAACCCCTGTTTCAGAGCTCACAAACACTGTGAATCCTTTTGTGGCGCCGCTCCATTTATACCAGGAGAATGTAAACGGCCCGGTACCTCCCGGACTTACGGCATTAAGTCTGCCTTTAGCAGTGCCCGAAGGATTGCAGAAAGCAAAAACAGGGTCTTTCACACCAGGGGAAGAAGGATATGAAGTGTATCTCACTGCATTCATTCCAGGTGCCGTAAGCTGACCTAATATCGTTACAGGTAATAATAATGCTGAAATGAGAAAAGCAAAGCGCACAGGCAATCTGTTCTTTAATAAGGACATGCTATGGCATGACCGGGTTTAAACAATAACGACTCCAATTTCTCTTTGGTATAATCAATGGCAATATTAATAAAATCCATTAAATTTGCCTCACCCGGTCACGCTGTAATTTATAATAATTGATGACCAATAATTATCTGAACGACCTGAACGAAGCTCAGCGCCTTGCAGTTATCAATACTGAAGGTCCGGCTTTGGTTATCGCCGGTGCGGGTTCCGGCAAAACCAGGGTATTGACCTACCGGATTGTTCATCTTCTGCAGAAAGGTATTCCTGCTTACAAGATCCTTGCCCTGACGTTTACAAACAAGGCGGCAAGAGAAATGAAGAACAGGATCTCTGCCATCATTGATCCTGAGGTTGCAAGGTATCTTTGGATGGGTACATTTCATTCCGTTTTTGCAAAGATCCTCAGGATGGAAGGTTCGAGGCTCGGATACAAATCAAATTTTACGATTTATGATACTTCCGATTCGAAAAGCCTTATCAGGACCATCTTAAAAGAGATGAACCTGGATGACAGTGTCTACAAGCCCGGTGCTATAGCTTCGAGGATCTCCCATTCAAAGAACAATCTTGTAACCGCCAGCATATATGCATCAGATCATTCAATGCAGGAATATGACAAATCGAGCCGTATGCCGCTGCTGTCAGAAGTTTACAGGGCCTATTCAGCCAGGTGCTTTAAGGCTAATGCTATGGATTTTGACGATCTGCTCCTGAACACAAACATTCTTTTCAGGGATTTCCCTGATGTCCTGGCAGCTTACCACGAAAAATTCCATTACATTCTTGTGGATGAATACCAGGATACAAATTATTCACAATACCTTATTATTAAGAAGCTGGCGGCGGCGGGTAAAAATATCTGTGTAGTCGGAGATGATGCCCAGAGTATTTACTCATTCAGAGGGGCAAGAATTGAAAACATTCTTGAATTCAAGAACGACTATCCCGATTATCAGCTGTTCAAACTCGAGCAGAATTACAGGTCGACACAGACAATTGTAGATGCTGCTAATGCCATTATTGCCAACAATCAAGGCCAGATCCATAAAAAAGTATATTCAAAAAATGAGGCTGGTGAAAAGATCCAGGTGATGCAGGCGCTTACTGATTCTGAAGAAGGGTTCAATATTTCTTCGGACATTTTCGACAAGAGGTATTCACATCAGCTTAACTGGTCAGATTTTGCTATCCTTTACAGGACAAATGCCCAGTCGAGAATATTCGAAGAAACTCTTCGTAAAAAGAACATCCCGTATAAAATATATGGCGGTTTGTCGTTCTATGAACGGAAAGAGATAAAGGACATACTCTCCTACTTCAGGATGGTCATAAATCCTGAGGATGAGGAAGCTTTAAAAAGAACTGTTAATTATCCCAAAAGGGGACTTGGTGATACTTCCGTTCAGAAAGTTCTGGAACTTTCCGAAAGATCGGGGACCACTCCATGGCAGGTAATTTCGTCGATCTCCGCTTATACAGATCATTTTAATTCAGGCACTGTTAAAAAATTAACAGGCTACACTGATCTGATAAATGCTTTCAGAATAAATACTGCTGAAACGGATGCTTATACGAAGGCAAGGGAGATAGCCATGGGATCGGGAATTATGAAAGAGCTCAGGGAAGGGAAATCTCCGGAGGAGGTAAGCAGGTATGAGAACCTTGAAGAGCTTCTTAACGGAATAAAGATATTTACCGAGGGGGCTGAGACCAATGGTGAGCCATCGACACTTGAGGCTTATATGACCAATGTTGCGCTTCTTACTGACCAGGATAACGATAAGGAGGAGGACCGTGATAAGGTGACACTAATGACAATGCACTCAGCCAAGGGGCTTGAATTCAGGCATGTATATATTGCCGGAATGGAGGACACCCTTTTTCCCTCACCAATGTCAGCCGGCAATCCCAGGGAGCTCGAAGAGGAAAGACGGTTGTTTTACGTTGCGGTAACACGTGCAGGGAAGATGGCCACGCTAAGTTATGCAATGAACAGGTATAAATGGGGTAACCTTGAAAGAAGCGGACCAAGCAGATTCCTGAGGGAGATGGATCAGAAGTTCCTCGCTTATCCGCAGACAGGAGGGAAACCTTTTTCTGCCAGAAATAATAACGAAACCCGGCCTCAGTCATTCAGGGAAGAGCCTCACAAATACTCCCTTCCCGGCAAATACAAAAAAGTAGCAACTTCAGGAAGCGCTTCCATTTCGGCTTTTAATGGCAGTGATTCAGGCGAATTTTCAGAAGGAGACAAGGTTCAGCATGAGAGATTCGGCAAGGGAATAATTTTCAGCATCGAAGGCGAATCCCCAAATACAACAGCCACAGTTGATTTTGAGAATGACGGCAAAAAGAAACTGTTGCTGAGATTTGCGAAGCTGAAAAAGGTATAATCAGGTTTAGTTTTCTGCTTAATGCATAGGATTGCTTCGTCGTCCCGGTTAACCGGGACTCCTCGCAATGACAGCGGACATAAGTCAAATTGGTTTACTGAAATACAAGTAATGCTGCAGAAGTGCAGTGTCATTGCGACCACGCAAAGCGTGGGAAGCAATCCTCATCCAATCCGGCAGATTACTTCCTCCCTGCCTGCCCGAAATTCATTTTAATAAACGAATATCCGACTGTAGATATGGAATGCTTAAAATTTTCGTTAATCTCTTTGGTCTCCATTTTACTTTTGATCTTGTTATCCTTGTCATAGGCTTCCATGGCAAGCATCGTTGCGTTTTCGAAACCAGGGTAGCCATAATAATCAGGCATCCCTGCCTTTCCCCAGTTCTTCTTATCGGCCTTGATTTTAACATCTTTTGTCATCCATACATTTGAGTAACCGCTCTTGTCTGGTTCAATTATTTTGTACTCATCACACTTATATCCGGCAATAACCCGTGAATTACCAGTTTTTGTTATTGTGGCCTGTTCAGTTTTTGCACCTTTCTGAGTCTTGGCTTGCGCAGCTAATGCTGAATCAGACGGAATAGATGAGATCATACCGGTCTTACTATTTTCTACAAGTACCATGAGGCACCTGTTATCATTATCAAAAAGAAATGCTGTTGGCACAGCTTTTTCTCCTTCTTTGGAATCAACGGGTTTAACCTCTATTCCGGCATTTAAAGTATTTGCATTGAAATAGGTATAAAAATCTGATTTGGCCACATCCTTTTTATCATATGTTTCCATCTGCATATAAATCCTGCCAGTGAATTTGTATTCTTCATCATATTTGATATCAATTTTCCCGCCAAATAGCCCGCGGCCCGTCCCTTTGGTACCACCCTTGTTCGGAGCCGATGTTGTATCAGCCTGGTTCTGATTGGCTTTTTCATCAGCTTTATCCTTTGCGCTTTTATCAACTGCCGAATCAATTTTTTGGTCGATCTTTCTGTTGATAACCCTTCTCAGAATATATCCCTGAGAATAAGTTGTTGAGGGCAACAAAATCATGATTGCGAATAAAAGAAATATTGCTTTTGTTTTCATCGTTTTTAGATTATGGATTAAACTATTAAATCATGGAATTCCTGAAAATCTTTCTGCTGTTACAGTTTTATAAATTCAACCCTGCGGTTAAGAGCCTTGTTTGCCGGAGTATCATTTGGTGCCACAGGCTGTCCTTCGCCCATTCCATCCGATTCGAGCCTTGCCGCATCTATTCCGAAAGTCTTTACAAGTTCATTTTTTACCGAAGCACCGCGGTGCTTTGAAAGATCAAGATTGGCAGCATCAGAACCATCAGCATCTGTATGGCCGACAATTTTAACCCTGACGACCGGATTTTCCTGAAGTACAGTGGCGATCTCCTTTAGGGTCCCATAAGATTCGGGTTTTACAACATCCTTATTCACATCAAAATAAATACCATAACTTACCAGCTTGCCTTCGGTTATCAGTTTGCTGCGCATATCAGGTGCTCCAACTGCAATGCGAATGTTGCCAACCATTGCAGCTCCATTTTCAAAACGGAGCCTGTCGGGTTTCACACAACCTGTCGGGAAAGCTCTGGGAACGTCGAAAATCTTATCCTGATTCTGATATAAGCGAACTCTTGTCTTCTGAACCCATATTGCTATATGGTATTTCTGGTTTTCCTTTTGTTTATACTCTTCTCCTTCCTTACTTCCGCCTAATTTTGAATCCTCACATTCAGGTCCATACAGCCAGGTACTGTAGCCTGGTCTGCCGAAATACTCTACTGAGAACGAGAAACCTCCCTTTCCCGGAGCTGATCCGCTATCCCACGCTTTTACATTTTTGGCCTGCATCAGCAGCATCTCCCAGCCTGCCATTCCTTTTTCTTCACCTGCAATAGGTATAACATCATATTCTATGGTGTAATTATCGGGCAAATTAAGCAAAGCATCAGTCCAGACACACTCCCTCATTATATATCTCATCCAGTTACCAGGGAACAGATTGGTTGTTACCACTTCAGCAGACCCATTTGTATTCCATAAGGCAGGGAAATCACCAACGGCATCCTGGGTGAAATCCTCAAAAAAGATTACTTTTTCGCCGGGGACAAAGTCATATTTGGAATATGACTGAAGCTGGGGTTGCTGATTTCCGGCCGCCTTATCTCCCTGATCTGTATTATTTGCTTCGGCTTGTTCGTTATCCCGGGCATCCTGATTCCCGTTTGACGAATCAGTTTCTTTTGTATCTCCTTTGATGTCGTCCTCAACATTATCCAAACCTTTATCAATAGCCTGGTCGGTGCGCTGATTCACCCGCTGGTTGACTTTGTTATTGATCTTACCCTTAAGATCCACCCTGATCTGACACTTTGCATTGCCTGCTGTCAGGCCGATTAATGCTACCACAATGACGAATTTTATTAATGATTTCATCTTACTGAATAATTTAGATTGGTTGTTTTATTATTGATAAACAGTTGCCTGGAATTGGGGGGAGTTTTTATCGGTTCAGAACCTTTGTTCTCTTTTTTTCATATGGAGGAGTAACGAGTCTAAAATAGTAAAAAATTCAATACAATGAACCACTGATTGTAAAAAAAGCTATATTTTATTTAATCACCTCCCAACCCCCTCCTGTTTACCACCTCACCCTAAATCCCTCTCCTAGATGAGAAAGGGCTTTATACACATCATTTCAAAATCAGGTGTAATTGTTTATGAATGAGATTCCTCATCCCGAGGACTCGGGATTCGGAATGACAGGTACGATTTTGGGAGTCAAGGGGAAAAAGCGGCGATTTGCAAAATAAAACCAGCAACGTAAATTGAGTATTCACTGCAAATCGCCGCTTTTTCCCACGTTCACAAAAAATCCCCTGTCATTCCGAGCGTTAGCGAGGAATCTCCATCAAATACTCTGATTCTACACCGAGAAGATGAGTATAAAGAGTAGCTCAGAAGGGGCTTTAAGGTCACTATTATAAAAAATCCCTCTCTTTCGGGAGAGGGATTATAGTGAGGTGAAAGACCGGTTTGTAGCGAGGTCAAACTGCTGTCTGCTGAACCTCAGCCGGCTTCTCCTTCTCAAGAAGAACCGATTGATACAATGCTGCAAAGGAACTTGATATCCACATGATGGCAGGGAATATCCCTATAATGAACAGCATGAGACCGAAGAAAAATATAAAGACAGAGACCAGTCCCATGGCAAAAATCCTCCATCCGTGCCCCCTGGTAAGCTTCCAGCTGAGCTCGACAGCTTCTATCGGATCAAGCTTCTTGTCCATCACAATATATGAGACGAAGACAAGCCGGCAGGCGATAATGATCCCTGGAACAATAAGTGCGAAGCATCCTAATACGATCAGGGCAGTTACAAGAAGGTTGGCCAGTATAATATAAAGGTAGTTTTCCCAGAATCCTTTTATAAGAAGTTCAAAATCGGGCTTGATTTTCCTTACTGCCTGGACAAATATCATATCACCGCCGTAATTGACCACAGGGGCTGCAAGAAATGTATAGGCAAGGGCTATTAACCCGATAAAAATACCGAGCATCCCAAGTGCACCAACCGCTAACAGTTTATGCACATCATTCCCGAACCAATGACCCCAGTCAAATGCATTTTTGGGAAAATCACCTGCATCAAATTTCCAGTTCATACCGCTGAAAGGCGCAGTCAGAATAACAAGTACTAAGACGACAAGCAGCAGCCTGAGAAAATTATCGAGCATAACCTGAAATCCTGTTCCGAAGCTGTTTCCGAATGTCGGGACCAATTTGTAGTTTCTTTCCGTTTCCATTGCTTTAATTATTAAATCAAATATGTTTTCGTTTATGATACACCAAATGTAAACCCTGTTTTTCTCACAGAAGTCAAACTATAGTAGTGATTCTTACACTTTCCTACTTTAGTATGGGAACCAATACTTAAGTTGTGGATATAGCATTGGGAAAAAGCCCCCCTCCCACCTAACGTTTATACGCACCTTTCGGACAATTATAAAATCCAATCAGATATGCAGATATGGATTATCCTTCCTGGGAAGGCCGGGTATAAAAATAATCTATGTATTTTTTGCGAAGGAGCCAGCCTTGGAGGCTGGAAGTCCAATATCCATGTTTGCATCACTAAATGAATTTAAGCAAATCAGCAAGATGTGTATAAAGGGTAGCCCAACCCACCGTGGTTTCAGATAATTATCGGGTGCGAGGGTGTCAGAATCGCAGGAAATACAAATAAATCCCCTATCCGAAATCCGGAATCCGAAATAATCTCAATAACTTTAAGACATGATCAAATTATTGTTTTACCTGATTTTTATTGTTTCCGTTGCACTTTCGGCCGCGGGCATAATACTCGCATCACGGTTAAGGAATAGATACAAACCTGAAATCTTTTCGTCTCTTCTCTATTTCCAGGTTTTCATTTACACTTTCGGGTTTTACGGGATATGGGGACAGGTGGCTGTCAAATCATTCCTGGCTTCTTTCATTTCTCCGGAACAGCTCATAAGGTTGTCGGACCTGGCAATGCTTCTCGGACTGCCATTTCTTGTGATTGCCTGGCTTATGCTTATCAGGTTTACAGGGAGTCTCACTGGAAAGATCGGCAACAAATGGTTTGTTTTCTGGTTTTTTTTAGCCAATTTCTCCGTGCTGATAGTAGTGGGTTACTTCATAACCGGGACAAATTCCTTCAACACTTCCTTTGTTATACGGGAATACTATATAATAATGAACCTCATTCATTTCTTCATTGCAGCTTATCTCATCCATTTTCCATGGAAGAGGCAGCAGGTCATTCACGAGTATGACAGGAGGATAATTGCTCCGGCACTGTTCATGATAATGATGGTTCAATGCGTGCCTCTCCTGTTTTACACAACACAGGCCTTGCTTTCAATAGTATTTATCTTCGCATTTTTCCTTGGAAATATATTTCTTCCCATATGGTTCAGTTATGGGACCCTCATTCCCTCCTTAGCTTCAGAGCCGGAAAAGAATCACCCGTTTGATGAGTTCTGTAAAAGGTTCGAAGTGACACCAAGGGAATCGGAAGTGGTCAGGGAAATTTGCAATGGACTAAGTAACAAAGAGATATCCGACAAACTATTTATAAGCCTGCAGACAGTAAAGGATCACACTCACCATATTTACATCAAAACTAATGTTAGGAGCAGGGTGCAGCTGATAAATCTGGTCAAAGATATGATGAATAAATAAACCCCCTCTCCCGCTAAAGCGGGATCTCCCCCACGGGGGAGACAAGATCTGCTTTCTATGAGGATCCGATGAATACTTAAAAAGTCGTGCAAGTCATAAAAGTCGTGCAAGTCATGCAAGTCATAAAAGTCATGCAAGTCGTGCAAGACCTGCAAGACCTGCAAGACAATTATTCCCCGAACTTCTGATATATGATAAGCGGCCCCCCATTAAAAATGATTTCGAACGAATCTCCTTCTGCTTCATTCAATGTAGCCATCCACCAGTTCTTCAGTTTAAGGTTTTCAAGAGGGTACTTTAATCCAATAGAAGTTATTTCCGTTTCAGGATTGATTGAAAAGATTGAAACCTGCTGTCCGGGAAAACATTTGACAACACCGCTTTTCAGAAGCGGTTTGAGAGTGCCGGTATCGGTTACCATGGTCACTCTTATGTCCCTGGCATATTCCGTAAGCAGCGATATATTGCCTATCGTATGATCTTCCCTCTTCCCTGTAGCTCCCAGGATCACAATCTCCTTATACCTTTTATTTATGCACCATTTTATTGCTTTGGTCAGATCATTGGTGTCCTGATCGCTATCCCTGAAGAGACGATCGGCAAACCTCTCTGAAATTAGTGGATTGAGTGAATCGAGATCACCGATGATAGCCTCGGGCTCGAGATTCGCTGCAATAAGATTTTCAGCGCTGCCGTCACAACAGATGATGTGATCAGCTTTCCTGAGGTAAGAAAGAGGGATAGCATGAGTGGGAAATCTTCCATCAGCGAGGATAACTGCTTCTTTTGACATAACCGAATGTATATTAATCAAGTTGCTTGTTGCTTGTTGCTTGTTGCTTGTTGCTTGTTGCTTGTTGCTTGTTGCTTGTTGCTTGTTGCTTGTTGCTTGTTGCTCTGCTTGCTGCTTTCCTGACCAGGAACCAGTAACTCGCAACCAGCAACTTTTTCTACCTGTTTTGAACCAGTCTCCCGTCGCTTAAGTCTATCTGGCGCTGGGGAATGGGGTAAGTTATATCCTCCGGACCAACTATTGCATTCCCGTACAAATTGTTTCCCCAGGGAGTTGCTTTCTCATATTCAAGTGCTCTGTTAAGTTCGGCAACCGCAATTCCCCACCTGTTCAGATCGAACCATCTGTGACCTTCCTGACCCAATTCCAGTTTTCTTTCCAGATAAAGGGCTTTTCTTGCATAATCCCTGTCAGGGAATGAAAGATATTCAGAAATAACATAATTTGCTGCATTGGTAACTCCATCTGCCTCTTTTACAAATCCGGCAGGATTTGCGGCTCTTGCCCGGACCAGATTAATATTTGCAAGCGCTCCGGGAAGATCTCCTGTTTCTATCTGGCATTCAGCCAGTAATAACAGAATGTCAGCATAACGTATCATACGGTATCCATTTGCAGTAAATCCTGATGACCAGCTGTCAACTTCTGTATATACTCCTTCCTGTGATTTTTTATATACCTGTTTCTTTGGGCTGTAAGGTCCTGCATAAGACTGTTCACGTAACCAGTCTGAACCGGAATGAACACCCCAGTCCCAGTATGGGATTCCCCTTCTGCCGACTGACCAGTCAATCCTTGGATCAAGAGGTCCGGTATCTTCAGTAAAAGGATCCGATGGTTTTAATCCCTGGTCGCTTTTCACCGGATTTTCATTATAGGAAAAGTCAGGTAATGGCAATCCGCCTGATGTTCTGAATGAATTTACAAACTCCTGTGTGGGCTGGAAAAATCCGCAGCAGCCTGCCGGTCCACCTCCATATGGCTTGTAGGGGAAATTCAAAACTTCTCCATATCCCCCATTAATACCTCCGGAACCGTCATTTACTGAAGTCTGAACTGTATAGACAGATTCAATGCCGTTCCTGTTGACGACATCAAATATTTCGCCATAGGTAGGCGCAAGTCCTATTGGAGCACCGTTTGGTTTTGTTCCGTTTTTAGCGCTTTGTAGGAGAGCAAGCGCTTCAGTATAATTATGGTTCATCTGCATTTGGGCTTTGGCGAGGAGAACTTTTGAAACAGTCCCGTTAAATCTACCGATTGCGCCCATATTATCCGGCAATTTAGTCCCAGCCTGCAGATCGGCAATAATTTTATCTCTTATATCCTCTTTATTAGTGACAGCACCAATATCTGTTGTCTCATCCACATAGGGTATTTTTGCCCACATTCTCCATGCTTCAAAGTGGTACCATCCCCTCAGTGCCCTTGCCTGTTCAAGAAAAAGGTCAGCCTGCGCCTGCGTAATATTGCCATCTGCAAGTGCCTGGTTTATTACCCTGACTACATTATTGCACCTTGCTATAGCTTCATATACCTCTATCCATTTTATATTCAGATATGTGGTTGTCCAGATATTCGAGGCTGTTTCCGAAAAGTTTTGAATTGAAATGATATCAGAAGGCGAATCACCTGCATCAGTTCCCTTGTTGGCTTCCATACCCCGTATAGATCCATACACCCAGTTGGAAGATGCAGACTCCCATCCGAATGAAGAGCTTACGCCGTCAAGCAGTGAATAGGCTCCGACGAGCAGGGCGTTAATACCTTTCTCAGTTGCCAGTGTAAACTGGCTTAAACCACCTGACGGCTGTACATCGAGAAAATCATCACTGCAGTCACTCAGCAAGCCCATCATGGGTATTATTATCAACAAAATATAGATAAAGCTCCTTTTCATATTGTATTCTTTTCATATGCTCCAGAGGGCTTATAAAACATATAACCCTGACGGAAAGGTCAATAAATTTACTACATTTTCTCAGATATCATTTTTCTTTCAGGACTTCATTAAGCAGTTTTAACGTCTTTTTAATTAAAAATTCATAAAATTCAGGTCAGTGCGAATCATTTCTTCATATTAACAATCTATAGAACTTTGCTAATATGCTGATTACATGATTTAAAAAAATATCTGCAAAAAGTTTGAAAAGGAAAAAAATTTAATATATTTGGAATACCCTACTAACCTAACCATGATGCCTATGAAAGATACAGCTTAAATTTTGAATTTCTACCGGGAGCTCTGCTCCCAATCCTTAAATATTCTAAGAATTTTAACTTAGTATTTCTAATTATTTATTTTCATTAACCTAACTAACTTCAAAAGTATGACTAAAACAATCATGCGAGATGTTTCATTATGGACGGGTTTGATTAAATACAAATTTGTCGTGAAACTATTAACACTGTTGTTATTGCTTGGAACGGTACAGGCATTTGCTGCCAGCGTACCTGCTCCTGGTGATATGCAACAGAAGAGAGTCACAGGCCGGGTTACAGATGCTGCGGGAGAAGCACTGCCTGGTGTTAACATCCTGGAAAAAGGCACGATCAACGGTGCCATAACAGATGTAGATGGCAGGTATGCCCTGCCTGTAGCTTCTTCAAGCTCAGTTTTGAACTTCTCCTTTATTGGTTACATGACTAAAGAGATACCTGTGGGTTCACAGAGTACTATTGATGTGGTTATGACACAGGCCGAAACAAAACTTGATGAGATTGTGGTTGTTGGTTATTCAACCCAGGCAAGGAAATCTCTTACAGGTGCTGTTTCACAGGTTAATGCGGCTTCACTTTCTGAAAGTGCCGCTACTGACCCGATTACCCGTCTTCAGGGTAAAGTAGCCGGGGTGACAATACTCAACCAGCATACCCCGGGTGAAGGATCTTCTATCAGGATCCGTGGTATGACAACCATTAACGATGCCAACCCTCTTTATGTTGTTGATGGTGTGCCTGGCGGATCTTATTCACCCAATGATGTTGAAACCATATCTATATTAAAAGATGCTGCGGCGCAATCAATTTATGGTGCAAGGGCTGCCAACGGCGTTGTGCTTATCACAACCAAGGCAGGTAAGAAAAACCAGAAAGTCACCATGAATCTGAACATACGGCAGGGTATTTCCAGACCTGGAAAATTTTACAGTCTGCTGAATACCCAGGAATGGGCTGATATGCTCTGGCTCGAGGCTAAGAATGCCGGTTTGCCGATTGGTCAACCATCCGATCCTAAAAATTATAAGCATACCCAGTTTGGCAACGGTGCCGCACCTGTGATTCCTTATTATATCTTCCCCACTGCGGCTGCGCAGGGATCGCCGCTTGCCGACATGTCATTATATGACAATAAGATGGCTGTTCGGGATGGAGACGATACATACCTTATTGCAAGAGCAAGTCCTGGCACCGACTGGTTTGGTGAAACAACGAGGAACGCAGCACTCAAGGAGTATACCCTCGATATTGCAGGTGGTTCTCAGAATACTACCTACGCATTTCTTCTTGGCTACACCGATGAAGAAGGAATCTTTAAATATACTGGTTTTGAAAGGTATAGTTTCCGTTCAAATATTACAACATCCCCGGCAAAATGGATCGATCTGGGTACGAATGTGGGAGTGCAGTTCACTAATGATCATGGACATCAGACAGACAACGGCGAATCTTCGATCGTCTCATGGTGTTACAGGCTCCCGACAACAGTGCCTGTCTATGATGAATCAGGAACAACCTATGCCGGATCAAGGTCATCAGGTATGGGCAACGCCCAGAATCCGCTATTCCTGCTTGACAAGAATCAGTACAATTTCTACAAGCGGATGAACTTCAGTGGCAATGCCTTCGCCAGGTTGAACATTCTGAAAGGATTGTCAGCCAAAACCCTTATTGGTATTAATCAGTATGGCTATAATCAAAGGAGTTTTGGATTTGTTGAGGTTGCTGCTGCAGAAAGAGGAACTTATGACAGCTACACTAAAAATGCCGGTTCCGGTCTGAACTGGACATGGACAAATACACTTGAGTATTCACTGACAACAGGTGAGCATAGCTTTAAGGCCATTGTCGGTTCTGAAGCTTATGATAATAATTCCACCTCTATGGCCGCAAGCAGGGCAGAGTTCCCGTTCCTGGACGTTAATTATATGAGTCTGAATACAGGTCTGCGTAGTATAGCTAACTCAGACGGGAATAGTGCATACAGCCTCTTCTCACTGTTCGGACGTTTAAATTATGCATTTGCTGACAAGTATCTTTTTGAAGCAGTGGTAAGGCGCGATGGATCCTCCCGTTTCGGAACTAAAAAATATGGTATTTTCCCGGCATTCTCAGCCGGATGGAGAGTATCCGAAGAGAGCTTTATGGCCTCAACCAAAAACTGGCTGAATGAACTTAAAATACGTGTAGGTTATGGCTCAGTTGGTAACGACCGTATGAGTGGTACTATGGGTGGTAATTATAATCCTTATACCATGTTTGCCTACAGCGAAGAAGGCGCAAGTTATGGTATGACAGGTAATAATACAGCCTTTAGTAATACCGGATTCTATCAGTCCACCTTCGGTAACACCAGTGTAAAATGGGAGTCAACCACCACGATCAATATTGGTATTGATGCAACCCTGCTCAAAAACTTCACCTTAGCTTTGGATGTCTGGCAGCGCAGCACAAAAGATATGCTCTATCCAAAACAATTACCATTGGTACTTGGTACTGCTTCCAGGCCATCTATCAACATAGGTGAGATGAAAAATACCGGTGTGGATCTTACGCTTGGATACGCAAACAGTTCAATGAACGGCGATTTTACATATAGCGCAGACCTTGTATTCTCAACTTATAAAAATGAGCTGGTACGACTTACCGACGTTGCAACTGACTTCTACCAGGGATCAGGGTATCGTGAGAAGTATTATACCAGGACACAGACAGGGAGAGCATTCCCTGAATTCTTTGGTTATATTGTTGACGGTATCTTCCAGTCCCAGGCTGAGGCCGATAATTGGCCAAAGGCATTCGGAGCTGCCGGTACATACAATAAACCCGGACATTTCAAATACAGAGATGTAAGCGGTCCTAACGGCGAACCTGATAATGTTATCGATGCCAACGACCGTACCTATATCGGATCTCCTCATCCTGATTTTACTGCAGGTCTCAGTATAAACCTGGGTTACAAGGGATTCAGCTTTTCGACCACTCTGTTTGCAACAGTTGGGAACGATGTTGTAAACTATGTCAGCAGGTTTATTGACTATACCCAGTTCGAGTCAGGAAAAAGCCACAGAAGGCTTTATGAATCATGGGGAAGCCCGTACCTGAAGAGCAATGCAGATGCTACAATGCCGATCATTTATCAGAATGACACCCCGCACCAGGAGCCATCAACTGCCTTTCTGGAAGACGGTTCATTTCTGCGCATGAAAACCCTGCGGATCGGGTACGATTTCAACAAGCTTCTGAATAGCAGATTCAGTACCGTCACGCTTTATTTCCAGGGTTCCAACCTGTTTACCATGACCAAGTATTCGGGACTGGATCCTGAAATAGCGATTCCAAATTCAGCAATCAATATGGGAATCGACTCAGGTGCATGGCCTACAACAAAGCAATTCCTGTTTGGAATTTCCTTTGGCCTCTAATCTTTATATTTTATGAAAAATTAATATAAATAAATTATGAAAAGAATATTCAAACTATTATCAATCATCGTGCTTCTCGGAAGCTTACTGATGATATATTCATGCAGTGAGTCGTTTCTTACCAAAGAGCCCCCGGGGGTAGCAGCAGGTAGTGTAATACAGACTCCGGAAGGTGTTGAAGCGCTACTCGCTGGCGTTTATGAGAGGATGCAGAATGGGGGATCTATGTTCGGAGGTGCTATGACCAGCGACTGGACTTATGCCGGCGGGTGTTCCGATGATGCCTATAAAGGCACCTCTGCAGGCGACCAGGCTAATTATAACCTGCTTGAGAGATATGAAGCTTTGCCCAACAATCCTTATCTGAACGAAAGATGGACTCTTTGTTATGACGGGGTTGCCCGTGCAAACGTTGCTCTTACATTCCTGTGGGAGACCCAGAAGGGTCCTACAAAGTTAAGTGATACCAGGGCCAAGCAGGTTGAAGGAGAGCTTAAAGCCCTGAGAGCATGGTTCCACTTCCAGGCAAACAAGATCTTTGAAAAGATCCCTTATGTTAGAACGCCGACTGAACTGGGAGATCTCGCACCGGAAGCAGTTCCAAACGACTCTCCCGGCTGGGATGAAATGGAAGCTGACCTGCAGTTTGCAATCGACAATCTGCCGGTAACAAAATACAATAACGAAAAAGGTCGTATAAACAAATATGCTGCCGAAGCCATAAAAGCCCAGGCCCATATGTATCAGAAGGAATACGTCCTTGCCAAACCGCTTCTTGATGATATCATCAACAGCAACGTATTCAGTCTGGTACCTGAGTTTTACTGGAACTTCGACATGACTCATGAGAATAACGCTGAATCCATTTTCGAGTTACAGTGTACCACTACAGCGACAGCTACTGCTTCTGTCCATGGTTCGGGATGTAATTTCCATCAGAATGGCCCTGCAAGTTGCGGCGGCTGGGGATTTTATCAACCTTCACGGAACCTTTTCGATGCTTTCCAGGTTGACGCTAACGGATTGCCTGTTCTCGATATGGCTGCCCGCAAACATCTGGAAACTGATATGGGTATAGCAAGCGGCGCAGACTTTACTCCGACAGCGGAACCTCTTGATCCGCGTGTTGACTGGATCGTAGCCCGTCGTGGCGTTGACTTCCTGGGCTGGGGTATTCATCCGGGAAATGACTGGATTCGTGAACAGAATAATGGCGGACCGATGATGACCAAAACATTCATGCACAAGAAGGAAGAGCAGTCTTTGAACCTCAACGGATCCGGCTTCCGTAATGGGAAAAACTTCAGGACCTACCGTTACGCAAGTATCCTTTTATGGAGAGCTGAATGTGCCCTGGAAGAAACTGCTCCTGATCTGGAACTCGCCAGGACATATGTAAACATGATCCGCAACCGTGCAAAAACCAGCACTCCTGTAATGGGACTCTGCACCAGTACTAAAAACCTCGCTTCTAATCCTGTAGTCGATTGGAATAAACCTGCAGCCAACTATAAGGTAGAACCTTATCCCGGCCCCGGATTATATCCTTTCGATTCCAAGGCTAATGCGCTGAAAGCTGTTCAGGAGGAGACCAGGATTGAATTTGCATGCACCAATATGCGTTTCTTCGACCTGCGTCGCTGGGGTATCCTGGCCACAACACTGAATGCTTACATCGCTGATGATATTACCTTCAGGTCGTTTCTGGCAGCCCCGGGAGTAGCCGTCTTCAATGCTACTGAAGATGATTACTGGCCCATATACCAGGGTGTGATCGACCTTCAGAAAGGTATTATTACACAGGATCCGGCTTATTGATTTTGTAATTATTTAAACAGTTTTTTGATATAGAGACGTCCAAATTGGGCGTCTCTTTTTTTTGGCTGACCTCTCCCCAACCCCTCCCCCGTAGTGGGAGGGGCTTAATCTGTACATGATTAAGCCTCCCCCGCTCTACTTCTTTTTTCATGTACTCACCCCCAACCCCCTCTTTGCTTTTCTTCAGGTACTCACCCCCTTAATCCCCCTCTCTACTTCGTAAAGAGGGGGAGATTACAGATCGTGGATGATTTAAGCTCCCTCTTTGCGTCAGCAGAGAGGGGGTTGGGGGGTGAGTACATGTCACCATAAGAGGGACTCTGGGGTGAGTACATGTCACCATTAGAGGGGGTTGGGGGTGAGTAAATGTCACCAAAAGAGGGGCTCGGTGGTGAGTACATGTCACCTATAGAGGGAATCAGTATGATTCATTTAAAATGAAAATAATACCAGAATGTATTGCCGAATTGTTTCTCCATTTTTTCTCTAAGTGTTGCAGGATTTTGCCGCGACTGAACATAGGTTGTAAAGTACTGGTTAAACCGCAACCTGGTTTCGTTGCTAATCGTAAGTCCGCCGAGATCAGGGAACTTCCCCTGGCTGTTAAAGTAAATCAAAATTGCCTCTTCAATATGAAGGGGAATCCGGGTGTATCCCATATTTTTCATCAGCCTGACATTATTCACCAATATGTCAACATTCTTGCCAAGCAACAACCATGACATCAGGTATTCAAAAGCTCTTCTGTTCTCCGGATTTTCATCAACAAGCAGTGGAAGATTAGCCTCGGGCGATTCGAGATGAATGAAAAAATCATCCCCCGGCAGAGTCTTTAACTTAATTCCCAGCTCAGGATCTGACCTTATGATTGAAGTGTCTGCAGCCATTCTTTCATATTTTTTTGACCAGGCTCTGTAAAAAAGTGTTTTTCCCAAAATTCCGGTGTATTTCTTCGCCATACGGTAATTACCGGTTATAAGACTGGTTTTTGTCAGCAGTTTCATATTCTGCGGACATCGGCCGTAAACAACCATTTCCTCATAGGCCCATCGCTGGGCTTCGTTTATAAGTCCGGTGGCATAAAAAGAATAAGCTCCCCAATTAATATGTTCACTGCTCCATTCCAGGAAAAGAGAACCTGTGCCGAAATCCTGACGTCCGTAAAACAATCTGTCGCACAGCTGATCAGTTTCAGAGAGAGCAACATTATAGAAGTACTGTCCAATCATATTCTCCGAAGGATATTTTTCCTGGTATTCTATCAACTCATTCCATTTTTCTTCAAAGGCAAGTTTTTCAAGATTAATTACCCTTGCTGTCTGGGAATTATATCCTGTTAGCAGCATTACAATTGTCAAAGAAAAAACGATAACCGGAAGGACCAGGCATACTAACCTGATTTTCAGCTTTTTCAGTTTTACCAAACCAGAAAGCCTGCAAAGTGCAGGATACAAAATCACATAGCCGGTCAGGGAGTAAAACAGTGCCTTATGGGTAGTGTCATTAATGAATGGAAATGGGAAAAGGAAGAGTTGGCTTATGCTCTGCACCAGAAATACCTTTTTGAATAATATTAAAGAGAGTGCAGCTACGGACAATAAAAATATTGATAAGTAAAACTTCCGGGGACCTTTAATATATAAGAGGTTATAGAGGATATACAAACATAAGAAGATCAGTGCATAAGAACCAGTCAGGTAATAAAAAAACGGAAACAGAACCAGTACAAGGTAACGGATTGCCTTTTTATCTGATAATACGGAAAGCAGGAAATAAAGCAAAGCAAAGAGTAATCCAAGATTATACATCATCAGGTGATAATAGTGGGTCTGCATCAGCAGCATGATGCAGGAAGGTATCAGCAGAAGAATATTTGAAAATCCTGCACCGGGTATAAGTTTCCTGTTTATGTGCAGGAGAACGACAGCAGGAAGTGTAAGGACGACAGCTAAAATTACTGAGCCGGCGAATTTGCTAAAATAAAACTGCGTCAGAAACTTCCCTGACAGATCCAGAAATCCGCCTGGTCTTATCAGAAAATCATGGAAATAGGCAGAGTCATAAAGAAACAATGACTGCTGTTCCTGAAAAAAGAGAAGATAACCGCCAAAACAGTAAAAATAGCTGAAAGCCAGAATAAAAAAGAAAGCCAGCAGATACCAGACATCTGTTTCCTTACTAATTTTTAATCTGTTAAACATTTGACTAGCCTCTATGCAAAATAATTTTGCTTTAAAAATTAGCTTTACCCCCTTTCTTATTTCCCCCAAGGGGGAAATGATTAGTTCCTTCCCCCGTGGGGGAAGGTTAGGAAGGGGGTAATAAATAATATAAATAATTTAATATCAACTTGCTATAAATTATTCATGTATCGACATCTCACCCGGGTTCCGTTTGACATTTATCTTTTGTTTCTCCCATTGCAGCAATGAATCCCGGGGATTTCCGGGCTTAGCTTTAATTAATTCACCTTTCACTGCCGATGCAAAGTCATGCGGATTGAACCTGATCCTCCCTTTGATAAACTCCGGTATATTAAACGATTCCATCAATTTGTCGTAATATGTGGGATCTTTTTGCGGCAGGATAAAAGGTTTTCCTGTACTGTCCCATGAACTAAAATATGCAAAGAATGGTCTGGTGCTTCTGCCGTCAGTTCTTTTACTGCTGAAAACCAGCCACTTTCCATTGGACGACCATGAGTGATAGCTCTCATTATCGTTACTGTTCAGATTCATTTTCTTACTCTCTCCGTTTCTGAGATCAACTATATATAAATCGGCTTCCCTGTGCCATATCGGGAAAGTCCCGTAATCTGCAAGTGTCAGAACAAGGTAGTTGCCGTCGGGTGAAATCCTTGGAAACGAAGCGCTCTTGTTTCTTTCAGAAGCGTTGAAAACCATTTCTGCCTCACCAAATATTTTTGATTCCGGATCAAATGGCACTCTAACAATATCATATTTTGTTGTTTTTATCTCTTCAAGGGTCATGCTTGTCTCGGTATTGCTCTGAATGGCTCTGCAGTAGTAGAGGTATTTCCCATCCGGCGACCAGGAAGGAAATGTTTGAAGATATTTTGTAGTATCACGCTGCCTGACAAGAGTTGTTTCATTGTTCTCCAGATCAAATAAAACTATGGTGGAAACCAGGTCAAATACTTCAATGACTTTTTCAGGACGGGCATAGAAACCCTGTCTTACCTGGTTGGATGAGTAGGCTACAAATTTACCCCCTGGATGCCATGCGGGGTATGTTGCCCCGCCAGGCATAGCATCAATTTTAGGCTCTCTCCTTGTAATCCTTCCATTGTCGGCAAAATAGGTGCCGCCATGGGATCCTCTGATGTGAACCATGAATTTATCGGGATTGTACTGGTTGAAAGCGTGGCAGTTGGCACAATTCATATCAAGTATCCGGTTATCGATAACCGGTTCTTCGCTGAAGCTTTCGATCGATCTCTGCATAATTCTGATATTCGACCAATTGTAGTACCCCGGATATATTAATCTGTAAGCCAGGTAAGGATCAACCGGCTCATCAGCAACAAGCATATTGAATGGCTCATACTTTTTTATGACCTTCTTTCCATCGGAAGAATACACCTGAATCACAACTTTATTACCCTTACATTCCTTAATAAGTTTTCTCCACGATTTTTCAGGAAAACATATGTTCCCGTCTGATGATTTTAATGTTATTCCGGACCCGTTTGTGCCTGATGTGGCTGTAACTTTAAAATGTTTCCCCTCTTCTATGATCTTAAAATTCATCGGAGCAATATTGGGAGGTATGGTCACATCAATGTAATCCGGTTCGATCTGAGGCTTACTTTCAGTTTTCACAATATCCATTCCGGATTCCTTGTTGCAGCCGGTACATAAGAGTATCCCTAATAAAAAAACAAATAATACGCTTATCTTCCTTTCTCGTTCCATACTGACAATATACAGCTCTGTTAACTTCTGATGCTTTAAAGGTAGAATATAATTTTAAACCTTGATGAGTTTTTTAACCGCAGAAGCGATCGGGCAATAATGATCTCCTGCACCCAAACTTATGTCATGCCAGGAACCGTGTGAGACAAATACTTCTATTTGTTCTGCTTTTTGGTAGTGATAACGATTGCTCCTCCATAACCTCTTGAACCATAAATTGCAGCTGAAGAGCCTTTAAGAACCGATATTGATTCGACTGTTGAAGGTGTAATTCCATCAAAACTATCAACATAAACTCCGTCAACTACCAGCAGAGCAGGAACACTTCCAAAGAAATCCTTGGAATCCAGTATAATATAACCACTTGTAGTTAGTTTTACTCCGGATGTTTCCCTGAGGATCATTTCTGAAACTGTTCTATATGAGGCATATTTTTTATTTGTCCCATCTATCTTATCTACCGGAGTAGTTGTGTTCTTCTGTTTCACATAATTATACCCGGTATTAAAGCCTCCGTCACCTGATGCACTGGTACTGCTATTTGGCTGTTCAAGTCCTGACTTACTGAATTTGAAATTAATTTCAGTCCGGCCGTCTATAGCTTCTTCCACCATACCTGAGCCGAAGGATAATATTCCAATCATTTTTGCATCCCGTTTGACTTTGATCTTATACCTTCCCTGTGAATCTGTCAGGGAACTGCTTTTTACACCATCGACCAGAATCATTGCATTCATTAGTGGAGTTCCACTCACATCAAATACTGTTCCGGTAATAGTGATCTTATTACTGGTTTTTTGAGCTGTGATAGTAGCTAAAAAAAGAGGAGACAGCAGAATCAAAAGAAATATTTTTATTTTCATTTTATTAATATTATTTATGCTTTCGGTTTTTCAGCATATTACCTATTAAAACAAACTTAAGGCCAAAGTTACATCTTCTTTCTGCTAAAATCAACTACATATTATATACAGGTTTTTAAAATCACTTTTTTGTAATATTTTTGGTAATCTTTAATATTATTTATATGAGGACATTTTGCCTTTTTCTTGCAATTGTGGTATTGACGGGATCCTGTTCAAAGAATTCAGTAACCACTGGTGATGCATCAGAAAGAAGGACGAGGAAAAAGGTCATCGTGGTTGCTGAGAAACATATTATGAGCCGGCTTGCTAATCCTCATAAAACTGATTCGGAGAATAATACCATTATCATTAAAGAAGGACAAAAATCTTTTGTAATTGATCCCTCGCTGATATTCACAGGCCAGATTGATGATGATCAAAAAAATGATGCGATTGTTACTGTTAAGACTTTTCAGGGTGATTTTCAGACAATTAGTGAGCAGCTGATCATTCTTGGCAGGGAAAAGGATTTCATGATGGTGGCAGCCATCGAATCGGATATGAGGATCATTAGTCTTAAGGACAGGATAATAACTGCAGATGTTCCGGAACACACAAGGGATACTCCTCTCTTTAACTGCTCATCATGCTGGGAAGTCGTTAAATATCAGTATCATTCCGGTGAATTAGAGCGGATCAAATAGACCACAGCCTCTCCCCGGTTCATCCCTGCCACTATCAGCGGCATATCGCCTTCAAAATAAAGAAGTGACTCAACCATTCCCCGAAGCAGAAGTCCGCTTTCTGCAGGCTTAACTGCATCATACTGCCGTTTCCCGCTGCTTAAAAGCACAATTCCTTTAAGAGCATCATAATATCCGGTTGAGATATCATAGGTATAATCATTCCCTCCCGCTATGATATCCGGATAATTATCATTATTCAGATCTTTTACAATCATTTTCTTCAAGGGTGCGACCTGGAAATCCAATGGAAGCACTTCCCATTTCATATTGCCGTTTTCATTCCAGATAATGTAGCTTGACGTGGTGTTAACCCGGAGCTTAAACTCAAGACGTTTTAAAATACTCTCATCAATCATATCGTTTATACTGGCATAACTGAATGATTTATAATCATTAAATAGTTTCCGGAACAGATTTGACTGTTCAATAAGCTCGTCAAGATAATTTATCGGATATTCGGTCATTTTTCCATTTTTGTCCTCCCAGTATGCAGTTGAAAGAGGATCAATAACTCCGTCCATATCAAGGTCGATCGAATAGAGGCTTAACGGATATTTATCAGTTACGGTAAACCTGTGATTTTCTCCAAGGTTTCCGGCTATATAGTCATCGTCGCCATCGTTGTCAAAATCACCTGAAATAATTGAATACCAGAAACCGTGATAATTTTCAAATCCTTTGATATTCTGCTGAATAATATTCTTCCCTTTCATGTTTTTCAATGCAGCAATGGAATTCCATTCCCTGGCCACCATCAGGTCTTCCCATCCATCCTTATCGTAATCGCTCCAAACTGCGTCAGTCACCATTCCCAGGTCGAGCTTCAGGGGAGGCTTTGCCGAAAGATCTCCTTTCTCATTTAAAACAAGCCAGGAAGGATCTGAATGTGGAAAGTTTCCTTTTTTCACTCTTGATCCTATAAACAGATCGATATCTCCGTCATGATCGAAATCAAATGGCTTTACAACCGAAGCCGGAAATGGAGGAACAGGAAGTTCGATTCTTTTAAATGAACCATTTTCATTCCTATAGAGATAATGACGGTATTCGTTCTCATCCTGATTCTCGTATCCTCCGGCAACGGCAATAATATCATTATCCCCATCTCCGTCGATGTCGAAAACTGCCAGATCTGACTCAGAAAAATTCTTTCTTGTTGTCAGGCCTTCAAAGAAAGCTTCCTCAAACCTTTTTCCTTTCCGTAAAAAGACTTTCGTCGGCAGGAGGTTTGTCGAGCCGATTATAATATCATCCTGTCCATCTCCATTTATGTCACCTCTGGCCATTTTTGGCCCGATCTGCGAAAACTTATGCGGTATTATGTTCTGATCGAGGTAAAAGTCGGGAAAATCGGTCTGTTCGTGTTTATATTTAATGACGCTGTCGCATTTTTGAAACAGAAGCTCGCTATTCAGCGCTTTAATTAAGGGTTGTTTTGAAGGTGACGAATTTGTCTCTTCTATTTCTATAGTCTGACCTCCATTAATATTCTTAAGCACAGTGACATTGCCTGTTGAGGGCCATGCAATCTTCAAAGAATCAATTATTTTACTCTCACCAATACCGAAATGGATGATAGGATCGACAGATGAAGCATATCCCCTGCTCAGAAAATGTTCATTGAACTGGTATTTACCGTTGCACCATATTTCTGCCTTTGCACCCAGAGCCATTGTATTTCCTTCCTTGCCTTTTAACTTTATCCTGAGATATCCTGCTTTTTTTCCTGATTTTTCAACACTTTTATTCCGAAGAATGAATGCTTTATCATTCAGATTATTTGAAACATAATCGAGGTCTCCATCATTATCAAGATCGACAAATGAAGCTCCGTAGGAATAAGAAGGCACATCAGGAAGCCAGTCTTTCGTTTTCTCAAAATTTGAAAGATTAGTGTTCTCAAATGCCATATTATTGACCTTGATTGAGGGAGCCATACCGATTACATGATCTTCATCAGCAACATATCCATAGACTGCGACCTTATATCTGGTCCAGTCCTTGTCGGTAAGATCTTTGGGATAACCATTTGCAACAATAAGGTCTTTGTCTCCGTCGTTATCATAATCGGCAAAAAGAGGCGACCAGCTCCATTCGGTATCAAAGATATTACCACTCATCTGGCCAACCTCGCTGAAAGGAAGCATTTCGCCGTTGATGAATCCGTTATGTATATGGAGCATATTCCTTAAATACTGATGTTCAAAATTGAATTCCTCGTCGAGAACATAAAACATATAGCTGAACCCGGCAATGGTCTGGCGTTTCTTGAAATAGTGTTCGGGAAGCATATCGAGGGTAAACATGTCGGGATAACCATCATTATTGACATCGGCCATATCATTGCCCATTGATGATTTAGTCTGATATGACAGGAATTTTCTAATCTCATTTTTGAATGTTCCGTTGCGCTGGTTGATGTAGAGGAGATCGTTGGAAATAAAGTCGTTGGAAATATAAATATCTGGCCATCCATCCTTATTTACATCGCCAACGGCGATACCAAGCCCGAATCCTTCGTAAACTATTCCAGCCTCAACGGTCACATCAGTAAATGTATTATTGCCGTTATTCCTGAAGAGCCTGTCATTATTAAGTGCACTGCCGTCGGTAACTTTTTTGCGGTATGCAGTATTCATCCTTGAATTAACAGTATTGTTTAAAATATAAAGGTCGAGGTCACCGTCAAGATCATAATCTAAAAATGCCGATTGAACTGACAGTCCGTTATAAGCTATCCCGTATTCTTCAGCCTTTTCCCTGAACCATGGCTCATTGTTTTCCCTTATCCCCATGTTGATCCAAAGACGATTTTTACACCTTTCCGGAATTGAATCCTTTGTCGATGTAATATATACATCCTGCAGGCCGTCGCTATTGATATCAACTATTGCCACACCACTGAACCACTGATTATTTGTAAGACCTTCAAAATTTGAGGTGATATCTCTGAATCTGAAATTTCCAAGGTTGAGATATATTCTGGGAGATACCTGGTTCCCTGCAAAAACGATATCGGAGTATCCGTCATTATTCAGGTCTGCAATACCCAATCCGGCACCATTGTATATGTATTCATAGGTCATAACATTGAAGCTGTCTGATTCGGTTATGTCGTTGCTGAAATCGACTCCGGTCTGTGTGGATTTGAGTAACTCGAATTTAGGCGATTGATGGCATGAAATAAGGAGAACAGAATAAAAGAGAAGCAGTAGTTTTTTCATATATTGAGTAATATAAATAATCACTTCATTTAATAAGTCTGTTTTGCCCTATCCCTGCACCGTTCACCCGTCTCCACCGGGAGAAGGGAATAAAAATAAAAAAATATGAACAATTAATCCATTATGCATCTGACGGAAAACCCGCACTGCTTATTGTCGTATCCGTTGAATACCCTGCTGGTCGAATTATGCAATCCCCAGTTATAAGCTGCCAGTGAACTGAATTCTGAAGATGTCCACCATACTGCATATGAGTTACCAAATTCGGGAAAAGAACCCGAATAGAGCCGTGTACCTCCCGGGAGAGCTGAAAAATCATAATCGTTTGTAGTAACAACAAGAGCGTTTTTCCAGTGATCGGTTCCAGATTCTTTCAGTTTATTGGCAGCTGTATTTTTATCCCCCAGAAAGGCAACCATTGTCCTCCATTCCTCATCAGTCGGGACATGCCAACCTTTCGGACACAACTTTTTTGTGTTTACGGCATACCAGTTATATAAAGCCCCGTATTCTTCCTTATTTGAAAGATCGTTATTAAAGAGACAGTAACCTGGTGTTCCGAGAGCCTTCCATTGCTTTTCATCTTTCACGAGAGCAATTTGTTTGCCGTCGTTGAACTTTGTGGTTTTTAAGTTTTCAGCTATCCATTCCTGCCTGCCTATCTTAACGGTAAGGTAGAGATTGCCGTCAGCGTCTTTCACTGTCTGAGCATGCAAACCTGTTAATCCGGCAAATAATGATAACGTTATAAAGAGGATTGACTTTTTTAAATCCATTGGAATGTTGTTTTTGGTAATCAGGTTTTAAAAAATTAGTGTTTCGCACCTGGAATTAAATATTATCAGTCTATTTACAAACTCAAAGGCTCAAAACCCATGCCATACAATAAATCATTTTGGATGGGCAAATACAACTGCTTTTTTTCTGTTGATTCCGGCAACCAGCAGTGAAGTATCACCATCAAACCATAACAGTGACTCAACCATGCCCTGGATTACAAATCCGCTTTGCGGGGGTTCGACAACTTTAAATGCCGGCCGGGCATCCATTTCTGTCTTCTTCCCGTTATTCAAAAGCACCAGGCCTTTGGATGAGTCAAAGAAACCAGTTGCAAGATCCCAGGTATAATCATTTCCTGCTGCAAGGATATCCTTCAGGTTATCCCCGTTAATATCCCTTACAATGACCCTTCTCAACGGTGACATTTGAACCTGTGCGGGCAGCTTCTCCCATCTGAAAGATGTTCTGTCATTCCAGATGATATAGCTTGAACCGGTATTTACATAGAGGCTGAATTCCAGCCTTTTCATTGTTTGTTCCGAGAACATCTCATTGAAGTTCAGATAGCTGAAAGTTGTGTAATCTTTATAAACCTCCCTGATCAGGGGTGACTGAGACCACAGCTCATCAAGATAGTTAACAGGATACTCTGCCATTTTACCATAACGGTCTTTCCAGTAACCTGTCATTAAAGGATCTATAATACCGTCAGGGTCAATGTCTATTGCATAAAGTCGCAGAGGAAATTTATCACTGATCATAAATCTGTGATTTTCTCCCAGGTTCCCTGCTATTATATCCAAATCCCCGTCATTATCAAAATCACCTAAAGCCAGGGAATACCAGAATCCATGTTTTAATTCAATTTCAGGTAATATTTGAGGAACCATCTCTTTCCCTTTATTGTTCTTTAATATTGCCAGTGAATTCCATTCCCTGGCAACAATCAGGTCGTCCCAGCCATCTTTGTCATAATCGGTCCATACTGCATCGGTTACCATGCCAAGGTTCAGACGGTTAGAAGGGTCAGCTGAAAAAGTACCATTTTTATTAATCAATATCCAGGAATGACTGGCATAAGGAAACATCCCTTTTTTTACCCTCGATCCAATAAAAAGGTCGATATCTCCGTCCCTGTCAATGTCGCATGGGCGCACTACAGAAGCCGGGAATGGAGGTATATTGAGCGGACTGCTTATAAATACTCCATTCCTGTTTTCATAAATAAAGTGGGTGAATTCACTTTCATTGTTGTTTTCATAAGCTCCTGCCACTGCAACAACATCATTATCACCGTCTCCGTCAATATCGATAATTGCCAGATCTGATTCAGAAAAGTTTTTCTTTGTAGTCAGCCCTTCGAAAAAAGTCTCTTCGAACCTGTTTCCTTTCCTGATAAATACTTTTGTTGGAAGCAGATTTGTTGATCCGATTACAATGTCATCCTTACCGTCTCCGTTTATGTCTCCTCTGGCCATGCAAGGGCCTATCTGGGAAAATTTATGAGGGATAATTTTCTGGCTCAGACTGTAATCATTGAAATCGACCTGATTATGTACATAATTCACTGCATCTTCAATCATTGAAAACATCTGATCATTATTTTCAGTTCCCTTTACAGTCAGGTCAGCAGGCAGAGAATTCTCTTCACTGATTTCAATTGACTGGTTTACAGGTATATTATTAAGCTTAGTGATTTTCCCTGCTCCGGGCCATGTAACTTTTATTGAGTCAATGACCAGATTATCCGAAACACCAAAGTGAATCACCGGATCGACTGAAGAAGCATACCCTCTGGAAAGAAAGTGTTCATAATACTGATAGCCAACTTTTGTCCATATTTCGACCTTTGCTCCGATGGCCATAGTATTGGATGCAGTTCCTTTCAGTCTGATATTAAGATAGCGGGCATTTTTCTTTGACTTTTCTATTGTATTGTTTTTATATATAAATGGCTTGTGGTTCAAATTGCTGACAATATAATCGAGGTCGCCGTCATTGTCGAGGTCTGCAAAAGTGGCACCGTATGAAAAAGATTGTATTTCAGGAAGCCAGTCAGTTTTCTTAACAAACTTCAGGTCTCCTTTGTTTTCAAATGCATAATCAGGAATTTTAAGTTCCGGCGCCATATCAGACACAAGTTTTTCAGAAGCTAACGAACCGACGGCCTTTACTTTTAGTCTTGTCCAGTCTTTATCCCTGATGTCCCGGGGAAATCCATTGGTAACCAGAAGATCTTTGTCTCCGTCATTATCATAATCAGCAAACAGGGGAGACCAGCTCCAGTCGGTCTGGTATATTCCCATATACTGTCCGATTTCGCTGAACGGAAGGAGGGCACCGTTAAGGAATCCGTTATTGAGATGGAGCATATTCCTCTGGTACTGATGTTCAAATCCGTTTTCAAAATCTCCCCAGTAATACAGATAATTGAAACCATTTATGGTCTGTTTTTTTCTCCAGTATGCCTCAGGCATCATATCAAGTGTAAATATCTCCGGGCAGCCGTCATTGTTTATATCTGCTATATCATTCCCCTTCGAAGATTTAGACTGGTACGAAATGTATTTTGATATTTCATTCCGGAAGGTTCCGTCATGCTGGTTAATATATAGCAGATCGTTTGAAAGGAAATCGTTTGAAATATAAATATCGGGGTATCCATCTTTATTCAGATCACTTATAGCAAGGCCCATTCCGAATCCTTCAATTAAAATACCTGATTTCCCGGTGACATCAGAGAATGTTCCGTTACCATTATTATGATAAAGTTTATCATTATTAATTGCACTGCCATCAATGATCTTTTGCCTGTAAGAAGAACTTACTGAAGAACTGACCACATTATTAAGAATATACAGGTCAAGGTATCCGTCGAGGTCGTAATCAAAAAATGCTGCTGCCACCGATTGATCTTCATTGTCAATCCCATAATCCTCAGCCATCTCTGTAAAAACCGGATCTGTACCATTGTAACTTCCTCCGTTGATCCATAACCTGTTTTTGCATCTTTTCCTATCTCTGCCTGCTGTTGAGGTAAGATAGACATCGAGCCAGCCGTCGTTGTTAACATCGGCAAGGGCTACCCCGCTGTACCACTGATCGCTACCAAGACCTTTGAAATCTGAAGTAATATCCCTGAACCTGAAGTTACCAAGATTTAGATAAATTTTTGAAGATACCTGGTTACCGGCAAAGACCAGATCAGTCAGTCCGTCGTTATTAAGATCCCCTGCTCCTACTCCTGCTCCGTTGAATATGTATTCCTCATTTATAACATTCAGGCTGTCGGATTCAGTGATTGTATTCTGAAAATCAATCCCTGTACGGCTTGTATCCATAAGACGGAATTTTGGTAATTCGGTGCATGAGATCAGAAGCCAGGCAAATATTAATAATAAAAACCTTTTCATAGACAACTATTATGAATGCGAATATAAAAAATAAGGACATGCCTTGGCATGTCCTTATTAATGGATAAAGAAAGATTTTTATCTGTTCTGGACAAGTGTTCCGTTGCTTACATCGAGCTGACGCTGAGGAATCGGGAATGTAGCATCTTCCGGGCCTACAGTTGCGGCGCCATAAAGTGCAGTACCCCACGGCATTGTCTTCTCATAAGCAAGCACCCTGTTAAGTTCAATGACGGTTGCACCCCATCTGTTAAGGTCAAACCATCTGTGACCTTCCTGGCCGAGTTCCAGTTTCCTCTCCATACGAAGCGCTGTAGTTGCATCGCCTTTTGTATCAAAAGGTGCGCCTGTCAAAGGATACTGGTTAATTACATAATTAGCAGCAGGAACTGCTCCGTCCATTACGAATCCGGCAGGATTGGCAGCTCTTGCTCTTACAAGATTTACATTGGTGCGGGCACCTGCAAGATCGCCTGTTTCAATCTGGCATTCTGCAAGCATAAGCAGAACATCAGCATAACGGATCATGCGATAGCCGTTGGCGGTCCATCCGGATGTCCAGTTACCAACTTCTGTATAGGTTCCTTCCTGAGATTTCTTATATACCTGTTTCTTCGGGCTGTAGGGGCCGGAATAAGTCTGGTCGCGGATCCAGTCAGCTCCGGTATGTTTTCCCCAATCCCAGTAAGGTATTCCTCTTCTGCCTACCGACCAGTCAAGTCTTGGGTCGAGAGGACCAGCATCTGTGACGAAAGGATCAGGACCCTCAGCAGGTGCTTTAGGAACTGCCTGGTCACTTTTGACAGGACTCAGATTGTAAGAAAAGTCAAGTAATGGCAAACCGCCTGATGTCCTGAATGAATTTACAAATTCCTGTGTCGGGTTAAAGAATCCGCAGCATCCGCCGGGGGAGCCTCCTCCCTTGTAGGGGAAATTCAATACTTCACCATTTCCGCCATTGTTACCGCCGGAGCCGTCATTTACTGAATACTGAACAGTATAAACAGCTTCTTTCCCGTTTCTGTTTGCAATATCAAAGATCTCTCCGTAAGTGTCGGCAAGGCCGATTGCGCCACCATTAGGTTGTTTGCCGCTGGTTTTCACACTCTCAAGAAGAGGTTTTGCTGTGGCATAATCTTTATTCATCTGCATCAGTGCTTTGGCAAGGACAACTTTTGAAACAGTTGCATTCCATTTGCCGATTGCACCCATATCCTCGGGAAGGGTTGTTCCTTGAGTCAGGTCAGCAATGATCTGTGGCCTTACATCTTCTGAGTTAGTAACTGTGGCAGGATCCGTAGTTTCATCCAGATACGGGATTTTCTCCCACATTCTCCATGCTTCAAAATGGTACCATCCGCGCAGGACTCTGGCCTGTTTAATAAAAGAATTGGCCTCATCCTGGGTAATGGTTCCTTTTTCGAGAGCCTGATTAACAACTGCGATAACACTGTTGCATCGTGAAACAGCCTCATATACCTGTCTCCATTTTACATTCAGGTAGGGATTCGTGGATGTTTCGGAGAAGGTCTGGAGCGGATTGATATCAGGCTGGTCGCCTGAATCAGTCCCTTTATTTGCTTCCAAACCTCTGATCGAACCATAAACCCAGTTGGTTGAAGCGGACTCCCAGCCAAATTGCCAGGACATTCCGTCGAGCAGTGAATAGGCTCCGACTACAAGTGTTTCAATACCGTCCGGGGTAGCTAATATACTTTGATCCAGGCCTCCTGCAGGTTTGATATCAAGGAAACTCTGCTTGCAGGAACCAATTAAAACGACTACCGCGAATATTAAAGCTAATATAACTTTTGTCTTTTTCATATTACATCATTTTTAACAATTAGAAATTCACGTTCAATCCGACAAGATACTGCTTAACAAGCGGATAGTTACCTGCATCAATTCCAAAGTTACGATCGTCTCCGCCAAGTTCCGGATCAAGACCAGAATACTTTGTGAAAGTGAAAAGGTTCACACCCTGAACGTAAATCCTCAACGATCTTATATTTACTTTCCCAAGGATGCTTTCAGGTATCGTATATCCGAGCTGAAGGTTTTTCATCCTGAGGAATGATCCGTCTTCAACATAGAAGCTGCATGACTGGGTATTAGTTGAGAAGTTCGAGATGTTTGAAGCTTTTGGCACCCTTGCCGCAGTATTTGTAGGAGTCCAGCTGTCATAAAGAAGATCAGTACTCTTTTGTCCCTGGAATGATGGCCAGAAATCAACCCACCATGAGTTCCAGTTGAAGATTTGGTTGCCCTGAGATCCATAAATGAATGCAGCCAGATCGAAATTCTTGAATGTGAATGCAAGGTTAAGACCATATGTGAATTTCGGATTAGGATTACCGATAAATACCCTGTCGTCAGGGGTGATCGATGAGTCATCGTCTGAGTCCTGGAATCTGAAGAATCCTGCTTCTGCCCCGTCCTGAACAGCTGCCTGGTCAACCTCAGAAGCTGACTGGAAAAGGTTCTGAACCTGATAGCCGAAAAATTCAGACATAGAATGACCTTCCATATTTCTTGCGAAAGCACCGATCCTGGAACCACCCGAGTCAAAGAAATTAACTCCTTCGGCAATCTTGTCAATATTATTCTTATAGGTGGTAAAAGCCAGGTTCCCATCAAAGCCCAGGTCACCCCATTTATCCCTGTAAGATAATTCCATATCCAGACCGGTGTTGGACATCGATGCAATATTCACGTAAGGTGCATCAGCTGCTCCGGCTGTTCCCGGAAGTTCAACAGGGTATAACAGATCCTTTGTTTTCTTCGAGTACCAGTCAAACTTAATACCGATCTTATTATTAAACAGACCAGCCTCAAATCCCACGTCAGTTGTAACGTTTGTTTCCCACTTGGCATTCGGATTACCAATTCTTGTAGGACGGAATCCCTGAGCTGATGAAGTAAACGTGCCGTTTATATCATAAAATGATGAACCAGGATCGCCCCCGTATGAAAAGAACTGGTTCTGTGGTGAAACGGCAAGCTGGTTACCCATAGTACCGTATGAACCCCTCAGTTTGAGTTCCGACAGCCATCCAACGGCTGATAAGAAAGCTTCATCCTTTATACGCCATCCTGCAGAAAAGGACGGGAAAACACCATAACGGTTTTCCGTACCAAACCTTGAAGAACCGTCGCGGCGAACAGTAGCGCTTATCATATACTTGTCCCTAAATGAATAGTCTGCCCTTAAGAACTGGGATAACAGTGAAGTGGGTGTGTATAAGCTGGAATTGGCACTGATAATTTTGGCACCGTTATTCAATGTTCTGTAGAGGACATCATCTGAAAAATATTCGGCACGGTTACCTGATACATCCCGTCCCATGCCATATTTAACTGCTTCATATCCCCCGACTGCGAGTATTTTGTGATCGCCAAAGGTTTTGTCGAACGTCAGCTGATTTGTCCATACCCAGTCATTATTAAACCAGGCACCTTCACTGAAGCTATTAGTTGCGTTATTTTCTGATCTTTCATAGGTTTTAAATGAGTACCCCTGCCAATAGCCATTGTTGAAAGTACCTCCTATTGTGGATTTGAAATTAAGACCCTGGAAGATCTTTACATCAACGAAAGCACTTCCGAGAAGACGAATGTTCCAGTTATTGTTATCCTTTGATCTTGTTCTTGAGGCTACTTCGTTTTCAGCCTGTCCGAGACGGGGAGCGATTCCTGTTCCGCCATATTCACCCGGAAGAAATGCATGGGTTAAACCATCAGGAACTGCAACACTCATTATAACAGGAATAATAGGCTGGCTTCTGTAGGATGCCTGCTGAATCGGACTACCTTCATCATTATTGGAAACACCATGATTTGTACGATATGAAAGAGTAATATTTTCTCCTACTTTTATCCTGTCATTAAGGAAGTTAAATTCGGAATTGAACCTTGCAGTGTATTTATTTGCATCTGTGTAAAGAATAATCCCTTCCTGCTTCAGAACGCCGATAGCTGCAAAGAACCTTGCATTATCTGTTCCTCCTGAAAGGGACAGGTCGTGGTTTTGGGTCATTGCAGTTCTGGTAATTGCATCATACCAGTCAGTATCCCCTGCCCAGTTTGGAAATGTCGGGGATGCATTGGCTGAGGAGCCGTAAAAAGGATGGATCTCGACAGTTCCGTCATTTTTATAAACCAGCCACTGAAGATCTGCATATTCCTTCGCATTCAACATGTTATTCGGTCCTTTCCCCGGATCAAGCATACCAAAATACGCACTGTAGTTAACCTGGGTTCCCTTCTGACCTCTTTTTGTCGAAATGATAATAACACCATTTGATGCCCTTGAACCGTAAATAGAAGCAGCTCCGGCATCCTTAAGCACTGAAAGTGAAGCTATGTCATTCGGGTTAAGTGATGAAATGTCCTGTGTAGGGACACCATCAACGACATACAAAGGATCGTTATTCTCAAAAGAAGAAAATCCTCTGATCCTCACCTTAGCAGTTTCTCCCGGTCGGCCGTCTCCGATAACTGTAACCCCTGAAGTCCGGCCCTGAAGAGCGTTACTTACGTTTCCGGTAGGCACAGCTTTAAGTTTATCGGGTTCAACAGTTGCGATAGAGCCAGTCAGGTCCCTCCTTCTTTGCTGGGTGTACCCGGTCACAACCACTTCCTGGAGTGCCTGAACATCAGATTCCAGGGTTACATTGATAACTGCCTGGGATCCTACTGTTAATGATTGGGTTACGTAGCCTATAGATGAAAAGACAAGGACTGATGCCGGTCCTGGTACTCTTAACGAGTAGGTCCCATCAATTCCTGTCATAGCTCCGATAACTGTCCCCTGTACTGTAACGTTTACACCCGGGACAGCTCCTTCGCCTTCAGCGGTGACTTTCCCGGTTACGGTTCTTTCCTGAGCAAAGAGAATGCCTGAGGAAAGGACCATACTGAACAAAAACAGCGTAATACGCCGTAGTTTTGTAGTAATTTGCATAGTCAATTGTTTTGGTTAAACAGGTTAGATAAAAGGTTCATTCTAAAATCAAACTAAATTTGAAATTCGAAAGATCAAATATAGAAAAATTAAAATCATATTAAAACAAAATTTAAATTTATTCTTCTGAAAAAATAAATCAAGAACCGGCAAAACATGTCAGAACCGGGGAAAAATTTTCGTGAATAAACTGATTATCAGCTGCTGATGTTTAATATCCGTGGCTTTATGATAAAAAACATATCGGCCCTTAGTCCATAATCTTAAAAACTGATTAAAGAATAACCGGAAATTACTATATTGCCAACAAGAGATTTATAAATATTAAGGTAGAAAAAAGTTTTTATGAGTATCGGGAACCAATAATAATTTAAGATAGAGATTCCTCACTAACGCTCGGAATGACATGTCATTCCGAATAGCTCCGCCTGATGGCGGAGATAAGAGGAATCTCAATTTGATATATAAGAAATTAAAGTAAATTATAATGAAGTTAATGAATTCATTACCATTTTTATTCATGATTACAGATAGTCATTAATTGTTTTTATTTTAGATCCATGAAAATCCTGATCGTCGAGGATGAGTCCAAGGTAGCATCATTTATAAAAAAAGGCCTTGAAGAGAGTCAGTATGAGGCCGATATTGCATACGACAGCATGTTTGCAGAAAAACTTGCACGTCAGTATAAATATGATCTTTTCATACTTGATATTGTAATTCCCGGGACAGGCGGCCTGGAGTTGTGTAAAAAGTTCAAGATGACCTTCCCCGGGATCCCTGTTCTCATGCTTACTGCCCTTGGAACCACTGAAGATAAGCTTGCCGGATTCGAAGCCGGTACAAATGATTACCTTGTAAAACCATTTGAATTCAGGGAATTGCTCGCAAGGGTTAAGGTTCTGCTTATGAGCTCTGACCATCCGCGAGAAACGGCTAACAAGCTTTTTATTGCTGATCTGGAACTTGATCTTGACAGGAAGGCGGCACGAAGGGGAAATTCATTTATCGACCTTACAGCTAAAGAGTTTTCGCTTCTTGAATATTTTATGAGAAATACCGGCAGGGTCCTTTCAAGAAATGATATTGCCGAGAAGGTGTGGGATTCCAGTTTTGGCTTCAGCACTAACGTAGTGGATGTTTATGTCAACTTCCTGCGAAAGAAGATTGATAAAGGATTTGACAAAAAGCTGATCCATACAAAGGTTGGATTCGGCTATATTTTCGGAGATCAAAGTTAAGAGAAGGATGCAGATCAGGACCAGATTAACCTTACAGTTTCTCCTCATCGGAGGATTAATAATGTTAATAGCTTCAATTGCAATTTATTATTCTTCGGCTAATTTCCGTCGTAATGATTTTTACAATCTCCTCAGGTCGAGAGCCGTAAGCGTAGCTAAGCTGGTGCTCGACAGTTATGAATATAATGCAAATCTTATTCTGCGAAGCGGCACCGGATATCCAGCCCGATTACCTGAAGAAAAATATATGATCCTCAATTTTAACAGGGATACCTTATATACATCCGACAGATTCTGGGAATTAAAAGAAATAGATGACATCATCGGGCAGGTAGAATCAGATAAAGAGGTAGTTCGTAAACAGGATTCATATGAAGTGCTGGGTATATCGCATACAACCGGATTATACAAATTTGCAGTAATTGGTGCGGCTATTGATAAAGACGGACATATGCACATGAAAAAACTCCGGATTATCCTGATGATAGTATGCTTTATAAGTCTCATTTCGTTTTTTATTGCAGGGTGGTTTTATTCGGGGAGAGCACTGAAACCAATTTCTGATGTTGTCCGTAAAGTCGACGAAATAACAATAACCAGTTTGAATTTAAGGGTCCCCGAAGGTAATGGAACTGATGAGATCGGACGGCTGGCCGGAACATTTAACAGGATGCTTGAGCGCCTTGAAACATCATTTGCCATGCAGAAGAATTTCATAGCCAATGCCTCGCATGAACTGAGAACTCCGCTTACTTCAATAAACGGCCAGATAGAGGTTTTGATGATGAAAGACCGGTCGGGTGATGAATACAAAAGTGCACTTGGCTCCGTGCTTGAAGACATTAAATCATTGATTGACCTGTCAAACAGGCTGCTTCTTATTGCCAGAACAAGTGCAGAAGGGCCTTCCAGTTACAGTACTAAACTAAGGATAGATGATATTATCTGGAAGGCACAGGAAGAAATGAAAAAATTCAATGCTTCATTTCATATTAATATATCACCTGATAGTTCGGTGACCGATTCGGAACAGATCATCGTGGCAGGTGATGAATACCTGCTGAAAACAGCAATCAGCAACATAATTGAAAATGCATGCAAATACTCTTCCGATAATGCTGTTGATATAAAGTTCGGGAGTACCGACAGATGGGTAAAGGTGGTATTTGAGGACCGAGGTATTGGTATTTCAGAGGAGGATATCAAAAAAATCTTCGAACCTTTTTACCGCGGCGGCAACACTTTTTCATATTCCGGGACCGGTATCGGTCTCTCGCTTGTAAATCAGATAATTAAAAATCATAACGGCACGATAAATATCTCTTCAAAGATCGGCATGGGGACTAAAATTACACTGCTTCTCCCCCCAACATCATAAAATTAATTCTTTTTTAATCTCGTTTTAACTCCCGTTTAACAGGCATTTCCTAAAATTGAACCGGTTAATTTCTAAGGTAAACAGGTTAGGAACGGATATGCCCCCTTCCCCCTAAAGGGGGTATAAATTCGTTTATTTAAGAAGTCCCCTTCAGGGGATCTAGGGGCAAAAAGATATATTTGTGCCTTTTAATTTTATAAACCTGTTATGCGACACAATCCATTTATTCCAATAGTCCTTCTGGTGATATTGATTTTTGCCGGCTGCCGTCAGGGAAGCAAGACTGCCTCAGGATCGGCAAAGCAATCTGAAACTGCTGTGGCAGTTGCAACTGATGAATTCTACCAGGAGATCGGTCAGCAGATCGGACTTGATTTTGTACACTCGATCGGCGATGATGACCTGACCAATATTATTCAATCAGACGGTGGTGGCGCTGCTTTTCTCGACTTTGACCAGGATGGTTATATTGACATATATGTCTGCAGCGGAACATGGCTTGAGGGTATCAGTAAAAGCGAAAAGCCATCTGAAATGCCGGGAAATCACCTTTACAGGAACAAAGGCAACGGGACCTTTGAAGATGTTACGAAAAAAGCAGGTGTGAGCGGACCATGGTATAGCATGGGTATTGTTGCCGGTGATTTTAATAATGACGGTTATCCTGATCTTTTTATTAGCAATTACGGACCGAATGTCCTACTGAAAAATAACCGTAACGGATCATTCACTGATGTTACAAAGCGTGCAAATGTTTCAGGCGGAAATGAATGCAGTGTAGGCTCTGTATGGGCCGATTATGACAATGACGGCTTTCTCGATCTCTATGTGGGAAATTATCTTGCCTTTGACCCTGATTACAAATACTTTTATGCTCCGGACGGATTTCCGGGTCCAATGGCCTACGATGCACAGAAAGATATCCTTTATCATAACAACGGCGACGGTACATTTGAGGATGTAACAGATAAAATGGGAATAACCGACATGGATGGAAGGGCAATGGGTGTTGGTGCAGCTGATTATGACGATGACGGATTCATTGATATTTTTGTTGCAAACGATCATACATTGAATTATCTGTGGCACAATGAAGGGGGCAAAGGATTTGTCGATAAAGGAACCATGTCGGGGACTGCCTTCAGCCAGGCAGGAGAAGCAACAGTAAGCATGTCAGTCGATTTTGCTGATTATAATAATGATGGCCTGATCGATCTTTTTGTATCAGATGATACATATTGCTCTCTTTATGAAAATCTGGGCAACGGAATATTCTCGGATAAAGGTGTGGCATCCAATATCTCGATGCAGGCCGCACAGTTTGTCGGATGGTCCTCTTCCTTCATGGACTATGATAATGACGGTGATCCTGACATTTTTAAGACCAACGGCGCGCTAAAACACCTGTATGGCCAGGAAGATCAGCTTTTTGAGAATGAAGGAAACGGGGTATTCAAGGATGTATCACTGGAACTCGGAAAGTATTTCAATGAAGAACATGTGGGAAGAGGGGCCTGCATAGGCGATTATGACAATGATGGCGATCTTGATATATTCATCGTTAATCTTAACAGCCCGGCGTCTTTTCTCCGGAACAACAAGGGGAATCAGAATAACTGGCTTATGCTTGATCTGAAAGGTACCACCAGCAACAGAGAAGGAATAGGCGCAAGGATTAAATTAACTTCAGGAGGCAAAATACAGATAGCCCAGAAAAAAACCACAACCGGCTATCTTTCACAGAATGATCCGAGAATACATTTCGGACTGGCCGCTAATGACATTGTTGAAAGGATTGAAATAAAATGGCCCTCGGGAAAAGTCCAGATCCTTGAAAATGTAAAAGCCAACCAGATACTTGAAGTAAAAGAACCCTAAAACCACTGGTCCTTTATGATGATGAAGCGGACATTTATTTTAACTGAAATTATTCTGGTAAGCCTGGCTTGTGTGATAATTGTGTCGTGCAGTAAAAAGGCGTCAGAAAATAATTCACTGATCCTTACGGAAGTTCCAGGAAATATGCAGCTTCCGGATTATTCAAGCGGGGTATCCTGGAGTTATTTACCCGGCGCAAGGATCAGTTCTCTCGAGACAGGAAGACCCGGTTCACAAAAAACACTGACAGGAGATTTCCATTCAGCATGCTTCCCTGAAATATCTTATGACGGAAGATTCATGCTCTTTGCAGGGCAGAAGAAGGAAAATGACACATGGCAGATCTGGGAAATGAACCTGAAGAATCTTAAGTACAGGCAGATAACTTCAGGCAGGGAAGAATGTACTGATCCGGCTTATGTACCCGGTGGACGAATTGTATTCAGCAAGCTGACAATTAATGATACGGTAAAGTCAGCACATTGCCTCTATACATGCAATACAGATGGTTCCGACCTCAGGCAGATCTCATTCAGCCCTGATGACAATCTTGGAACAACTGTCCTGAGAGATGGCAGGCTGCTTACAGTTAAAAAGCAATTATTGCCGGTTCAGGGAGATCCTATGCTGATAGTTATGCGCCCTGATGGCACCAAAGCCGATATGTTCTATGTGGGTCCGGGGATAAGCCCCATGGTAAGCAGCGCACATGAAACTGCAGATGGCAGGATTGTATTTGTTGAATCTGATAATGAAAACCCGACCTCGGGCAGATTGGTTTCAATAGACTATAAAAGGCCATTGCATTCTAAAACTGACCTGACATCAGGGATCTCAGGAGATTTTCATAATGTACTCCCTCTCCGTCCTGGTAAATATCTTGTATCCTACCGTAAATCTGATTCAGATCGTTTTGCGCTTTATGAGTTTGATCCTGAAAAGAGATCGCTTGAGCAGGCAATTTATAATGATCCTGATTATCATATACTTGATATCGTCCAGGTCGAAGCATACGAAAGACCAAAAAAACTTCCCAGCGAAGTGGATATGCAGGTGAAAACAGGTTTGCTTTTGTGCCAGGATATAAATTTCAGAGATCCATTTCTTCCGGAAAATTCCTCTTCCGTAAGGAAAGCCCTTAAGATTGAGGTGCTTGGCGTTGATACAACATATGGAGTGGTTGAGGTTGAAAAAGACGGATCATTTCAGCTAAAAGTTATAGCCGACACACCATTCCGTATCAGGACACTTGATAAGGATGGCAATGTTGTCGGCAGTCCGTGTTCATGGTTATGGTTACGTCCTAATGAAAGACGCGGATGTATAGGATGCCACGAAAACACTGAACTGGTTCCCGACAATATAGTATCCGATGCAATAAAAAAACCACCGGTTATTATCCCAGTTCATATTACTGATGTTAAAGAGAAGATAGTAGAGCTTGAATAGTATGAAAAGATTTGCAAAAATTATAATACCGGCAGCAATCCTTGTTATCCTTGGTGTTGTCATTTATAAGCCTTATCACAGCTGGGCAAGGGAACATGTTAATAATCTGACAGCTACGACGGATCATCCTCTGAAATGCACATCGTGCCATCTCTATATCCAGAGATCAGGCATTATTTCAAGGATGGTTAATGCGAAATACTACTCGCCATTTAATCTGGCCGTATCCCCTGATGGGAAGTACCTCTATGTGGTTGCAGAAGAAGGCAATGCCTTGCTGGTGGTAAATACTGAAAAAAACAGGGTCACAAAGGAGATTGAAGTAGGTGTTCGTCCGCACAGCGTTGTTGTGAGCAGAGATGGGAAAACTGCTTATGTCAGCAACCAGTGGTCGAACAATGTGTCGGTTGTTGATCTTGAAAGATATGTTGTCGCAGATACTCTTCAAACTGGGGGAGGACCAGCTGGTCTGGCTCTGAGCGCTGACGGAAACTCACTTTATTCGGTAAATTCATTTTCATCCGACCTGTCAATAATTGACCTTACCTCAGGTGTGGAACGAAAAAGACTGCTTACCGGGAATAATCCGACCGGAGTGCAAATCAGCCCCGACGGCAATATGGTGTTAGTCACAAGCCGCCGTACGCTTTCTTCACCATATGGAGATACAATAAAGTGCGAGCTTACAGTAGTGAATGACAAAAAACAGAGGATTGAGGAACGTAGAGACATAAAACAGGCATATTTGATGGAAAATATTGCCTTTACTCCATCGGGCGATCTGGCGATAACGCCTCTTATAAGGCCGAAGAACAATGTTCCAACACTACAGATCGAAAGAGGCTGGATGATGACCAATGGTATAGGGATCGTTGAGCAGAAACCATCCGGAAGAACCATACAGCTGCTTCTTGACGAACCTAATGCATATTATGCTGATCCTTTTGATATAGCTATAACTCCTGATGGAAAGCGGGCCTTTGTTTCCCATGCAGGTGTCGATTGTATCTCAGTTATTGATATTGAAGCTGTCAGGAAGCTTATTGCTGAATCGACCGATAAGATGCTTGAGACATATTCCAATTACCTCGGCATAAGCAGCAGTATAGTGCTTAAACGTATTCCCACGGGAGCAAACCCAAAAGGAATTGTTCTTTCTCCTGATGGTACAAAGCTTTATGTTGCTGAGCATCTGGAGGACAGGATAGCCATAATCAGCACCGAAAGTCTTGAAACAATCGGGTACATACACCTCGGACGATCAGGCCGTATAACTGTTGCACGCCAGGGCCGCCGCCTGTTTAACAATGCAGGACACACTTTCCAGACCCAGTATTCCTGTTATACATGTCATCCTGATACACATGAAGACGGGCTTGTATACAACATGGCGTCGAAAGATATGGGGCGCAATATTACAAATACCCAATCGCTGAGAAACATCGGGGATACTCCACCATACAAATGGAATGGTAAAAACCAAAGTATTTATAAACAGGATGGTATGCGCTTTTCGACAGTTCTGACAAGAAACGAGGCTTTCAGTTATAAAGAACTTGATGCTCTTACAGCTTATATAATGACCGGGATACACAATCCGCCAAACCTTCAGTATAATCCCAATGGCGAACTCACCGAAGCACAGAAACGAGGGAAGGCTATTTTTGAGCGCACACATGATAATAACGGTTTCGAAATTCCGGTAGTCAACAGATGTATTACCTGCCACCCTGCTCCATATTTTACAAATAAAAAAATGGCAGATGTAGGAACACTTGCCGCCAGTGACGATTCAATACTTTTTGATACGCCGCATCTTAATAATATTCTCTTTTCGCCTCCTTATCTTCACGATGGCCGTGCAGCCACCCTTGAAGAGATATGGACAGTTTACGGCAAGACTGAACAACATGGATCGGTCAATGACCTTACCAAAACCAAACTTAACGATCTGGTGGAATATCTGAAATCTCTAAGGGATGAGGAATATGACCAGGAACATACTTCAATCAATCAAGCTTCTTTTGCTCATTAATAATGAAATTCAATAATGAAAAATATGTCCAGTAATAATTTTATCAGATACCCGGCACTTATCATCCTTTTGGTAGCTATAGTTGCAGCAGGAATTGTATTGTTAAAGAAACCGGACAAATCTAAAAAGCCGGAAAAGAGTAAAAATATATCTGTCTCCGGCTTCTACAAGAACAGTTCCGACAGAGATCTTCCAGGCAGCTCACGAGTAATAAAGGAGGCAAAGGAGATGCCTGTATACGGCAACTGGCGCAACTTTACCACTAAGGACGGACTTCCTTCAGATAAGGCATTTACTGTCAGGATTGATGGCGACCGCGTGCTTGTCGGAACACACGATGGCCTTGCCGTTTATGAAAATGAGAAATGGCGTACCTATACCACAGAAGATGGTCTCGCTCATAACGGAGTAGTCTCAGTAGATGTAAGCGAGCTGACAGGAGATGTCTGGATTGGAACACTGGGGGGGCTTACAAGGTGGTCTTCAGGTAAATTCACTACTTTTAATCAGTTCAACAGCGGCTTGCCCAACGACCTCGTTTATTGTGTCTATTGTGATGGGAAAGATATATGGGTTGCCACTGGCGGCGGAGCCGGCCATTATGACACCCGGAACGATACCTGGGACATTTTCACGGAACAAAATGCCCCTATGCATGAGCCATGGACCTACGGAGTCTCCGCCGGCGATGGTAAAGTATATATTGCAGCCTGGGGAGGAGGAATGATCGAGTACAATTACGAAACCAAACATTTCAGGGATTATATAGATCCTGATGGTTTTATGGAAATAGATCTTCAGCCCGATGATGGTTTAGTGCATGATATTACAACAGCAACTGCCTATTCCGACAATATTTTATGGATCTCAACTTATTTCGGGATGAGCCGGTATGACGGTAAAAACTGGAAAGGTTATTTTGACCACGACAGCGGACTGGCAAGTAATTTCATAAACTTCCTGCGAGCCGAAGGCCGGAAAGTATTTGTATGCAGCGATAATGGCTTAAGCAGTACTGATGGAACAACATGGGTAACATATAAAAAAGACGACAACAGTGAAAACGGGAAAGCTATAATAACCAATGGAACAGAGAAAAAGGAAATTCCGTTGTCGCCTTCAATATCGCATAATTTTATTATCGGAGTGGATGCTGCTGAAGATTACCTGTGGGTTGCTACCTCAAAAGGGGTAAGCCGTGGAGAATTGATTAAATAAATAGAAATAAGTATAAATAATCGAATAATGGACAATAGCGGATTACTCACAGATCTTTCAAAGCTTACTGATGGAGAGCGAATTGAGATGAAGAAACTCGGGATTCTATCGAATGATAATAATATAATCGAATCAATCTATCCTTCTCTGCATAGTGAGCGCCCTCCGATAGAAAAACATGTGGTTCATGCACCACAGGTTCTGAATGAAGCTTATAATTATCAAAAACCATCCTCCTTCTCAAGAGCATTAAGGCTTGAACTCGGAGGTTATAAAATATTGCTTGTTTCCGGTACTGCAAGTGTTAATGAAGAAGGTAAAGCTGAACACATCGGTGACTTTAAAGCTCAGACCTGGAGGACTTACAGGAATATAACAACTTTGCTTTCGGCTGAGGGCATGACCTGGCATGATGTTGTAAGAACCACAAACTATCTTAGGGACATTGAGCGTGATTATGAAGAGTTTAATAAGATCCGGACATCATTCTTCAGGTGGCTGAATCTTGACCCTCTGCCTGCCAGCACCGGAATCCAGGCAAGGCTCTGTTGGGAGACCCTTCTTGTAGAGATTGAAGCTTATGCAGTTTGTAAAATAAAATAAATCCACTTATATGAAGCATCATGTCAGGTTTTTGCTGTTTACTCTCCTTATTTCCATTATACCTTCTTCACTGCTAACCGGACAGGAGAAACCAGCTAACTACGGAAACATACCAGATGAGCTGGTTGCCTATGATAAATATATGAAAGCATATAAATATCATTTCCTTATTCCATTACAATTCTATGGTGCGGGACGGGAAAAACTGCCTCCCACAGATCTGAAAGAGGTAAGAATCGGGTTTCTCGGACCATTGGAAGGTTCAGTTATACAGCCTCTCGGGAAGCAGATGTTACAGGGAGCAATGCTCTCCATTGAAGAGGCCAACATAAAAGGAGGTTATAAGGGTCTTCCGTACAAGTTAATGATACACAATGATGTGGGCCTTTGGGGTGCAGCAGCCAATGAGGTGGTAAAAATGGATGATGAAAAAGTATGGGCCTGGCTGGGCACTATCGATGATAATAATTCGCACATAGCTATCAGGGCAACTTTAAAACTGGAAATCCTCAATATGAATACCGGTGATCCTGACCCGACTTTTACCGAAACAAATATTCCATGGGTGGTACGCAATATTCCCGACGACAGGCAAAGCGGCTATGTTCTGGTTGACCGTATTTTTAAAACTGATAAACACTCCCGCGTAGCTGTAATGAGAGCCAACAATCGTTACGGAAGAGTCGGAATTCTTCATTTCAGCCGTTCAGCCACCCGTATCGGATTGCCGATAATAATAGAAGAACGATTCAGTGACGGAGAGACAGATTTTAAGGAAAGGCTTGAAAGGATAAAGAAAACTTCACCCGATGCTATTGTTCTGTGGGGAAATGCAAAAGAATCTGCGCTTATCCTTAAGCAGATACGCGGGCTGGGCATGCAACAACCTGTTTATGGTTGCGACAGGATGGTGAATCCGGAGTTTCTGAGTATCGCCGGGAACCTGGCTGAAGGTATTGTAACAACCTGTCAGTATAATCCGGATTCGGATGATCCGAAGCTTAAAACTTTTAAAGCAAGTTATCAAAAAAGGTTTGGTATGGAACCCGACGTGTTCGCTGCACATGCTTATGACGGAATGAATATGCTCATTGAAGCTATTCAGAAGGTTGGATTAAATCGTGTATTGATCCGGGATATACTATTGGATCTGAAAACTTTTCAGGGTTACCAGGGTGTTTCAGGCAAGGTCATTTTAGATGCATCATGGAATAACATAAGGCCTATTTTCATAGCTGAAGTCAGTAACGGTAAGTTTAAATTCTCACCTGCTGCTCCTATGGATAAAAGAGAAATCATATATAAGAAGCCTAAAACAGGATATCAATATTAAACGAGATAAAAAGATGGAATCAAATAATTACAATGATCCTGCAGTGATTGGTGGATGTTCTATCCCGGTCAGGGTAAACAGAAAGTCAAAACCTGATCCGACGATTGTGGATGTGAACGGAATAAGGATCGGGTCTGCAGAGGTTGTGATAATTGCCGGACCTTGTTCGGTGGAAAATAATGAACAACTGATGGAAACAGCAAAAGCAGTTAAGTCAGCAGGCGGAATGATCCTGAGAGGGGGCGCTTTCAAGCCCCGTTCTTCTCCTTACAATTTCCAGGGTCTCGGAGAGGAAGGATTAAAATTACTCGCGGAAGCCAGAAAGGAAACCGGTTTGCCAATAGTTACCGAAGTTATGGATACCCGGCTTGTTCAACTTGTTGCAGGATATGCTGATATTTTACAGGTCGGCTCAAGGAATATGCATAACTACCCGCTTTTGAAAGAAGTGGGGATGCTTCGGAAGCCGATACTACTGAAGCGCGGTATGATGGCCACTATAGAAGAGTTCTTACTTGCAGCTGAATATATCCTGAACCAGGGCAATGATCAGGTTATCCTGTGTGAGCGTGGTATCCGCACTTTTGAAACTACTACACGGAACACTCTTGACCTTAGCGCGGTTCCCATGCTTAAACATCTGAGCCATCTTCCTGTTTTTGTAGATCCCAGTCACGGAACAGGCCACAGGTGGATGGTGCCTGCTATGGCTAAAGCTGCAATTGCAGCTGGTGCCGACGGCCTCATCATCGAGGTGCATTATAAACCAGAAGAAGCTTTATGTGATGGCCAGCAGTCACTCAGCCCGGATGAGTTTACAAGGCTGATGACCGATCTTAAGAAAATTGCACAGGCTGTCGGGAGGGATATATATAAAAATATAAATGTCCAATTTACCTGAAACCACCCCCTACCCCCCAATGGGGGGTTTTTATTATCGTTTTTTAATTAAGTCCCCCCTGGGGGATTTAGGGGTAAAAATGTTTTATGTCTGCCTCACTCTGATACTTCTGGAAATTATCATTACGGGCAAGGCTGTTTCCCAGAATCCGGAAAATCATGCCCGGACTATCAAAATCGGATTACTTGTTCAGGATAGCACCTATACTTCAGCTTTGCATGGTGCTGAAATGGCTATAAAAAATGCAAATGAAAAAGGCGGCCTGAGGGGCCAGAAGTTTCAGTTAGTTTTTCGTTCCATGGAAGGCCCATGGGGAACCGGATCAAAACAGGCAGTAAACCTTATTTTTGATGAGAAAGTATGGGCACTTATTGGATTTCATGATGGACGCAATGCTCACCTCGTTGAACAAGCTGCAACAAAATCGACAGTAGTTCTTATATCGGCATGGTCGGGCGATCCGACACTCTCCCAGGCTTTTGTTCCATGGTTCTTTAACTGTGTGCCGAATGACCGCCAGCAGGCTCTTTCACTGTTCGAAGATATCTATAACAAACATAAATTCAGAAACATAGTAGTGATTTCCGGAAAAGATTATGATTCCAGACTGGCAGCTGATAACTTTATGAAAACAGTAAAAACATCCGGAAAACAAGATCCTCTTCACTTCTCATATGATGAATACAATCAGCACCTTAACCTTTTAACTGACAAGATCGCCAGGGCAGATGCAAATTGCATTGTATTATTCTGCAAGCCTTCTGCATCAAAGGAGATAGTGAATCAATTAAAAATAAAGAAAATAAAAATCCCTCTTTACGGATCATTAATGATCCTTGATGAAAATGAATTAACTGCCAGGGAGATCCAGGAATACGACAATATTCTTTTTGTCCCTTCCGGTGATTGGTCAGGACCTGAAAACCTTTTATTCTTTAAGGAGTACCATAAAACATATAATAAAATGCCAGGTATGGCTGCATCATTCGCCTATGACGGTACGAACCTTCTTATTGAAGCTATCAAAACTGCTGGGACAAACGACCGTGAAATGATTCAGAAGTCACTGAAACAGATCCGTTACAAAGGGACAACCGGGCTGATTCAGTTTGACGATAAAGGAAACCGCATGGGTAAATTCGAAATAATGAAAACAATGAATGGATTGCCGACAACTGGGGGGAATAAGATTCCTCGCTTACGCTCGGAATGACATGGCCTGGGTGGTTGGTTAAGGGGTAATCAAGGGAGATTAGCCATTGCTAATCTCCCTTGATTACCCCAAACTCCCATAAAAACAGTGTCATTCCGAATCCCGATCCCGAGGACTCGGGACGGGATGAGGAATCCCTAACTTCCAACCGGGATTTTATAAAGTTTTATTTGCTAATTTTGATGGCATGAAAAAGAGTTACTTCATATTACTTACCACAGCTTTAATCTCATTATTTCCGGGGTGCAGGAACAGTGGAGAAAAATCCGGACAAAAATCGACTGACCTTATTACAACTAAAACACTTGGACTGGCTTATCTTGAAGAGTTTAAGCTGGAGGAGGCTGAAAAGGAATTCCTGAATTTTATTGATCTTGCACCGAATGATAAGTTTGGATATGCAAATCTCGGCCTGACTTACTTAAGGATGGCTAAATACCCTGAAGCCGAAAAAGAGCTGAACAAAGCAATCAGGATCGATCCGAAAGATCCGGACATAAGACTTATACTGGGCACAGTATTCAAGATGAACAATGAACGGGATAAGGCTATTAAAGAGCTTAAGAGTGCCCTTGAATTTGCTCCCGACCATGTAAAAATACTTTATGAAATTTCTGAATTGTTTTCAACCCTGCCTGACATAGATTCACAGAAACAGCGTGAGAATTATATTAATATTCTGGTCGAAAAAGCGCCCGCAAACCTTGTCCCGCGTCTTAACCTTACAGATATTCTTATCCGGAAGGGTGAATTCGATAAGGCAATGGAGCAGATGGAAATAATCAATAAGCAGTTCCCTGAATTTCCGAAAGAAGCCGTCGAATACTATAATAAGACACTTTCTTTACTGAAAAAGAAAGACAGGGAAAATGCAATTATCCAGTTTACAATTTTCCATAATTACCTGAAGGTTACTTCACCTTATCAGGCAGGGATAATGGATCTGAAGGGCCCCGGAGGATCCCTGATAGGCTTTCCGGTCATAACTTTCGACAGACAGTCTTCCTCATCCCGGAAAATAGAAAATACCTCCCTTCTGGATATTATCAGTTATAAGGATGTATCTTCTGCAGCCGGTCTGGATATTGTTCCCAGGTCAGAAGGGAGTAAAAATTCAGAATTCAGATATTCAGCTCATGCCGAAGAATGTGATTATGATGGTGACGGTGATATTGATCTTTATGCCGGCAGTTATGATCCTGTATCCTCTTCCTATAAACATTTTCTGTTCAATAATGAAATGGGGAAATTTACAGATGTGTCTGAGAAAGCAGGCTTAAAGCATTCAGGTAATGAATCGTCTGCTGCATTTGCTGATTATGATAATGACGGTTTCCCTGACCTTTTTGTGATGAAGGAGGGCGGCGATGTCCTATACCGAAATACTGGAAATGGAACATTTGTAGATGTAACTGATAAAGCAAAAGCAGGCAGCAGGACCGGAGGTAAAAAGGCTCTTTTCTTTGATATGGATCACGACGGGGATCTTGATCTGTTTGAGATCCTGCCAAATTCAAACCTGCTTTTGAGAAATAACTCAGACGGAACATTTGAAGATCAGTCGGCAAAACTTGGCCCACAGAACGGGGGAACCATCTCCACAGGTGCAGCTTTTGGAGATTTTGATGATGACGATGATATCGACTTTATTGTAGTCAATAAAAACGCAGGCACCTCCTTATATTCAAATCAGCGGCAGGGTGTTTTCAAGGATATCGCTGCTGAAAGCGGCCTGGCAGGGAATGAAGGAGCTGGTGCGGTTGCGGCCGGAGATTATAATAACGACGGATATCTTGACCTTTTTATCGGCTCGGTTACAGGGGGGAATCATTCACTCTTAAGGAATCAGCGTAATGGTACCTTTGAGAAGGAAAAGAATACTGCAGAAATGTTCCGATCGCTTGAAAAAGTAAATGTATATGATGCTTCTTTCCTCGATTTTAATAATGACGGATTTCTCGATCTTATGGTGGCAGGGGAATCACAGGAAAGAGATGGTCGTGGAATTTACCTTTATTACAATGACGGAAAGGGAAGTTTCACAAATGTTTCCAATCTAATGCCGGATGATGTAAAATATGGAAAACAGATAACAATTTTTGATTATAATGATGATGGTGACCTTGATGCTGTAATTGCAGGCCTCAATGGAGGCATTTCCCTTCTGCGCAATGACGGCGGAAATAACAACCATTACATCACCATGAAGCTTGTTGGGCTGAGAGCAGGCAGCGCCAAAAATAATCACTTCGGAATCGGGGCCAAAGTCGAGATGCGTGCCGGGGATCTCTATGAGACAATGGTTGTGACTGATCCCAACATCCATTTTGGAATAGGCAGTCATTCGAGAGCTGATATCATCAGGATCAGATGGACAAACGGAGTGCCTCAGAACATTTTTATGCCCGGATCCGACCAGGCCCTTATCGAGGAGCAAACACTTAAGGGTTCATGTCCTTTTCTCTATGGATGGAACGGGGAAGAATATGTTTTTGTTAAGGATATATTATGGAGAAGTGCTCTTGGAATGCCAACCGGCATAATGGGTGGCAATACCTCATATGCCTTTGCAGATGCCTCGGATGATTATTTAAAGATTCCGGGTATACTGAAACAAAACAATGGAAGTTATTCAATTCAGGTCACATCTGAACTCTGGGAGACCATTTACATTGACAAACTGGAACTTGTCGCTGTGGATCACCCCGATTCATTGGATATTTTTGTTCCTGAACAGTTTGGTCCTCCCCCATTCCCGGGTTTAAAGATCCTTACTGTTAAAGAGAAACATATTCCTGTTTCAGCTGAAGATTCAGACGGCAATGATGTTCTTTATTTAATATCTCAGAAAGATGACAATTACCTTTCGGGCTTCAGGTCGGGCAAATATCAGGGAATCACTGAGATGAGGGATCTTATAATTGATCCGGGAAACATTGATGTGACAGGTAGATTATCTCTTTTTATGAATGGATGGATATTCCCTACAGATGCCAGCATAAATGTTGCAATATCCCAATCGGATGATATCAGGGTAACTCCTCCGTTGATCCAGGTAATAAATAAAAACGGCGGGTGGGAATCAGTTAGCAGCAGCCCTGGATTTCCTATGGGTAAGGATAAAACTGTTATTGCTGATCTTTCAGGTAAATTCCTTACAAAAGATCATCGGATAAGGATCAGGACAAATATGGAAATATACTGGGATCAGATATTCTTCGCTGAAGATTTACCGGATGCTCCAGTCGTAAGGAGTGTTCTTAACCCTTCAAGTGCAGACCTGCACTACAGAGGCTTCTCCGAGCTTTTCAGAAAAGGAAGCCGTTACGGGCCTCACTGGTTCAATTATTCTGTTGTTGAAAAGGGACCGAAATGGAGAGATTTGTCAGGAAATTACACACGATTCGGCGATGTACTGCCGCTCTTGTCAGAGTCGGATAATAAATACATTATTACAAATGCCGGTGATGAAACTACAATCAACTTCAATGCCAGCACATTACCGCCATTGGCAAAAGGATGGAAAAGGGATTTCCTTATCCGCAGCGTTGGATGGGTAAAAGACGGTGACCTGAATACAGCATTCGGCAATACAGTTTTGCCTCTTCCATTTCATGGAATGAAAAGTTATCCTCCCTCTGAAACCGATAAGTATCCGGATGATCCGGAACTGCTGAAATATAACCGGGAATACAATACAAGGGTTGTGACAGCAGACGAGTATTTAAATGCGTTAAGAGGAAATTCTAATATTGTAATTAAATGACCGGTATTATTAATTTTAAATACCCCCTTCCCGACCTTCCCCCAAGGGGGAAGGAGCTAAAACATCCCGCCCCGCGGGATAAGAAAGGGGGTATCAATAGACCATTAGTTATTCTTTTTTACTGTCTTTTTATCCTTAGTTTTTCCTTTCAGTCATCAGCGCAAAAGAAAAGTATCACTTTTACCGATGTTACGGTAAAAGCTGGGATTGATTTCAAATATACATTCGGCGATCTTTCCTACAGGAATATTCTTGAAAGCAGCGGATCAGGAATAACAATATTTGATTACAACAACGACAACCTGATGGATCTGTTAATGATGAACGGAACATATATTGAAGGCATATCTGATCCGGAGGGAAAAAAATTCAGCAATACACCCGACAGGCTTTATAAAAACAATGGTAACGGAACATTCACAGACGTATCAGAGAAGGCAGGTATTAATGACACTAACTGGAGCATGGCAGCAGGAGCAATAGATTATGATAATGACGGGGACCAGGATCTCTACCTGCTTAATTATGGTCCGAATGTTTTTTACAGGAATAATGGCAACGGAACATTTGCCGACATAACAAATTATACAGGTCTTAGGGGTCCGGAAAAATTAAACGGATTTGTTAAATGGAGCATTGGCGTCTCATTCTGGGATCATAACCGCGACGGAAGGCTCGATGCAATGGTTGGTAATTTCCTGGCTTTCGATCCCCACTACTTCACACCGGCCACTCCCGACTTAATGCCCCAGCCATCTGAATATAAAGGACAGGCTTCAATGCTCTATGAACAGGGTCCTGATGGGAAGTTTGTTGATGTTACCAAAAAAAACAGCCTGTTTTATCCCGATTCAAAATGCATGGGGCTCACTGTATATGATTATGATGATGACGGAGATATAGATATTTTCCAGGCTAACGATCATCAGCTTAATTTCATGTTCAGAAATGATAACGGCGTTTATAAGGAGGTAGGTGTTGAGATTGGCGTGGCCGCCAACAGCCATGGTATAGGGAGCGGCTCAATGCATGGGTCAATTGGTGATGTAGATGGTGACGGGCTGATTGATATTCTGGTGGTTGATCTTGACTATGGAGCGCTTTACCGCAATAAGGGCAACGGTTTCTTCGAGGATATTACCGAAATAAGCGGTGTTCAGGGCCCCCTGGCCGGGAAGGGTGCCTGGGCTGCAGCTTTCCTTGATTTTGACAACGATGGGGATCTGGATATTGTTTCTGCAAACGGAACAGCCGAGGAACTTGTGCTTCAATATCCATTACTTCTTGAGAATGACGGCACAGGACATTTCAAAGACACAGGGAAGCAGTATGGGGATTATTTCAAAGTAAAGCGTTCAGGAAGAGGTCTTGCCATATGGGATTACGACAATGACGGAGATATGGATGTCATAATCTCGCATGTTGACCTGAAAGCTACGGCTTCTTTGCTCAGGAATGACGGTGGCAATGCAAATCACTGGCTTGGTTTAACGCTGAAAGGCAGTAAAGGTCCGGCTTCAACAATTGCCGCCAAAGTTGTCGCTACAACCGGCGGAAAGAGGCAGGTACTTGTCAATCAATGGGCAACAAGCTACCTGAGCAATAATGATCCCAGGTTACATATTGGCCTGGGCAGCGCAAAAATAATTGATACGCTTGAGATCAGCTGGACCGGTGGGAAGAAGGAGGTTTACAAAAATGTATCTGCAGATAAATATATTACAATAATGGAGGGGAAGGGAATCATGGAAGAAAGTGACTAAAGTTTGGAGTGACTAGAGTACTTAGAGTTTTTACAACTTTAGCTCACTCTAGGCACTCTAGGCACTTCTTAATAGTTAGTTGAATTTAAACTCATATAATATGATTAATCAATATGTAAACAAGGTGATGGATCTCACAAATCCGGCAAAGAATGCTATTTATAATATGACGCATGAGGAAGCTGTTGAAGCCGTCAGATCGGGGAACGTGGAGGCTGTACGGAAAATAGACGGGCAGTTTTCGCTTGTTTCTGTTGATGGCAAAACGATAAGGATGGCAAGATCAATCGGCCGTCCAATCCGGTATTTCATTGCAAAAAGGCCGGGCGGACCTGAGCTTGTTGTTGCTGAACGGATTGACACCATCTTTGATTATCTTAAAAAAGAGGGCCTCGATCATCAGTTCCATCCTTCATATACACGGATGGTTCCGGCACACTATATAACAAAAATAGAGCTTCTGGGCTGTCCCGATCCAAATCCGGTCTATGAAAGGTTCTTTAAACCTGAAAGGAACAAATACACTTCATCAGATATTCCGGAAACAGGGGAACTTTACATAAGAACCTTATTGGAAGAGATAAAGAAATGGTTGAAATTCCGCGCCGGCACCGGACCTGTTGGTATTACTTTTTCAGCGGGAATTGACAGCGGAGCTCTTTTCCTTCTGGTGTACCAGGCTCTCAGGGAACTTGGTGAAAGCCCATCGCGGCTTAAGGCTTTTACTCTTAGTATTGACGGAGGGGGAGAAGACCTGACCCAGGCAAAAAAGTTCCTTGATGATCTTAATCTGGGATTTTTCCTTGAAGTAATTGAAGCAGATTATTCATCTCTCGACTGGAAGAATACTGTAAGGGTAGTTGAAGACTACAAACCTCTTGATATACAGGCAGCTACAATGAATATGGCACTTTTGCAAGGCATCAGATCACGCTATCCGGATTGGAAATTCATGATTGACGGCGATGGAGGCAACGAGAATATGAAGGACTATCCTATTGAAGAGAATCCGGAACTTACAATCCGAAGCGTACTCAACAACCTGATGCTTTACCATGAAGGATGGGGAGTCGATTCAATAAAACACTCTCTTACTTACTCAGGTGGATTGAGCAGGGGAATCATGAGGACTTATACAACAGGTGAAAGTCTTGGTTTTGAATCTTTCAGCCCTTATACATTGCCAAATGTGATTGAAGTCTCAGAAGGTATACCATTCATTGATATTACAGGCTGGGATCATAAAAAGTTATATGATCTTAAGGGACAAATCGTTTCCGGGGGAGTCAAAGCAGTTACAGGCATAACCATGCCTGTATTCCCCAAAAGGCGTTTTCAGCATGGTGCAGCACCGGCAAATACCTTCTGCAATCATTTCCCTGAAAAGGAAACAGCTTACCGGAAAGAGTTTCTTTCAAGCTATGAATGATTTTACGAACCCTGCGGTAACCGATAAGTGGATTGTATCCTGCCGTGGTAATAAAAATAGTATCGATCCGCAGAAACCCTATGCATGGAATATAGAAAAAGAAAGGACTCCTTCAGGGACTATTGAAGATGTCGCTACCATTTTTCTGACAAACAGGGAATGTCCTTTTCATTGCCTGATGTGCGACCTTTGGAAAAACACCACAGACAGATCAGTTCCTGAAGGAGCTATCCCTGCCCAGATTGAATGGGCGCTTAATAATATGCCTGAAGCAAAAAATCTTAAACTTTACAACAGCGGTAGTTTCTTTGATAAAAAAGCAATACCTGAAAAAGATTACCCTAAAATTGCTTCTCTGATAAGCAGTTTCGAAACAGTTATTGTTGAAAGTCATCCCTCGTTAATAAATGAAAATTGCCTCAGGTTCAGGGACATGATAAAATCCGACCTGCAGATCGCTATCGGACTGGAGACTGTAAATACAGAAATTCTGAAGAAACTCAATAAAAGGATGATGCTCAGCGATTTTACCGGATCGGTAAATTTTCTCATGGAGCATGATATATTCACAAGAGCATTTATTCTTCTTCGTCCACCTTCCCTTTCGGAATCCGAAGGTGTTTTCTGGGCCAAACGAACACTCGATTTTGCTTTCAATGCAGGCGTGGAGTGCTGCGTTTTAATCCCTGTAAGAGCTGGAAACGGGGCAATGGATCAGCTGCTTGAAAAAGGCATCTTTACCCTGCCAGATATACGTTCCCTGGAAATGGTCCTGGAGTATGGGATAGAACAACAGGCAGGACGTGTTTTTGCTGATGTTTGGGACCTGAAACTGTTCTCAAAATGTGACACTTTATAAGGAGCGCTTCCACTCTTTAAGCCCGACAAACGACATTGCAAGATAAACCAGGTACAGGATTACTGTCGGATAAAGATCTCTTGTTGCAAACAGTATTACTGAGGCAGAATTAACAACTATCCATAAAAACCAGTGTTCATAGATCTTTCGTGCAAGCATCCATGTCGCGATGATCGAAAGGGATGTTATAAATGAATCCCATTCAGGAACCGGGGAATCAGTAAGGCGCGAAAGTACAAACCACATCAAAAAGTACAGCAATATAAATATTACTCCCAGGGCAACACCTGTTTTGGATTTTAATCTTGTTACAAATAGTTTTTCAGTTTCTTTTTGCTCCGTGCTCTGTGCCCTGTGCCCTGTGCCCTTTACCCACCAGTACCACCCCACAAAGCTTATTACAAGGTAATACCCCTGCAAACTCATGTCAGCGTAGAACTTGCTTGTGAAAAACACGATTATGTAAACTGCAGATGTTACTATTCCCACAGGCCAGAGCCATATCTTCTGCCTGATTTCGAGAAAAACGTAGATTATGCCGGTTACGGCGCCAAAGATTTCGATCCAGTTATTTGATATCCAATCAGATATTGTCATACCATCAGAATTTCAATCCAAGCTTAAGCATAAAGTTAATGCCGGCCTGGGGGAAAAAATATGACCAGCTTTTTTCGGTTCCGTCCTCAAACCAGTTGCCGCCGTAAGCATTATTCTCATATTCCGTATTGAAAATGTTATTAACGAGAAGCTGCAGACTGGCATCTTTAAGACGCTTTGTTTCCGGCTCAATATCGATCATTACATTATTGAAAAAGTAGGGATCGAGCATCCTTTCCCTGCTCATGGTATTGTCAAAGTATTGTTTGCTCACAAATTTGCTTATCAAATGAAGCCTTATTTCATTGATTATTTTTATTGCCACATCACTGCTGGCAATAACCGATGGTGAATATGCAATATCAACAGTGCCCAGCCTCCTGCTTTTATATTCTGACGACCAGTCGGATGTATTATAATCAATGTAATGCTCCGTAAAGTCAGGAATCTTATTTCTGCTGAGGGTAAGGCTGAAGTCCCATGCAATAAAATCAGCAGGAATAAACCCTGCAGTGATTTCTGCTCCTGTTCTGAAACTCTTTTCAACATTTGTCATAATAGGGTACCCAACATTGCTCAGCTCCCCTGTTGGCACCAGCTGGTCTTTATAGATCATGCCATACAGGTTCAGAGCGAAAGAACTTTTTTCAAATCTCAGCTTATATCCGAGCTCGGTATCGTATAGTCTTTCTGACCGGGGTATTGCCTCATTGTCACCTGAGGCCTCCTTGAAATCGGTACGGGTCGGTTCCCTGTTTGCTACTGAAAATGAGAGATATGCGTCCTGATTTGATGCGATTGCCAGAAACAGGCCGGCTTTTGGATTTAAGAAGCCGAAACTGTGGATCTGTCCGATATTCTTCAGATCATCATCGCTTCCTTCGAGACTGTATTTAATATACCGGTACTGCAAATCCCCAAAAACAGAGAGAGTCCGGGATACTGACCAGTTCATTTTTCCATATATACCTGCTTCTCCTTTTTTACCCTTATTGAAGTACCATTGATGATCTCTCTCCTCTACTCCGGGATATCTCATCCAGATTACCCGCCCGAAATGATCGCCTGAATAAAGGTTCATTCCTCCTCCGAAACTGGCCTCTATTTTTTCATTCCTGCAATTCAGCGACCAGACTAAACCATAGAAATCGTTCGACATCCATTTTCTTCGTATCAGGTCACTTTGGCTGAAAGTTGTACCACCAATAGTTACTGATTGCAATCCATAATCTGCAAATGAATCGTCTTCTTTAAATTCCTCATAATAGCCTTTCCCTTTTGTATAATGAAGAGCCGAATTAAGAGACAGATTTCCGGATAATCTAAGACTGTAAATAAGCTGGTAATGATTCTGGGTATAATTATCACTCTCATTATCATAGTAATGGATTACTCCATTTTCATCAGTGTACTCCCCTGCCGGATTGTATCTCCTGTTTACAGCCAGCATATCAGCCGGGACTCCCCACCACCCTATTCCGGTATGTTCTTTCCCGAGGATTATGTTCGCTTTAAGAAGCGATTTTCCCGACCTGTAAAGAGCGCTCATAAAAGCCGAATTGTGTTCTGAACCAGTACGTTCAATGTACCCGTTACTTCGCAGATCAGAATAGCGCATCTGGAATGCGAATCTGTTTTTAAGCAGTCCTGTCCCTGCCGTAATATTATTCTTAAAGGTGCCGAATGAACCTGTTGATGAATTTATCTCAGCAAATGGCTCATTTTCAATACCCCTTGTCTGAATATTAATTGAAGCCCCGAAAGCTCCCGCTCCATTTGAAGAGGTGCCGACACCGCGCTGCACCTGGATATTGTCAACTGATGAAGCAAGGTCAGGAAGGTCAACCCAGAAGACTTGCTGTGATTCAGGATCATTAAGCGGAATGCCATCGATAGTTACATTGATCCTGCTGGCGTCAGTTCCCCGTATCCTCATACTGGTATAGCCGATGCCATTGCCTGCCTCTGATGTTTCAATAAATGATGGCGTGAGGCCCAGAAGATAAGGCATATCCTGTCCTGAATTACGTTTTTCAAGAATATCGCCGGCAATATTTGTATAGGCAAGCGGAGCCTTATCGCCTGCCCGGGTTGCACTTATGATCACGTCGCCGGTAATTATGGCCATCGGACTGAGCTTAACATCAAGAAGCGTGTCGTTTACAATTTCCAGGTCTTTAACCAGTGTTTCATAGCCAATGTATGAAAACCGGATGGTATAGTTACCCGGCTTCAGTCCGCTGAAGCCATAAACTCCGTCGGCTCCTGACTGTACGCCGTTATATGTACCGGCAATTGCAATGCTTGCTCCTGCAAGCGGATCGTCATTTAAATCAGTCACCTTCCCTCTCAGGCTTTGACCGTTCAGGTATTCCGGATTGAAAAGTAAAGCTGAAATGAAAACAATAAAAAGGAATGAAAAATGGATTTTCATTGATTATTTATAATTTCATAAATGTCAGGGGGTGCTTTTTCCCTTCGCCGGCATTACCCGGATCAGGTGTAAGGGTATGATCTCAGCCCGTAATATTAAGGCACCCCGTTTTCGACATGGTAAATTTACTATCTTTTATCAGAAACATATCAGTTATTTCAGATTTTTCTTAAATTGCCATACAAATCGGGGATCCTCATGCAGACTCTTCTTGAAAAGCTGAATTATAAAGGGCAGAAGCGAATAGTTATTTCGAATGCTGAGAAGAGTTTTAAACTGGCTTCACAAAGGGAAATTAAAGATATCCAGATAGATAATGAAATAGATCTGAGGTATCCGTATGATTTCATGATAATTTTCGTCAGAAAAGCGGCGGAAGTTGAAGATATCACCCAGGTAGCACTGCATAATCTTGCCGTGGATGGCATCCTGTGGTTCTGTTATCCAAAAAAAACATCAAAAAAGTATACCTCAGACCTTAACAGGGATCATGGGTGGAAAGCTTTGAACGATCTTGAGTTTTTCGATATCCGCATGGTAAATATCGATGAAGACTGGTCGGCAATGAGGTTCAGAAATATCAAATATATTAAGTCGACTTCGGACAGGTTTATAGGGAAGAAAATTTAGGAAGAAGGGAGATGATAAAAACGATAATAATCGAGTCTCCTCTCGGAGATATGGCAGCTGCCGCCACAAAAGACGGCATTTGCCTTCTTGAATTCACAAGCAGGCCGGCTCTCGAATCTGAATTTAACCGGATGGCCCTTACATTCAATGAATCAGTAAAGACAGGAAGCAACAAGCATCTGAGAGCCCTGAAAAAACAACTGAAAGAATACTTCAAAGGAAAAAGGACAGAGTTTTCGCTTCCCCTGATAACTTCGGGAACCGATTTTCAGCTTACAGTCTGGGATGTTCTTAAGAAGATCCCTTATGGAAAAACCATATCCTATCTTGAACAGGCTAAATCGATTAAAAATCCCGGAGCAGTAAGAGCAGTTGCTGGCGCCAACGGATCAAACCGGATAGCAATAATAATCCCATGTCACAGGGTGATCGGTTCCGACGGAGATCTTGTCGGTTATGGCGGTGGACTGGAAAAGAAAAAATGGCTTATTGATCACGAAAGGAAATATTCAGGTAAGCCCATCGACAGGACTCTTTTCTGATATATGTCAATTTAAAAATCATTAAAATGAAATTACAAGCTCATCAAAGAAATTTTCTGCTTTTTTCTTTATTTTTAGCTATTGTCCTGTTGACAGGGTGTGCTAAAAATGAGATTATTGATCAATGCCTTACAGGTCACCGGTATGGATTTTTCGGAGGATTATGGCATGGATTTATAGCCCCTTTCGACTTTATCGGGATGCTTTTCAACAAGGATATCACCATGTACGCAACGAACAATAACGGTGGATTATATGCTCTCGGTTTCCTTCTCGGAAGCGGCGGCTGGGGATTTTTCGGAAGCAAGGGGATTCATAAGGTTCAGCACCGGAAGGTCAGTATTCAGTCGCAGAAATTTGATGATGCGGTAGTAATTGAGTAATTACGATGATTAAGAAATACCACAGATCAGGTGTTTTCTTGTTTTTACTCGCAGTGATATTTATGCTTTTCAGTTGCGTATCGACAAAAAATTTACCTCCCGGACAAATAGCAAAAGCGCCAAACTGGAAAAATCTCTACTATTTTCATGCCGGTGACAGTACCTGGATCATTAAGCCTGTCACTGAAGCCGGTAATCATTTTACAGGATTGATCTATAAGCCTGAGGTGGTCAAAAAAAGCCGTCAGGTCCATATTTATGCAGAACCGTTTTCCGCAGTTAAGATAGCAAGCGGAAAACTGACTGTTCCGATGGAAAACATCGTAAAAGTCGAAAACGATAAGATTAATGCCGGAATGATTGCAGCATCGATCGGTATTGTAGCCCTTTTATTTCTCCTTCCGACTATCCTTTAACCAGTTCAGAATAAATATTGCGGTGCGATGCACCTTATGGATCCAAAACATCGAAGCCGGACTTTGGCTTGTTGTTTTTATTCCTCCTCCTGATTATTCCTTTTATGACCAGATAAATAACAAAGAGAGCTCCCAGGATATAAAGTACATTGTCGAGATACGGGAAAATTTTATCTCTGACATCGTAAATATAATAACCAACTATTGCAAGGATAATATTCCAGATACCTGCCCCGATAAATGTGTAAAGCATAAAACTTCGAAGATCCATTTTCGCCAGACCTGCCGGAATGGATATCAGATGCCTTATCCCGGGAACAAGACGCCCGATAAAAGTTGAGGTTTTGCCGTTTCTGATAAAATAGTTCTCTGCATGTTCGACTTTTTCTCTCGAGAGAAGGAAGAGCCTTCCGATCTTTGATTCAGCGAATTTATATACTATAGGTCGTCCCAGGTAAAATGCAAGTGTATAATTAATGAGTGAACCGGTTAATGCCCCGGCAGTTCCAAAGAATACAACTCCAAAAATATTCAGATCGCCCTGTGCCGCTTTATAAGCAGCAAACGGGATAACAACTTCGGAAGGCAAAGGCAGAAATGTGCTTTCAATAAGCATCAGCAATGCTATTGTGAAATAGTTCAGATTGGCTATATACCAATCCAGAAGTGATTGAAATAATTCCATTACCGGCTTTTAAAATCAATAATAAAGATGCTTACCGATAACGGCTCGGCGACAGCATTTATTTTCCTTCCAGCCACTTTGACAGTTGTTGAAACCGGGTAGATTAGTTTTGGATTTGATATTGTCCGCCAGCCGGTCATTGGTAATTCAAACTCAAATGATCTGTTTTTTACAAGCTCGGCATAAATTCCGCCATCAGCTGCAAAGTTGATATCTTCAAAAAATACCCCCCACATTGCAGACTGGATTTCGGCTCCTGGTTTATCTGACTGAACAGATATTTCAAGAACTTCCTGGGCTGTAATATTTCTTTCAGTGAAAAAAGGCATCAGCAAAAGAATAATTAACAGGAAACCATTTCTTTTCATAATAGTACGGATCAATTGTTATCAAATAAAGAGACTAAAATAACACTATTAAGTTTCTGCAGGGGTCTCTTTTCCTGAAATTGCTCTGAACCACCCGGGAATTGCATTAAACTATGAAGCAGGTCATACCCGTTTGATGCGTTTCAGGCGAGTCTGATCGATAATAATCGGTACCTGTTCCGTAATAGTATTAGTCGGATCGAGCTTAAGAGTTCTGATCTCCGGTAAGCTTATCACCTGAGCTATCCTGTTTAAGGTAAGAATGAAGTTCTCCCAATTTGACAATTTGAAGTCGCGTATCATTATCCTCTCGATAATAATGAATTTAAAATCGCCCGGGAAGTCGTGCTTTTTCAAAGAATTAAAGCTGCTCTTCAGGCTTATTTCTCCCGACTTAACAAGATCTTCAAGTGCCTCTTTAAAATAGAGATTGATCCTGGGATCGACTTTAAATCCGATATGAAAATCGACTCTTATCAGAATCCCCGGTATTATTTGCTCGAACTCATATTCAAACCTGTACGGATCATCAACTCTGTCTACATGAAGCAGCCAATAGACTTCAGCCCTTTTAGGCTGTTTCTGAAAAATCGAATAAAGGACCTTTGCCTCCACCTGATCCTTATTATTGGCTTTTATCAGATATACAAGATTGGTGGCTGTTATCGGAACTGATTTGTCTTTGCTCAAATCCTCAATAATTGGAAGGTATCCGTCAAGCTTTACGAATGTTATATGCCGGTTCCTTATTTTCCGTCCAAAATACCAGCCAAGCATTATAAGGAAATATATCAAAGCAAGCAGCAGGGTGAACCAGCCTCCGTATTTGAATTTATGCAGATTGGCAATTAGAAAACTGCCTTCAATTGTAAGGAATATAATCAGCATCAACAGTGAATAACGACGATGTGTACTCTTCTGATAGAGGTAATATGATAAGAGCAGGGTGGTCATTATCATTGTAATTGTAATTGCCAGTCCGTATGCTGCCTCCATATTCGAGGATTTCCTGAAATATAATACAACAAGACTGCACATGATCCAGAGGAACCAGTTAATGGAAGGCAGGTAAACCTGACCTTTGACATGAGTCGGGTATGAGATTCTGATCTTGGGCCAGAAATTAAGTGAAACTGCTTCGCTTATAAGCGTAAATGAGCCTGTGATAAGAGCCTGACTGGCAATTATTGCAGCTGCTGTCGAAATGAGAACGGCTGGAAATAGAAACCATCCAGGCACGATTGTAAAAAATGGATTAAAATCATCTCCTGAAATCTTATTTGTCAATAGCCACCCTCCCTGTCCAAAGTAATTTAATAAAAGCATTGTTTTTACAAATATCCAGGAGATACGAATATTCTTCCTGCCGCAATGGCCCAAATCAGAATATAGCGCCTCGGCACCTGTTGTACACAGAAAAACAGCCCCAAGCAGGATAAATCCTCCCGGATATTGGGTAAGGAATTTTATGGCAAAAACAGGATTTACCGATTTTATTATATCAGGATAATTAACAAGTTGGGAAAAACCGATGACTCCAAGCATTAAAAACCATACGACCATCATCGGGCCGAACGATGAGCCTACAATATTTGTCCCGAACTGCTGGATAAAAAAAAGCACTGCAAAAATTATAAGGACTATAGGAACCACAGGAATATCAGGATTGAAAAGCCTTAATCCTTCAATAGAAGAGGTGACAGTTATGGAAGGTGTTATAACCCCGTCAGCGAGCAGGGCAGCGCCTCCGATCATAGTCAATACCGCAGCCCATGATGATTTCTTCTTAATAAGTGCGAATAGTGCATATATGCCCCCTTCTCCTTTATTGTCGGCTTTTAAAGTAATGATAATATACTTGATGGTCGTCTGAAGCGTTAGTGTCCAGAAGATACATGATAATGAACCGTAAATCAGAAGTTCGTTGAAGTTCCCGGCACCGCCAAGAACGATAGCTTTCATTGTATAGAGAGGACTGGTGCCAATATCGCCGAATACAATCCCAAGAGTTATGATCAATCCCCCGAAGGAGAGCCTGCTGATATCGAGATGCCCTTGTTTCTTTTCCATTACTCCGGAGTATTCATCCGCTTAATCCTTGTATGACTGGGCTGGTCAATCAGGATAGGTACCTGTTCAATTATAGTATTTGTTGAATCAAGCTGAAGGAATTTTACATCATTAATATTCAATCTGCCAGCAATTCTGTTTAAGGCCAGAATGAAATTCTCCCGGTTGCTAAGCTTAAAATCCCTGGGCATAATTCTTTCAATATTTACAAATTTGAAATCGCCCGCTACATTGTATTTTCTCAGGGAATCGTAACCGCTTTCAAGTTTTATCTCACCCTCTCCCACAAGATCCTCAATCACTTCTCTGAAATAGAGGTTGATCTTGGGTTCGACCTTGAATCCGATTTCAAAATCAATCCTGATCAGAATTCCGGGGATCAGCTGCGTCACATGATATTCAAACCGATTAGGATCGGAAACCCTGTCGATATGAATAAACCAATATGTATCAGCTCTCTTTGGCTGTTTATGAAAGATCGAGAAGATAACTTTCGATTCAACCTGGTCTTTCCTGTTTGCTCTGATTATATAAACAAGGTTGGTTGCAGTTTTTGGAACAGATTCGTCTTTTGACAGATCCCTGAAAAGGTCAGTAAATTTATTAAGGTTGGCAAAAGTAATATACCTGTTCTTTATTTTTCGTCCGAAATACCAGCCGAACATTAGCAGGAAATATGATGAGGCAAGCAGAAGTGTGAACCAGCCTCCATTTTTGAATTTGTATAGATTAGCCATCAGGAAACTACCTTCTATTGTAAGGTAAACCATAAGCAGAAGTAGTATAAGGCGGTGGTTGATCCCTTTTTGCAACAGGTAGTATGATAATAGGCAGGTTGTCATAATTTCTGTAATTGTTATCGCCAGGCCGTAAGCCGCGCTCATGTTTTCAGATTGCTGAAATGAAATGACAACGAGAGTACATGCAATCCAAAGAAACCAGTTCACAAATGGTACATATACCTGCCCCATTATATAAGTGGGGTGCAGAGTCCGGACTCTTGGCCAGAAGTTAAGGGAAACAGCTTCACTTATCAGGGTAAACGAGCCGCTTATAATCGCCTGGCTGGCAATAATTGCGGCTGCTGTCGCCAGCAATATTCCTGGCAAAAGGAGCCATTGCGGCATTATTTTAAAGAACGGATTTATATCCGAACCGGGTGTATAATTTAAAATAAGCCACGCACCCTGTCCAAAATAATTTAAAAGCAGGCATAGTTTCACATAGATCCATGACACTCTTATGTTTGACCTTCCACAATGTCCAAGATCTGCATAGAGGGCTTCAGCACCGGTGGTGCAAAGGAAAACTGCTCCCAGAAGAATAAAACCTCCGGGATACTCCGACAGAAACCTGAAAGCGTAAACCGGGTTAACTGCCTTAATGATAAAAGGATGCAGAATTACCTGGGAAAAACCCAGTACTCCAAGCATGGCGAACCAGATCAGCATTATCGGACCAAATGAACTTCCGATTAATTTGGTGCCAAATTGCTGGATAAAGAATAGTGCAGTAATTATAACCAAAACTATCGGGACAACCGGAATTACAGGATTAACCATTCTCAGACCTTCAACTGCTGATGTAACTGTAATTGAAGGTGTTATGACTCCGTCAGCAAGAAGGGCGGCACCTCCTGTCATTGTCAGCACAGCAACCCATGAAGATTTCTTTTTTATAAGTGCAAAAAGCGAAAAAATACCTCCTTCACCATTATTGTCAGCCCTGAGTACAATAATTATGTACTTAATTGTTGTTGACAATGTAAGTGTCCAGAAAATGCAGGATAATGAACCATAAATCAGCAAGTCGCTAAAATTGTCCCCCCCTCCGATCAGGATAGCACGCATTGTATACAACGGACTCGTGCCAAGATCGCCGAACACAATCCCCATCGTTACTATTACACCTAAAAGAGATAGCTTTTTAATATCCGGGTGATTTCCCGATTCCTTCATCTTATTTGTGAATCAGTTATTGGATTCCATTATTTTAAGCCGGCAAATTTAATAATTATTAAATTTACGAATTCTTTATTTGAGTAATTTATGTTCAGAAAAATAAACTCACTGGTCCTGATAACGATCAATTCATTTTTACTGTCTGCACAGGATGCTGACACGTTGAATGAGAAGATCTCACTTCTTTTTATAGGAGATATCATGGGGCACGATGAACAGATCTGGTCGGCTGAAGACAGAGAAACACATTCATATAATTATGACGATGTGTTCCAGTACGTGAAGGACGAAATTTCGGAGGCCGATATAGCAATCGCAAATTTCGAGCTCACGCTGGCTGGCGCTCCATACTCCGGGTATCCGACTTTCAGCTCTCCTGTTCCTCTTGCTGAAGCATGTATTAATGCGGGGATAGATGTCTTTGCAACTGCCAATAATCATGCTGCCGACCGGGGTAGAAATGGCATTCTGAAGACTATTAACAGACTCGACAGCCTTGGGATTCCTCATACCGGTACATTTACCGATCCTGTTGCAAAGGATACTCTATCCCCGATAATCCTCAGGAAGAATGGATTTTCCCTTGCTTTGCTGAATTACACATATGGAACCAATGGCATCACCGTTCCTCCGCCTGTAATTGTAAACATGCTTGAGAAGAATGCTGTTTCAGCAGATATCGAAAAAGCAAAAAGCAAAAATCCTGATGCAATTATCCTGTTCCTTCACTGGGGAGCGGAGTATGACACGCTGCCTTCAAAAATCCAGACTGATCTGGCTGATTATTTTTTCAGCCGGGGTGTCGATCTGATAATTGGCTCTCATCCTCATGTCCTCCAGAGAATGGAATGGACAAAAAGTGATTCTACCCTAAGGGACAGGATTGCCGTTTACTCGCTGGGTAACTATGTTTCGAACCAGAGAACAATCAGGAGAGACGGAGGTGCAATGGTAAGGATCGAACTCACAAAAAAGGCCGATTCACTTTACGTTTCCAATGCGGGTTACTACCTTACATGGGTCTATACCCCTGTTGAAAACTACAGGAAGAAGTTCTTCATTCTGCCATGCTCAGAGTTTGAGAACAAGCCTGAATTCTTTACTAAAAATGCTGATTATCAGAAAATGAATGTTTTCATCAATAATTCAAGGAAGCTGCTTAATAATCAGAATATCCAGATAAATGAGCTGATCTATTCAGAGAATAGCTGGTTGTATTAATAAGGTCCTTTTCAACCGCAAAGCAAACAGAGAAATTTCCCCTGAATTGCATTTATATAAATATATTCCTTATTATTGCATTAACAGATTCGATTTTAATCAATATTCAGGCAATCACTTATGGATAAATCAATAGCACTTTTATCTGTCACCGCAGTCTCGCTTGGTTTTATCCATACAATCCTTGGTCCGGATCACTATCTGCCGTTCATAGTATTGAGCGAAGCCAAGAAGTGGACTACAAAGAAAACCATGTTTATCACTTTCCTGTGCGGGCTTGGACATGTTCTTAGCTCCGTGGTTCTTGGTCTTGTTGGAATTGCAGTCGGAATATCAGTCAGTAAGCTTGTTTCAGTTGAATCATTCAGGGGAAATATTGCTGCATGGCTGTTTATTGCATTCGGACTTGTTTATATGATCATAAGCATAAGGAATATTTACAGGAAGAAAAAACACACCCATTCACATTTCCACATCGGAGGGAATACTCATGTCCACGAACATGCTCATGTTGAAGGGCACTCGCATGTTCATGAAGCAGATGTGGTTAAGACGACTCCATGGATCCTATTCCTGATCTTTATATTTGGTCCCTGTGAACCATTGATCCCGATAATTATGTATCCGGCCGCGGAACATAATATTCCGGGTGCTGTCGTGGTCTCCCTTCTTTTCTCTGTAGTCACTATTTCTACCATGATGGGAATAGTCCTTGCATTCAAGCTTGGATTCAGCAGGATAAACCTGAAACCTGTTGAAAAGTACAGCAACGTTATCGCCGGGGCAATGATATTTTTCTCGGGAATTGCAATTCAGTTTCTTGGATTATAAATCCTTTATTCTGATACCTGCCTGAACAGAAGGTTTACATCAGGATCAGGAACGATTTCATTTATTTTAGCACTTTTAACCATCAGCCTGGTCACCCGTTCAGATATACGAATACTTTTTCTGTATTCACCTTCCTGTGAATTAATTAACAGATCAATTGGAAAGCTGTAAAGGAATTCCTGCTTCTGTTCAATTGTTATTTCAGTATTTCCATTTTTCTTTAGGGGAGTCTTCGTGATTTTAAGATCAGGTTGTCCTGCAACATATAGCCATTGATTAAAAAATCGGGTGAGGTCTTTTCCGCTGACTTCCTCCATCGCCTTTTCAAAATCGGAGGTAATTGCATTCCTGTTCCTGAACTTATCATAAAATGATCTCATACCTCTCCAGAAAACTTCATCACCAAGCTCATGCCTGAGCATATGAAGCACCCAGGCGCCTTTCTGGTATGAATTGACACTCAATAATCTCATAAGGTTTGTAATGGTTGTATCGATCACTGGACGGGGTGACCGAAGATAAAACCTGATTACCTGGTCGCGGTCGGTCTTCATTTCCTCCGCAAGCCGCTCTCTGCCATAATTCTTCTCCATATAAACCGATGTAAGGTATGTTGCAAAGCCCTCGCTCAGCCAAATATGATGCCAGTCGTTTTCGGTAACGGAATTGCCAAACCACTGGTGAGCAATCTCGTGTGCAATAAGCCCTTCTGCCTTGCCCTTGCCTGTCACCGAATTTTCACTATAAAAAATACAACCGGCATTTTCCAGTCCTCCGAATATTGTTTTGGACTGCACATTAGCAAGCTTCTCATATGAATATGGACCTATCAGTTCACTGAAAAATGCAACCGGCCTGACTGCAATTCCATAATCATAAAATCCGTCATCGCTGTTCTCTTTATAAACATATGACCAGACAGGTACATTCCCTGTCACACCTGCAAGCCTGAAATCGAATTCTGCTGCTCCGAATGCCATTACCTTGGTTGCAAGGGGGACATCCTCTTTCCAGCGGGTAAGCTTGATATCTCCGGGGATGTGGCTCTCTTCAACGAGGTATCCGCTTGCAACCACCTCATAATGAGACGGGGCGACAATTATAAATTCTACTGTTGCCTTATCATAAGGATGATCAACGCATGGCAAATAATTGGCGGCCCTGTCGGGCCAGTTATCGGAGAAAAATGATCTGTTTTTAAATTTGTTTTCTGAAATTATAAGTCCGTCAGCAGGAATACCATGGTAAAATACCTTCAGAATGCCAGCAGACCCGGCTGTCAATGATCTTTCAGCAGTAATCATCAGCTTGTTTTCAGAATGGGCCCATTTAATTCCGCAGACACTGAATTTCAGCGAGTCAATTACCATCCCCTTTCCGTCGGACCTTAAGTTTTTCAGGTCAAAATCCATAACTGTTACTTCGCCTCTGAAACTCAAAGAAATTGAAGCCTCCCCGTAAATTGCATCACTTGTATCACTGATCGAAATTCTGAATGTATAATTTAATACATCGATAAGGGGATTACGCTTATAACCATCATCTGCTTTCAGCGGGATCAGGAAGTTCAACGAGATTATGACCAGAAGTACTTTATACATGTTTATCCGGATATTAACTCTTCAAAGTTAGAAATGATTTGTTGAAAACATATTAACCTGCAACAAGCAACTTGCAGCGTGCACCTTGTATTTTTTTGCATTTAATTATTAGCTTTGCAGGAAATAGATATCATTTGATGAATTACGACTATAACACCCAGCGAAAAAGAATGGCCTTGCCTGAATATGGCAGGAATGTCCAGAAGATGGTTGATCACATAAAGACTATCAAGGACAGGGATGAAAGAAACCGTGCCGCAAAAACAATAATACAGATCATGGGGAATCTCAATCCCCAGATCCGCGATATTGGGGATTTCAAGCATAAACTATGGGACCATCTTTCAATCATTGCCGATTTTGATCTTGACATTGATTTCCCGTTCTCACCCCCTGAGCCTTCCAAATTCATCGAAAAACCAAAGCAGGTACCATACAAGCAAGGTGACATAAGGTATCTTCACTATGGGCGCATAATTGAACTGATGATCAATGCTGCCTCGGAAATGGATGATGGTGAAGAAAAAGAATACCTCACGAATCTTATTGTCAACCAGATGAAAAAATCATATATCACCTGGAACCGCGGACAGGTAAGCGATGAGGTGATCATAGGCGATATGAAATTGTTATCGCGTGGCAGGCTCAAAATAACTGACGGGGTTAGGATTCTTGAGGTAAGGGAGCTGTTGCCCCCGGTTAAGAAGAAACCTCAGATGGGCAGACCTCACGGAAAACAGCAGAATAAACCATTTATAAGGAAAAAAGTACATAACCGTCATTAATGGGTAGTTTTATTGTTCAGGGGGGGAAATCACTGAAAGGTGAAATTATTCCTCAGGGAGCAAAAAATGAAGCTCTGCAGATCATCTGCGCAACTCTTCTGACACCTGATAAAGTCACTGTCAGCAATATTCCGGATATTAGTGATGTCGGCAATCTTATTGAACTGATAAGCTGTCTGGGAGTTAAAATATCAAAGGAAGCAGAATCTTGTATAAGCTTTGAGGCGGTGAATATTGACCTCAGCTATCTTCAGACAGCACAGTTCAGAAATCAAAGTGCAAGCCTGAGGGGATCCATAATGATTGTAGGACCGCTTCTTGCAAGGTTTGGACGTGCTTTTATCCCAAAACCCGGCGGAGATAAAATAGGCCGCAGAAGGGTTGATACTCACTTTACAGGTTTTCAGAAACTGGGAGCCAGGTTCGAATTCGATACAACTGATCCTTTCTATAAAGTTGAAGCTCCTTCTTTATCAGGCGCTTATATACATCTTGATGAAGCATCGGTTACCGGTACTGCCAATATTATTATGGCCGCGGTACTCGCAAAAGGCAGGACAACTCTTTATAATGCTGCATGTGAACCTTATATCCAGCAGCTTTGCCGGATGCTGGTATCAATGGGAGCCAAAATTAATGGTATAGGCTCCAACCTCCTTTATATTGACGGGGTAAAGGAACTTGGAGGATGCAATCATACTATCCTTCCCGATATGATCGAAATTGGCTCCTTTATCGGACTTGCGGCAATGACAGGATCTGAGATAACAATAAAAAATGTCTCATATGAGAACCTCGGCATTATTCCTGATTCATTCCGCCGGCTTGGAATCATATTTGAAAGAAAAGCTGACGACATATATATTCCCGGTCAGGAGCACTATGAAATAGAGACATTTATCGACGGATCAATAATGACCATTGCCGATGCTATCTGGCCGGGTCTCACCCCCGACCTTCTGAGTGTATTTCTGGTCACTGCAACACAGGCCAAAGGTGCAATACTGATCCATCAGAAAATGTTTGAAAGCCGCCTTTTCTTTGTTGACAAGCTGATCGATATGGGGGCCCAGATAATTCTTTGCGATCCTCACAGGGCAACAGTTATAGGACTCGATAAGATGATAAGGCTGAGAGGTACCACCATGTCTTCGCCTGATATCAGGGCAGGCGTGGCTTTGCTGATAGCTGCCCTCTCGGCCGATGGTAAAAGCGTGATTCATAATATCGAGCAGATCGACAGGGGCTACCAGAACATAGATGTCCGCCTCAATGCACTGGGAGCAGATATAAAAAGGGTGTAATTATGTATTATTTATGATGTTCTATAGGCGATGTATAAAAATTACATCGTCAATCGCCTATAATACATAATACATTTCTTCCTGTCAATTTGTCAATTATCCCCACTTGGCAGATATTTTGTTAGACAAAGAGTAATTATTAGAAAAATTTCAGAATAATGGTTAAGAAAAAGATTTTCGGATCAAATGCCGACAAGGAAAAGAATTATATAGAAACAGCTGAAAATAAAGATAATACGACTGGAGATCCCGGTAATAATGATACTGGTGAAGAGTTAGCTGTGGATGAGGAATCAGAAGGCAAAACATCGGAAGATGAAACCGGGTCAGAACCGGCAGCTGACAAAAAAATACACGATGTGAAGATTATACTGGAAAAACTGGCAGAGATACAGGATAAGTATTTAAGGCTCTCAGCTGAATTTGATAATTACAGAAAAAGAACCCTGAAGGAGAAAATGGAAATTTCAAAATATGCCGGAGAGGAACTTCTTCTTGAGATTCTGCCTTTAATGGATGATTTCGAAAGAGCACTTAAGCATATGGAATCCACAGCAAATTGTGAAGGCGTGAAGGAAGGAATAGATCTGATATATGTAAAATTATCTTCTTTTCTTAAGCTGAACGGGGTTAAGGAGATTGAATCGCTCAACAGCAATTTTAATATTGATCTTCACGATGCAACAGCAAAGATACCAGTGGCCGAGGATGATAGAAAAGGGAAGATAGTTGAAGTCATATTAAAGGGCTATTACCTGAAGGATAAAGTATTAAGGCATTCAAAGGTAGTAATAGGAGAATAGTTTAATATCGCTTCTGAAATTTTTGGAAGTCAGGAAAAGAAAAAATCAAGGATGGAAAAAAGAGATTTTTATGAGGTGCTTGGCTTATCGAAGGAGGCTACGAAGGATGAGATAAAGAAAGCTTACAGAAAGCAGGCGTTGAAGTACCATCCTGATAAGAATCCCGGTGACAAGAAATCTGAAGAGAACTTCAAGGAAGCTGCATCAGCCTATGAGATATTAAGCAATGATGAAAAACGCGCCAGGTATGACCGTTATGGTCATGCAGGAGTGGGCGGAGCCTCCGGTAATGGTTTTGGCGGAGCTGGCATGACCATGGAAGATATCTTTTCGTCATTCGGGGATATTTTCGGTGACGCTTTTGGTGGATTTGGAGGATTTGGTGGTTCAAGGCGAAGCGGTGGCAGAAGGATCAACAAAGGAAGCAACCTGAGGGTAAAGGTAAAACTCAACCTTCAGGAAATCTCAACCGGTACGGAGAAAAAGATAAAAGTCAGCAAATATGTAATGTGCACTTCATGCAACGGAACCGGAGCTGCCGATCAGAACAGCACGGCAACCTGCGCAACCTGCAGGGGTTCAGGTCATGTGACCCGGGTAACAAATACATTGCTGGGTCAGATGCAAACCACCGCAGTGTGCCCTTCCTGTAACGGAGAGGGTAAGACAATAACTAAAAAATGTACATCTTGTTACGGGGAGGGAATTGTTCAGAAAGAGGATATTATCAAAATCAATATCCCGGCAGGAGTCGCTAAAGGCATGCAGATGAATGTCGATGGAAAAGGTAACGCAGCCAGACGCGGAGGAATGAACGGGGACCTGCTGGTTGTTATTGATGAAGAGGAACACCCCGACCTGATCAGGGAAGGGAACGATCTGATCTTTAATTTATTTATCAGCATCCCTGATTCAATACTCGGAACACATGTTGAAGTCCCGACAGTGGATAATAATGTAAAAATCAAAATAGAACCAGGCACACAGCCCGGAAAAATATTGCGGTTGAGAGGAAAAGGACTTCCCGAGGTCAATGGTTATGGCAGAGGCGATCTGCTGGTAAACGTGAATGTATGGATCCCGAAAAGCCTTTCCCGTGAAGAGATGAAGATTATTGAAAAGATGAAAGACAGTGACTCATTTGTTCCTAAACCCGATAAAGACGACAAGGGCTTCTTTGAGAGAATGAGAGGGTATTTTCAGTAACCGATACACATATACTCACTCCCTTTATTCCCCCTCTCTACTTTGTAAAGAGGGGGTTTTTATTGATATTCTACATGTTAAAGCCCCTCTTTGCGTAAGCAGAGAGGGGGTTGGGGGTGAGTACATGTAATTCCACAGATTTTTATATATTTACGTCTCTCTTTAATCAAACCAGTCAACTTCATGGCACTTTTTGAAGCAAAAAACATCACCAAGCAGTTCGGAACACAATATGCCCTTGACGATGTAAGCATCTCTGTTCCTGAACAATGTATTTTTGGACTATTGGGACCAAACGGCGCAGGGAAAACAACCCTGATAAGGATAATCAACCAGATCACCGGACCTGACTCGGGGGAATTGTTCCTTAACGGGAAAAAACTGAAGCCGGAGGATGTAATATCAATTGGCTATCTTCCTGAGGAGCGAGGCTTGTACAAGAAGATGAGAGTCGGGGAACAGGCATTGTACTTTGCACAGCTTAAAGGCCTGTCAAAGGCTGAGGCAATGAGAAGGCTAAAATACTGGTTCAAAAAGCTGGATATTGTCGACTGGTGGGGAAAGAAAGTCGAGGAACTGTCAAAAGGCATGCAGCAAAAGGTTCAGTTTGCGACAACGATTCTTCATGAACCGAAGCTTCTGATCTTTGACGAACCGTTTACCGGATTCGATCCGGTAAATGCAAATGTAATTAAGAACGAAATACTTTTTCTCAGGGAGAGAGGCGCCACAATCATCTTTTCAACACATAATATGGAATCTGTTGAAGAATTATGCGATAATATTACTCTTATAGACAAGGCTAAAACAATCCTCGAGGGAAATGTCTATGATATCCGCAAACAATGGGCGGCCAATGAGTACGATATTGTTCTTGAAGGGGATGTGACACTGGCAGGAAATGGTCAGTTCAACATTCTGAACAAACAAACTGAGAATGGAAAAAGTACAATCAGGCTTAAAACAACCGTCGGTATGGAAACAAATGAAATACTTCAACTCGCCTTAAAATCGGGTAAGGTCATTTCATTCAACCCTGCACTTCCATCAATGAATGAGATATTTATCAGGGTTGTCGAAAACCGGAATTAATCCCTGACCCATAATTAACATCATAAATCACACAATATGAATAAGATATCCATTATAATAAAAAGGGAATACATGACCCGGGTCAGAAAAAAGTCATTTATTATTATGACAATCCTTGCTCCCGTGCTGATGGCAGCTTTAATAATTGTACCGACACTGATAATGGTAAACCAGGAACAGGACTATAAAAAGATTGCAGTTATTGAAGACGGTTCGGATCTTTTTAAGGGGGTAATTAAAAATTCCAAGACTCTTGAATTTGTTTACCTGGAAAACGTGAAGCTTGATGACATTAAAAAATCTTTTGAACAGGCTGGTTATTATGGGGTACTCAACATTTCTCCTGAACTCGTCAATACCCCAAATGCCATTACTTTGATATCAAAAAAGCAGCCTCCGATCAATGATCTTCAATATATCGAAAGCTCCCTGGAGAAAGAGATTGAAAGGCAGAAGCTTATGACTTACAATATCGCTAATCTCGATGATATTATGAAGAATGTGGAGACAAAGGTCTCTATTCAGACCCAGAAAATAGGCGATTCGGGAGAAGTTAAAAGTACAAGCACAGGGATTGCAATGGCTCTGGCGTATATCGGGGGTTTTCTTATGTATATGCTTGTATTTATTTTCGGGTCGCAGGTAATGAGGGGCGTAATTGAGGAAAAAACCAGCCGTGTGGTTGAGGTAATAGTCTCATCAGTAAAGCCTGTTCAGCTTATGATGGGCAAAATAGTAGGCATTGCACTTGTCGGACTTACCCAGTTCATGATCTGGATCTTTCTCACTGTTGCTATTGCCGGAGTTCTCAAATCAACGATCCTGAAAAAAACTGATTTAACTGAAGTTTCACAGAATGTATCTAAAAACCTGATGACAGAGGGACAACAGTCGGCTGTGGCAGACCAACCACCACAGGTTAATCCTGATCTGGCTGAGTTTTCCAAATTGTTCGACAGTGCGATGAACCAGCAATGGGGACTTATAATTATTGCATTCATTTTCTACTTTATCACCGGGTACCTTCTTTATGCCTCGATATTCGCTGCTATCGGATCGGCGGTTGATAATGAGACTGAAACACAGCAGTTCATGCTGCCGGTTACAATACCTATCATCCTGGCCCTGATGGTTGCCATGGGAACAATGCAGAATCCTGAGAGCTCTCTTTCGTTCTGGTGCTCGCTGATCCCGCTGACATCTCCTATTGTAATGATGGCACGGATCCCGTTTGGTGTACCCATGTGGCAACTGGCAGTCTCAATGGTGCTTATGGTAATAACATTCATGGCCTTTGTATGGATGGCAGCCAAGGTTTACCGGACCGGCATACTGATGTACGGGAAGAAGACCTCCTGGAAAGAGGTGTGGAAATGGCTGAGATACAGCGGATAGGCAACAGGCGACAGGTGTCAGTCCTAATCTTTAGGACCTGTGGCCAGATGCCCGATGCCTGACGCCCTTTAAGAAAGAAAGCAATTTTACTTAATTCGGCTATATGTCAAAGATTCTTGTTATTGATGATGAACGGGCCATCAGGAATACCCTGAAAGAGGTACTCGAATATGAAAAGCATGAGGTGGATCTTGCTGAAGACGGACCTTCAGGCCTTGAGCTGTTCAATGCCAATTCATACGACATTGTTCTCTGCGATATTAAGATGGCAAAGATGGATGGTATTGAAGTGCTTCAGAAAATATGCGAGACATCATCAGATATACCGGTAATAATGATCTCAGGACATGGAAATATTGATACTGCAGTAGAAGCAATAAAGAAGGGTGCTTTTGATTTTCTTGAAAAACCACTCGATCTGAACCGACTGTTAATTACAATCAGGAATGCCACTGATAAATCGACCCTTATAACCCAGACCCAGGTGCTGAAGAACAAGGTCAGCAAGATGTATGAAATTGTCGGTGAATCGGAATCTATTAAAAAGGTTAAGGAGATGATCGACCGAGTTGCCCCTACAGAGGCACGCGTTCTGATAACAGGATCAAACGGCACAGGCAAAGAGCTGGTAGCTCACCAGATCCATGAAAAAAGCAGCAGGGCAAAAGGTCCTTTTGTTGAGGTGAACTGTGCAGCCATACCCTCAGAGCTTATCGAGAGTGAACTTTTTGGTCATGAGAAAGGTTCATTCACCTCTGCCATCAAGCAGAGGATAGGCAAATTTGAACAGGCTAACGGGGGAACGCTCTTCCTCGATGAAATTGGTGACATGAGCCTGTCGGCGCAATCAAAGGTTCTCAGGGCTCTCCAGGAAAACAAGATAACCCGGGTGGGATCGGACAAGGATATACATGTTAACGTCAGGGTTATTGCAGCCAGTAATAAAAACATCAGGAAGGAGATTGAGAATAATACTTTCAGGGAGGACCTGTATCACAGGCTGAGTGTGATTCTTATTCATGTTCCTACCCTTAATGAAAGGCATGATGATATTCCGATTCTTGCTGAACATTTCAATAGTGTTATCTGCGGCGAATACGGGATGAGCAAAAAATCAATAAAGAAGGATGCCATAAATGAGCTTCAGAAAATAGAATGGACAGGTAACATCCGCGAGTTCAGGAATGTTATTGAAAGGCTTATCATCCTTTGTAAAGATGAAATTACCGGAGCCGATGTGGTTGCATACGCGAAGCCGGTATCCGGTAGTAACATTTAATGTGGTGTTTCGGATAGAAAAAGATAGTCTTGGCCAGAAAGAGATCCCCCCAGATGCTCTCTACGGGATACACACGCTCAGAGCAAAAGAAAACTTTCCCGGAAATGCTCCTTTCCCATTAGAATGGTATAAAGCCGTTGGTATAACGAAGCTTGCGTGCTACAAAACATACCGTAAATTCCGCGACACGGCAATTGATAAATACGGCAAAAATCTTTCCGTCAAAATCATTGGTGATGAAATTCTCGATGCGATGACTGGATCTGCCAGGGAGGTATCTGAGGGCAAGTATTTTGAGCATTTCCTTGTACCCGCTGTCCAGGGCGGAGCAGGTACGAGCATCAACATGAATATCAATGAGATCATTGCAAATGCTTCCTTGCTTAAGATTGGGAATAAGTGTGGTGAGTACACTTATATTGATCCGACTGAGCACGCTAATATTTACCAGTCGACCAATGATGTTATCCCCACTGCGCTCACTGTGGCGGCAATGTTCTTACTGCAGTCGCTCGAAAGCAGGATAAACAGCCTCAGGTTGAAGATCGAAAAGCTTGAACGGGATTCAGATGACAAGCTGCGGCCGGGTTTTACGCAGATGCAGGAGGCGGTGCCATCTTCATTCAGTCTACTCTTCAGCTCTTATAATGAAGCGCTTTCACGCGACTGGTGGAGAGTCTCAAAATGCATTGAGCGTTTAAAACCCGTAAATCTTGGCGGCGGAGCCATTGGAACAGGCCTGGCTGTTCCGAGGTTTTTCATAATGCAGGTTGTTCCTGAATTACGGAATCTGACCGGACTTCCGGTTTCGCACAGCGAAAACCTGTCGGATGCAACTTCAAATCTCGACAAATGGGTGGAGGTACACGCAATTCTTAAAGCATTGGCTGTAAATCTCGAGAAGATGGTTTCGGATCTGCGTCTTCTTGCTTCGGACGTGGTAGGGGATAAGAGTATTTTGCTCCCTGAAAAACAGGTAGGCAGTTCTATCATGCCCGGGAAGATCAATCCGGTGATCCCCGAATTTATAATATCAGCTTCTCATAAGATATATTCAAACGACAACCTGGTCAGTTCACTTTGCGGCCAGGGTTGTCTTGAACTTAACCCTTATCTGCCCGTGATAGGTTATGCCGTACTTGAAAGTATTAATCTTCTCATTTCCTCAAGCATGACTGCAGAAGACAACCTGATAACCGGACTTATCGTAAACGATAAAACCGGGTATTACTCACTTAGTCACAGTCCGGCAATAACAACTGCCCTGACCCCACATATCGGGTATCACAAGGCCGGGGAGCTTGCAAAGCTTATGAAAGAGAAGAAATACGATATTTTCGAAGCAAATGCGATTCTAAAAATAGTAGATGAAGCCCGGCTAAAGGAGATCCTTCAGCCGGGTAATCTTCTGAAGCTGGGATTCTCGCTCGAGGATCTGAAATAAAATCATATCCCACTTCCCGGTTCCGGGAGGAGCATCCGGATCAGATTTTATCAGACACAGGGAATAAGATTGTGAAAATCAGGAGAATCCGTCAGGATTCAGATATTTCTAGAACATTGATATCTATCCTGTTGTCCTGTCCCGTTCGGGACAGTATATCTATTATCTCAATATATTTCTACATATATCATTTGCCTCCGGCACATTTGTTTCAGGTATTCCGGGATATAAGTCCCGTAGGGACGACCTGCTCATAGAAAACCATCTATAATTGTCTTTTAAGTCCCGTAGGGACGACCTGTTTATAGAAGAAGACATCCTATCAATGACATTTAAGTCCCGTAGGGACGACCTGTTTATAGAAGAAGACATCCTATCAATGACTTTTAAGTCCCGTAGGGACGGCCTGCTTATAGTAGACAACCAATTAATGACGTTCAAGTCCCGTAGGGACGACCTGTTTGTAGCAACCACAAATCAATGATTTTCAAGTCCCGTAGGGACGACCTGTTTATAGAAAACAAGATGGGACATTAATTAAAAAAACTTATCTTTGAGATATGAAAATAAAAGACGAGATTTCAAGGAGGCGAACATACTTTACAATTTTGTGTAAAGACCACAACGTAAAATATTTATATGCTTTCGGATCATCTGTCTCAGAGAAATTTGACGCAGATAGAAGCGATATCGATCTCCTGGTTGAAATTGACTCTGAAGATCCTCTTGACAGAGGCGAAAAGCTTCTTTCATTATGGGATCTGTTTGAAAATTTCTTTAATTGTAAAGTTGATCTGCTTACTGATTCTTCAATTCGTAATCCATTTTTAAGGAAAAGCATTGACTCTTCTAAAGTTTTAATTTATGACGGATCAGGGCAGAAAATACTTATCTGATATTCTTCAGGCAATAGAATCGATAGAATCTTTTACCACGGACATCACAGAATTTGATGATTATCTTTCTGACTTAAAAACACAAAGTGCAGTCGAAAGACAGCTTGGAATTATAGGTGAAGCAATCAATAAATTTGAAAAATTATTCCCTGATATAACTTTATCCAATTCACGAAAGATTTCAGGATTCCGTAACAGGCTTATACATGCTTATGATGCAATTGATCCATCTATAGTATGGGCGATCATAAGGAATCATATCGGTCCTCTAAAACATGAGATTATTACTAAACTTAAAGAAGTTTAGACTTAATAATAATAGCTTTTAAGTCCCGTAGGAAAGGAATTTTTATAGAAAACAATCTATGATTGTCTTTCAAGTCCCGTTAGGGACGACCTGTCTATAGAAATTGGATAGTAAGATGATTTTGAGCGCTGTAGGTGCGACCTGTATAATCCTTTTGAGAAGACGGAAGATTATCTCCCCCTCTCCCCCAATCTCCCATTCCCATTCAATTCTGTCCTGCAACCGCCTTTTTTACCTCCTCAAGATGCTGAGCGATTATGTATCTGTAAATAGGGTTTAAATCCATACTTTTTTCAAGGAATTCAAGCGCTTCTTTATGTTTACCCAGCTTATGTAATCCCCAGCCTTTACAATGAAAAGAATAATAACTGTCAGGGTTTAATTCCAGAGCCTTATCGACAAGTTGTAAACCTTCATTTATATTCCGTTCCTTATCGATCAGGAAATAAGCAAGACCCGTCAATCTCAACGGATTTTCAGGTTCCAATGAGAGAGCCTGCCGGTAGTATTCCTCTGCCTTCCCGGGAATATCTGACATATAATAAATATAAGCCACGTTACTTGCTATTTTTGCCTCTGACCATGACTGTTCTTTCCTGATTGAGATATATTTCCTGATTTTCCGGTTCGCAGTAACCGTGTCTCCTTCAGTTAATGCAAGCCAGGCCTGCTGGTCAAGAAGTTCAGGATCATCAGGGAAATCCTTTTCTGCTTTCCTGTAGAGCTTTTTCTCTTCCTTATACTTACCTGATTTATGATATGCCTGTCCAAGCTCAATATAATATGCAATCCATGGAGGTTTTGCATCCCATTTTTGAAATATTTCAAGAGCCTTTTCAGATTCAGGGATTGCTTTGTCGAATTGATCCATCTCAAGGTAGCTGTCCCCTATCTGAAAATAAGTTATTGGCTGGTGGTCATCAATATCAATCAACTGCCTTAAGTACCTAATTCTTTCATTTGGTGTATTAAAGTAAATGGCATACAGCACATTGGCCCATATTTTCTGTTGCATTGTCATCATATCCAGTTTGCTGTAATACCTCAGGCACCAGATTTTTCCCTCCTCGTATCTGAACTCGTTAAAATATGATGTTGAGATCTTTGCCAGAGCCCCGACTAAGTTTGAATCAATTACCAGAGCCTGTAAGAACCAGTCTCTTGCGGTGTTATAATCATTTTTATAATAAGCAGTTTGTCCATAAATGAAATACCTATATGCCTCAGGAGAATTTGTCGATGAAACAAACTGATTGTGAAAAACGGCAGGTCCCACTTTTCCCAGTTTAGAGATTATAAGAAAATTCTTTACCATCACAGAAAGGGAATCTATACATGAAGGATTTTCTCAGAGGTTCCGTCTACCTAAAAAGATTTAAAAGGTTCTTCAGTATTTGAGTTGATTAGCTGGGCATTTATACGTATTGTTGCCCCCGCCTGGTTTATGCTGCCATGTATAAGGACATTTGCATCGAGCTTCTGTGCTATTGAACTGCCAACTGAAGGGGTGATAGAGGCATAATTGGAAAGTCCTTTGCTTTTAAGGTAATTGCTGATAGTTTCTATTTGGCGGACCTTTAATTCTCCGGAGTTTGAAAGAGAGGTAATCAGATTAGTCTGAATTCCATCCTGCCAGACATTCAGTATTGTATCATTGGTCATATTATGAAATGGCATTACCGCGATTGAAATCCTGCCGTCGGATGATATCAGGTCATCTGACTTCTTTGATTTATGTATTTTATTAAATATTAAGTAACCGACAGTTACCGATAACATTGCAAGAAGCAGGATACCGGGCAGGGAAAGAACAAAAGCTCTCCATGCAGGTTTTTTCTGTATTTTTTCATCTGTAACCTGAGTCAGAATATTTAGTTCCGGGTTATTTGGATCTCCTTTTTTTACTTTCCCGGGGGAATAGCCAAAATACTCATGGAAACATTTATTGAAATAAGCCGGACTGCCGAATCCGGTTCTGTATGCAACCTCAGAAGCGGTATATTCTTCATTCTGAAGCATCTCAAGAGCCTTCTGCAAGCGAACCTCACGGATGAACTGAATTATAGTTTTCCTGTTGATTGAATGAAGTCTCCTTCCCAGCCTGTAAATGCTTAGCTCTGCCGCGTCACCAAGTTCATTTACCCCGAAGTTTTCATTTCCAAGGTTCGCAACGATTATTTCAGTCAGCTTCCTGATGAATATCTGATCGGTGGTAAGAGGTTCTGCCATGTAAGATATCTTTAATTAACAGTTCCCTTTCACGCAAAGGTATATTTTACCAAAGTTTATAAATTATACTTATTCCTGCAACTTATTTTGATATCTCATACATTATTTTTGACACACCCCAATCTTAAGATTATTATTCTATTAAAAGACGGTTCCGGAATCCACATTCCCCGCCCCAAAATTCCTATAATTATTATTGTTACTTTTACTGTTAAATTATTAACATGTTAAAAGGCAGGGACGCTAAACCACATATCGGCATCTACGGCCGCCGCAACAACGGCAAGAGCAGTCTAATTAACTGCCTCGCCGGACAGGATATTGCAATCGTATCAAAGCAGGCCGGGACCACAACCGATCCGGTAAAAAAATCATTCGAAATAACAGGCTTCGGACCAGTCATACTAGTCGATACAGCTGGTATTGACGATTCAGGAGAGCTTGGAGATAAGAGAGTCGACCGTACTTTAAGAACTCTGGACATCATCGACCTTGCCCTGCTTGTGGTTACAGAAAATTCGTGGGGCGAACATGAAGATGACCTTATCAGAAAATTTCATGATCAGGATCTCCCTTTTATTATTATCCATAACAAATCGGACCTGATTGAACCATCAGCTGAATTCAGGGAAAAAATTAAATTCAATACAGGATCGGATCTTTTTGAGTTTTCTGCAGCCGATAAACGAAACTATGAAGATCTTATAAAACTGATAAAGGATACTATTCCTGAACACTCATATAATACCCCTGCACTTCTTGGCGACCTTTTAAGTCAGGGGGATATTGTTATTCTTATAACACCGATTGACGTTGAGGCACCGGCCGGTCGTCTTATTCTTCCGCAGGTACAGGCAATAAGAGATATCCTTGATAATGATGCTGTTGCAATTGTTTTAAAAGAGCGGGAAGTTGATGCCTTCCTTAAAAAGACAGCCATTAAACCGGTGCTGGCTATTACCGATTCACAGGTTTTCATCAAGGCCGATGCTTCGATCCCGGCTGACATTCCACTTACAAGCTTCAGTATAATGCTTGCAAGGTTCAAAGGTGATTTTGAATTGTACCTTAAAGGAACCCCAAAAATATCCGGCCTTAAGGATGGAGACAGGGTCCTTCTTCTTGAATCGTGCACTCATCATGTGGCATGCGATGATATAGGCAGAACAAAAATCCCGAGATGGATCAATAATTTTACAGGTAAGAAAATTGAGTACGATGTAGTTGCAGGTCTTGATACACTGCCCCGCACCATCACTGATTACGCTCTCGTAATCCAATGCGGGGGATGCATGATAACCCGCAAACAGCTTCATAACAGGCTGCAGCCGGCTATAAAAGCTGGCATTCCCGTAACAAATTACGGAATGGCAATAGCATATGTTCAGGGGATATACAAGAGGGCGATCGCACCATTTGTGGGTGAATCAAAAATCCAGGATATTTATCTTTAAAATTGATCTGTAGAGACAGATCTGAGATCTGTCTCTACTAAAACCTGAAATAAATAAACGGCATTATTTCGGTGGTTCTCATCTGGTAAAGAAGGAATCCTGTCAGGATAACAATAATCATCTGTACTGCAAGGGGAATTTTAATAAACAGTCCGCGGTATGATTCCTTGAACTTCTCAGGAAGGAAATGAATAATGTACCCTGCAGCCATCAGTGCAAAAACTCCGCTGTAAGCCTGAAACAGGGTGTTGAATGATCCGGGAATGAAATCCCTGAATATCTGTCGCAGAATGAGTCCGACACTATGCATATCCTGGGCCCGGAAAAAGATCCAGCAAAAGCTTACAAACTGGAATGTAAAGAAAACACCGATTGCCCTTGGAAACCACTGTTTATGAGTCTTTTCACCAAAGATGAAAGTCCATAATTTATTTATGGCCAGACCAAATCCGTGCAGGCCGCCCCAGATAATAAACCTTAAATTGGCACCATGCCACAGGCCGCCAATAAGCATTGTGATCATCAGGTTTATGATTGTGCGGAATTTACCCTTTCTGTTTCCTCCGAGGGGGATGTACAGATAATCTTTGAGCCACCTCGAAAGCGATATATGCCATCTTTTCCAGAAATCGGCAACGCTTGAGGCCTTGTAAGGAGAGTTGAAATTAAATGGCAGCCTGAAGCCAAGAATTAATGCAAGGCCTATTGCTATATCAGTATACCCTGAAAAATCACAATAGATCTGCAGCCCGTAACCATAAACAGCCATAAGGTTTTCAAATCCCGAATAAGCGGTAGGCAGATCGAATATTCTGTCGATGAAATTAACGGCAATGAAGTCAGATATTATTATCTTCTTAATCAATCCTTTCATTATCAGGAATAAGGCATGGCTGAACTCCCTTTGAGAAAGGCTGTATTGCTTGTAAAGCTGGGGAATGAATTCTGAAGCTCTTACAATTGGTCCGGCCACCAGCTGGGGGAAAAAAGAGACGTAAAATCCGAAGTCAAAAATATTTCTGACAGGTTCAAGCTTCCTCCTGTACATATCGATAGTATAGCTCAACGACTGGAAAGTAAAGAAGGAGATCCCCACCGGAAGAACGATACTGCTTACGTTAAAATCTGTTCCGAGCAAGCTGTTCGACAAGGCCCCCAGAAAGTCTTTAACAACAATATCAGTTCCCAGGAGATCATTTATTGCCTGAACAAAGAAACCAGTGTATTTAAAATACATGAGTATTCCGATATTCGAAATTATGCTTATCAGGATCACGCTTCTTCTCCAGAATTTTGTTTTTGACCGGTAGATCAGCATTCCACATGTAAAATCGATTAGAGTTACGAAAAGAAGCAGAAGGAGGAATAGTCCACCTGTTTTGTAGTAAAAGAAGAGACTTAAAAGCAAAAGATAAAAGTTCCTCAGGAACAGCTTCTTATAGACCAGACTGAATCCTGCAAGCAACAGCAGGAAAAATATCCAGAATGCCGGAGTCGAAAAAATGAAAGGCTTATCCGGATCATAACTAAAAATAACCGAAACCAAAGATCTCAGGTAACCCGGGTTTTCCGAAACTTCTTCCGTGACGGAAATACTATCAGCTTTCGCCAGCGCAATTGTATCGATCAGAACATCAGGAGGCGTTATTATGAATGGATCAGGATTTTTTATTGTAAAAAGGGCAGAGATCATCATCCGGGCAAGAGTATCAGCCCCCTGATCGGTAAGATGCACATAATCTTTCTTAGCAAGAGGCGGATTCATTCCGAACCACTTTATTATCGTCGATCTGCCGCCCATTGCAGTGTATGCATCCCAGAATACGGCCCCTGATTTTAAAGATGCATTCCTCTGTGCATTAATTATTTTCGGAATGTTAGGGTATGATTTTATGACATCACCGACCTGATAAGCCATATCAGTGAGCCCAACAACAATAAATCCGGTGCCCGGGCATATCTCTTTCAGAATTTTCAGCTGACGTGAGAGCCCTTTCTCGTAATAGGAATAATCATTCCTGATATTCGTCGCAAGATTAAGTCCGTAATGCAGAACAATAAGGTCAGGTTTCAATAGAGCATAGGAATCCCTGAGGTTTTCCTGATCTACCATCGTGAATTCAAGTCCCGCGCTTCCTCTCTGCGGAATATTATCAACCACCACTCCGTTTTTGCCTTCGACGCTTATTCCGTAAATGTCAGGGCTGGTCTTACCTGAAAAATCGATCAGGATATTATTTGATCCATAAAGCTGGCAGCTAAACTCAGTGATTTTGTTGCTGATCTCCAGGGTATCGGAGATTACCGCATTATTTCCTGATCTGACATCAACTCTAACACTGCCAAGAGTATTCCTGTAAAGAATTCTCAGGTTTTCATATTTTGATTCGCTATTGTCGGAAAACGCAGAGGGAGTTATCCGGATCCATGACTTTATCTTGTCTGACGACACCTGCCCGTCGGGCAGATAACGACAGAAAGCCATAAAAGGACCAAGATCATTATGTTTTATTTCCCCGTTCTTAAATGAAAGATAATTGAATCTTCTCCAGTTTGATGAAGCCCTGACATAGAATGATTTGGTATATGTTACCGGCATCACCGGAAGGAATAATCCGGGTCCGGTACCGCCATGGCCCTTACGCATTGATCTTCTCAGATAAGAAGTAATACGGTCATATTCGATCTGTGAATCGCCGTAATAAAGGATCCTTACCTGTCCTTCCGAAAATTGAAGGGAATCAAGGAAGACTTCAATCGGACTGGACGGAGAAGATATTAACGAAGCAGAAGAGGTGTCAGGTAAATTAGAAGGCTGCAGGGCAGCTGAAAGCCCTGAGGTATCAGCAACACTTATTTCTTCAGCCTGAATTTTCACTGAATCGTCAGAAACTAAGTTCCGGATGAGATTTTCAGGGATCAGGCTCTCTGCCGAAGGAAGATTAAGGTCCCAGGGTAAAATATAGGAGAGCCCTGTAAAACAGATCAGGACGATCAGTAATAGTAGTAATGACCTGAAAGGGCGCATTTCGGGAAAGAGCTCAGCTCTTCTTCTTAATTTTTAGTATTTGTCCAACCTTAATCTTTCCCGGGTCGCTAATGCTGTTTAATGAAAGAACATCAGTGGTGCTGACATTATCAAACTGCTTTACAATATCCCATATAGTGTCGCCATAACGGACAGTATAAGTAATATATTCACCATCTGGTATGGAAAGAAAAGCAGATGCAACAGGAATTGACGTTGCTGTTTTTCCGATCATCTGCTGTTTTTCTGCAAAAGTCATTGCCTCTATCTTTGAATAAAAGCTTGATTTTGACGGGTCGACATAAATTGCAAGCTTCTGTCCTACCCTTATTGTATTTCTGTTAATATTGTTCCAGTATCTCAGGTCAGGGAGACCTACCCTGTACCATTCCGAAATAAAACCAAGGTTATCACCATCCCTGACTGTATAAATTAGTTTTGTCTTTCCCTTTACGTCGACAGCCACATAGGCTGAACGTGAAGGATCGGCAGTAATGTTAATCCTTGAGAGATAAAGTTCTGGTTTATAGTTCCGGATAGTGTCGTTCAGATCAATGAAATCGCCGAGATGGCTCATCGGCAAAGTCAGGGAGAGAGGTTTGGCAGATCCGGGAACAAGACCTGTACGGTACTGAGGATTCAGAGCCCTGAGCTCTCCAAGCGGAATGCCCATTACTTCGGATATCTGGTTAAGATGAATATCCTTGCTTACCATAATCGTATCAGTCGAAACAGGAATATTCAGCGGGAGTGGACGGATGTTGTGCTCGGCAAAATAGTTGACGGAATAGGCAGCAGCAACATATTGCGGAATATAACCCCTGGTTTCACGCGGAAGCTTGTAATAAATATCCCAGTAATCTTTCTTGTTCCCTGACCGCCTAATTGCCTTATTCACATTTCCCGGGCCGCAGTTATAAGCAGCAATAACAAGTATCCAGTCATTATATATTTTATAAAGATCCTTTATATATTTTGCTGCAGCACGAGTGGCTTTCACAGGATCCCTCCTGTCATCAACCAAAGAATTAATATTCAGCCCGTACATACGGCCTGTACTGAACATGAACTGCCATAAACCTGTTGCTCCGGCTCTTGAAACTGCATTGGGATTGAGGGCCGACTCAATAACAGCCATATATTTAAGTTCGGCAGGCAAACCATAAGAATCGAAAATATCCTCTATCATTGGGAAATAATAATTCATCAGTCCAAGTACCGCACTGAATTGTTTTCTCTGTTTTATCGTGTATACATGAATATGGTTTCTGATAATACTGTTATACGGCAGTTTTATAAGTGAGTTTATATTGCTGATCCTTGCTTTATAGACAGAATCGGAGAATTCTACTCCGACAGAATCATAATTAAAATCTTCAGGTTTCTCCTTCATAGCCATCCTGACATACCAGCTGTTTACCAGGCTGTCGAGATCTGCAGAAATCTTTTCAGAGTAGATTTCTGAGTTCAGAATTATTGTATCATTAACAGCAAATGCATCAGTAATCAAAGCTGTAAGAATGAATGTTATCAGGAATCTCTTTAATTTCATTATCCGTTATTCATTTAAAATGTGAAAATAAGGCTGATATTCAGTCCTGCCCCCATTACTCCCGGTACGGGCAGGTGTAAAGGGGTAACTTCAAGATCAAGTTTATTAGTGACATCAAAATTTGCAAGGCTTGCATCGACATTCGCATCAAGAATGGTAACCAGGTACCAGACGGCTATGCCGATGTAAGTAAGATCGCGGTATTTTTTATAATAATCAATAGCTTTAATAAGATTATCCTCAATCCATGATTTGTTGGCTGGCAGATACGTTTCAGGATAGAGAACCGGATCGTAAGTCCTTGGGTCCTGGGTCTTAAGTCCATCCAGTGTCAGGTAGCTGGCTGTTTCAGGAATTGCATCTGTAAAGTCCTGATAACCTTTCATCATTTCATTATATTTCGTTGTATTGAATCTCACGCTGTAAGCCAGGGCTCCAAAACCTGCATAAACAAATGGCACCTTCAGGAATTTCCTGTTATAAACCTGCCCCAGACCCGGAAAGGCCACTGCCAGCATTGTTGCTTTTAATGGTTCTGGCTTGAAAGCCCGTCGTACCGGTCCGGAAACAACTATTGTGTCCTGTGCAGTCATATTAACCGACTGACAGAAAAATAACGTAATGAGAATGATTTTTATTACCTTAACTGTTCTCAAACTCAATATAATCCGGATTTTACCCCGCCTGAAGCGGGACCGGCGCACAAATATAATTATTTTCAGTAGTTAAGGCGGTCAAAGAGTCCCAAAATGCGTTCCATCTCTTCGGGGTTTTCAAACGGGATAACAATCTTCCCTTTTCCCTGTTCATTTATCCTGAAATTGATCCTGGTAGAAAAAATGCGGTTCAGATGTTCCGAAAGCTGAATAAAGTCTTCATTCAGCTTCTTTTTTCTTTCACGTATTGCCGGATCCTTTATCTTTTCGGTCTGGAGCATCCTTACAAGTTCCTCCACCTGCCTTACCGAGAGGTCACCATTTACAATACGGTAATAAACATCCATTTGCGTCTTCGGGTTTTCGATATTGACGAGGGTACGGGCATGGCCCATCATGATATGTTTATTTCTTATACCAAGCTGGATTTCAGCAGGTAACCTGAGGAGGCGTAGATAATTGGCAATTGTCGAACGCTGTTTACCGACCCTGTTGCTCAGCTGTTCCTGAGTCAGGCTGACCTCTTCGATCAGCCGCTGGAAACTGATGGCCACTTCAATTGCGTCGAGATCTTCCCGCTGGATATTCTCAACGAGCGCCAGTTCAAGCATTGCCTGATCATCGGCTGTCCGTATGTAAGCCGGCACATGAGTCAGACCGGCCATACGGGCAGCTCTGAAGCGCCTTTCACCCGCAATAAGCTGGTATCTTCCGTTACCTGTCTCTCTTACTGTAAGGGGCTGAACAATACCAAGCTTACTTATGGAGCCGGCTAATTCCTCAAGAGCCTGTTCATCAAAATGGGTTCTCGGCTGAAATGGGTTTCCATCTATTGAATCAAGAGAGATATCCATATTGGGTTCGACTTTTTTCTCAAGGATCTCCTTCTCAACACCATCGATCAAAGCTCCGAGCCCTCTACCTAATGCATTTTTCTTTGTCATGGTCATTTCTGTTTACAGTTTATTTCCCTGCGGGATCATGCTTTTCGATCAGTTCCTTGGCAAGATTAAGGTAATTGACAGTTCCCCTTGAATCGACATCGTAAAGTATTGCGGGTTGTCCGAAACTAGGCGCTTCAGAAAGCTTTACGTTCCTTTGAATTATTGTCTTGAAGACCATCTGCTGGAAATGCTTGTTCACCTCCTCAGCAACCTGGTTCGAGAGCCTCAGTCTCGAATCATACATTGTAAGAAGAAATCCCTCAATCTCAAGATCAGGATTAAGGTTATTCTGGATTATCTTGATTGTGTTCAGCAGTTTTCCAAGGCCCTCAAGGGCAAAGTATTCACACTGAACAGGAATAATTACCGAATTTGCAGCCGTAAGCGCATTTACAGTAAGCAGGCCAAGCGATGGTGAACAGTCAATAATAACATAATCAAAATTACCGGCAATTTTGCCAAGGACCCCCTTCATTATCTTTTCCCTTTCATGCCTGTCAAGCATCTCAATTTCTGCTCCTACCAGATCAATATTGGAAGGCATTACCGAGAGGTTCTCCACACCAGTTTCATGGATCGCATCAAGAGGTTCCTTCCCGTCAATAAGGCAGTCATATACAGTGCATTTTATCTGGCGGGAATCTATACCTATTCCGGACGTGGCATTTGCCTGGGGGTCAGCATCAATTATTATCACCTTTTTCTCAAGAGCGGCCAGGCTGGCAGCAAGATTTATAGCCGTGGTTGTTTTTCCGACCCCTCCCTTCTGATTCGCGATAGCTATGATCCTTCCCATGTGATTTTTATTTGAAATACGGTTTTTGATTTGAGCTTCAAATTTACGATTAATGAATTTTCAGCCTTGGACAGGCAATAATGTAATTGTAAACATTTCTTTCGTCCTTTTCAACATGTTATTAACATAATGTGTATTAAGATGATCTGCCGCAGGAGTTTTTGCAGGCTATTTATGCAGTAATAAAATTAGTATCCGGGCGGAGAATTTATAATTCATTTATTCAGATATTTGCTTTAAATAACAAAACGATGGAGAAAAATGAAATAAGCCGGGAATGGTTTGCTATTGTAAATCCCAATGCTGGCGACGGAAAAGCCAGAAAGGACTGGAACAGGATATCTGATATTCTTGGGAATAATGATATCAGATTCAGTTCCAGAACTACTCAAAAGAAAGGCCATGCGACAGAGTTTGCAAGGGAATTTATTGCCGGCGGAGGCAGAAAAATAATTTCGATAGGGGGAGACGGGACCTTAAATGAGATAGTAAACGGGATCTTTACACAGGATCATTGTCCCACAACAGATATCATCTTAAGTCTTATTCCTGTCGGCACGGGAAACGACTGGGGACGTATGTTCGGAATCCCGCTTATTTATGAAGGTGCGGTTAAGGTTATAAGAGATGGGAAAATGATGCTTCATGATATTGGGATGATAAATTATTTCAACGGGGAAGAGAAAGCAAAAAGATATTTTATAAATATTGCAGGCCTGGGGTTTGAAGCAGTTGTTGTCAAAAAGACAAACAAGCAGAAAGAAAAGGGAATGAGCAATAAGGCTATCTATTTCTACAACCTTTTAACCAGCCTGATCAGTCACAGAAACACACCTGTTGAAATCACAGTTGACGGTATCACAAGCACGGCAAAAATATTTTCAATAAATGTCGGTAACGGAAGATATTGCGGCGGAGGAATGAGACAGACCCCCGAAGCACTCCCCGACGATGGTCTTTTTGATATTACAGTGATCAGGGAGATGGGCAGGATTGAAATAATAAAAAGTCTTCAGTTGCTGTATGACGGAACAATTATGAGCCATCCAAAGGTTGACGGATACAGGAGCAACAATCTGAAAGTCACTTCAGATTCATTATTGTATATTGAAGCTGATGGTGAATCGCTGGGACATACACCGGTAGAATTCAGCATTATACCTTCAGCCGTTAATATAATTTACGGGAAAAAGCTTATTCCGTGATCTTTATTTCATATAGCTTCGGCCACCTTTTTCCGGTGACGAAGATGCGCAGGCCCTGAGCATCCCAGGCAATTCCATTGAGAACATCAGCATTAACCTCTCTTCTTTTTGCTTCGGGATATAACGGCGACATGTCAATATATGAGTTTACTTTTCCACTAAGCGGATCAATCCTTGCAATCAGATCAGTCTGCCATATATTGGCCCATATTTCTCCGTCAATATACTCAAGCTCATTAAGCTGATCGACCTTTTTCTCGTTATCATAAACCTCAATCCTTGAAGCAGCATTAAACATTTCGGGCTCATGAAAATAGAGAACATTTGATCCATCGCTCATTATGATCCTGTCATTCATGGTGGTCAGGCCCCATCCCTCCGTCTGAAAATAAATCTTATTTAACACCCTGAAGTCGGATCTGTTATAAACGAAGCCTACTTTGTTCCTCCATGTAACCTGGTAGATCCTGTCTTTAAACAGGGTTATCCCCTCGCCAAAAAGGGAAGGATCGAGATTATGCTGCCGGAGGACTTTACCAGTTTCAAGCTCAACTTCCCTCAGGCTCGATCCGGTCTCCTGGCCGGTGCCCTCGTACAGCATCCCGTTATCATAAAAAAGTCCCTGTGTAAATGCTTCACTATCGTGAGGATAGGAGTTGATAACCTTGTAGCTGTATCTTTTGGGAACAATATCAGAATAGACAATCACAAACCGAGTCACCGACTGGCTCTTTTCCTTTGTGTAAGCAACTGCTTTAACGGATCTCCTTCCGGTCAGGCCTGTAAACGAGGAACCCACTGGACATTCCCATGGGGCAGTTGTCAGCAGAGTCACAAACCTCCCGTCAAAAAACACTTTTACCGAATCAATAAGCTGTTTATCGTCAGCCGGAATGAGAGAAACCATGATCTGATCCTTAAGCTTGTATTCAGCATTTTCTGCAGGTGAACGCATTTTCACCAGTTCAGTTTTGTAATTGAGAATGCTTATATCAGGGGATTCGTTTCGTGATTTCGCTGGATTGCCTGCACGGCTGGAACATGAGATTATCCATAAAACGAGGAGAAAAAAAGGGACTAAATAAAGATATTTTTGATAATCAGTTTTCATTTTGCTTATCTCTTTTCCCGAACAATCGTTTAAGACTGTTTTTTCGTGCATTGGCGATCTGCCGTTCCATCTCCTGCTGGTGAAGGTCGAAAGGAACAAGCATCTGCCAGATTTCGCTCCAGCCCGGAAATCCCCCGATATTTTTGTCGTCGATGAAAATATCAGCATCAATCTTCCTGCTTATAGTATCATCAAAAACCTCTTCAGGGTAGTTTTTATTAATAGCATAAAACTCAATTCCGTTCTTCCTGCAAAATTCCACCGCTTCATAAAGTTCAGATCCTGATCTGAAAGTCCATAAAATAAGTCTGGCACCAAGCTTTTCAAGCTCCTTGAGGGTCTGGAAAGCAAAGAGTTTTTCTTTACCGATCCCGGGATATTCATGGTCAACAATGGTGCCGTCAAAATCTACAGCAATCCTTATGGTCTTGAAATTGATCATCAAACAGTATTAATTGCTGCAAATCTAATAATTTCTCCCGATCATCTGAAATTTATCCTAAATTTGCTTTCCTTAACGACCTGGCATTACGTGACCGCCATGAAACACATTCCAAATTTCATTACATCACTTAACCTGGTTGCCGGGTTCGTGGCAATAATTTTTGCTATGAACGGTGATCTGACAACAGCTTCCTGGCTGGTCGTGGCAGCAATGGTATTTGATTTTCTTGATGGTTTTTCAGCCCGCTTACTGAAAGCTTATTCGGAGACCGGAAAAGAACTCGACAGCCTTGCTGATCTTGTAAGCTTTGGAGTTGCGCCGGCCCTTATAATTTATAAATTGCTGGTCGTTTCTCCCGGTAATATGTCCCGGCCGGATTCTGGATTTATCGGTATTTTATTGTATATCATTGTTTTAATGCCCGTTTGTGCCGCATTGCGTCTGGCAAAATTCAACATCGACACAACCCAGACCACATCTTTTAAGGGTTTGCCAACACCGGCTAATGCGATAGCCGTAATTTCCGTTGTTATAGCAGAGAAATATTCCTCGATTCAATTACTTAATTCATTTACAGATTCCACGGCTGCTCTGCTTATTTATTCGGTAATATTATCGCTGCTCATGGTAACCAGGATTCCTTTATTATCTCTTAAATTCAAAAACCTGAAGTTAAATGGAAACGAAGGAAGATATATTCTGATCGGGCTTGTCCTGATTTCGTTCATTATCCTCAGGCTTGCAGCGGCTCCACTTATTATACCGATTTATATTATTGTTTCGTTGTTTACCCCACCCCATCCTGTTATGACCGCCCGGGTATGACACCCCCTAAATCCTCACAGGGTTCAGTTTTCCATTTCCTCAGCAGGAAACTTTTTTTCGTAATATTTCAATCCAGCTTTAATAATATACCAGCATATGATTATGAATACCGGCCAGATCAGATATTGAATTATTCGTGAGATATACATGGTTTTTTCTTGTTTCTTGTTTCTTGTTAAAAATTTACCCACCCCTTCCCCTCCCCGGAGGTGATCTTAGGAGTACTTTTATCTTTTGCCTGGCGCCTTGTGTCTTTTGCCTTGTGTCGTTTCAATAAATGTGCCCTTCAGTTTTCATTTCTTCTTCTGTAATCTTTTTATTGTTTATCGATTTCCATGCGTACCAGATATACCCTATCACGAAGGGAACAATGAAAGATACAAACATCATTGTCTTTAGTGTAAACAGACTTGAAGAGGCTTTGTTAATTGTAAGTGAACTATTAAGATCATAAGATGACGGGTAAAAAGCTGTCCCGTTGAAACCTGCCACCAGGAAAAGGGCAAAAACTGCAAGCACTGTTCCGGATCCTGTGTACCAGATTCCGGTCCGGTTACCTTTAAACATCGTTATACCAATACCATACAGAACGCCAATCACACCTGCCAGAAAGAGCATCAGCACCAATGGCATCTGAAGCAGGTTATTCAGATACTTGAAATCTTCCATACTCACAGTCCCGTTTCCCTGGTCATAGGCAAACCCTTTTGAGACAAGAAGTGTTATGACGAAGAAAAGGAAAAATACAAGGAAAGCAATTGCATTCATAAGCAGTTTGCTGCCTGATCGTTCAACCAGCTCCTTGTCATCAACCGAATTTATAAGATACAGGAGACCATTGGTCCTGGCAAGGAATAGCACTGCAAGACCCAGAGCGAGATTTCTGCCGTTCAGAAGAGCCTCAAGTCCGTGCCATGGCGTTGCCCACTTTACCTGGTTCATTTCATTAAGGCTGAACTGAGCGCCTGTAAAGAAAGTGGCAACGGCTACACCAATAAGAAAAGGTCCAAGAGAACCATTCAGGAACAGAAAAACATCAAAGGTATTTTGTCCAAAGACATTTGCAGGTTTTGACCTGTACTCATAAGCAATGGCCTGGATAATGAAGCTGAACAGTATAGCAATCCATACCCAGTATGCCCCTCCGAAGCTGGCAGAGTAGAATAGTGGAAATGAAGCAAAGAAAGCACCTCCGAAAGTGACAAGGGTTGTAAAGGTGAATTCCCATTTCCTTCCCATAGCGTTAATTATCATTGTCTTCTGCAGATTATTCTTTGGAAGAGAAAAGATCATTGACTGTCCGCCCTGAACAAACATCAGGAAAACAAGCAGGCTCGCCAGCAGTGATACGATCATCCACCAGTAATGCTGCAGGAAAATATGTGATATCATAATTGTCATGTTTTATCCTCCTAATGTTTGGGACCAAGTTTTATCTGTCTGATCATAATTGATATTTCTGCAATAAGCAGAACGGTGAACAGAATTGCAAAAAGGGTAAAAGTGATTATGACGGATCCTGAGCTGATATCTGAGACAGCTGCGGAAACAGGCATCATATCCTGGATAATCCAGGGCTGACGACCCAGTTCCGCAAGCACCCATCCCAGTTCCCCTGCAACATATGGAAGAAGGATTGAACACAGGGCAATCCAGAGGAACCATTTGTTCTTAAGGAGGGTTCCTCTGTAAAGAAAGTAGATGGCCATAACAAAAACCAGGACAAAGTAGAATCCGAGCATCACCATAATGTGAAAAGTATAAAATGCCGTTTTTACTCCCGGGATAACATCTTCCGGCTTCTCCAGAAATGCGTAGCCGAAATACCTGAAATAGTTATCGATGAATTTTTTATCCCGGAACATTCCGGAAATTCCCTCTGCCTTTTGATTGTCGTTATTCTTCTTTGCAGCTTTGAATTCAACAAGCAGATCCCGTGCCATTTTCCCCCGTTCAATCTTTTCCGAAACTGATAAAATTCCCTTTGAGACATCGCCATTTATCAGATCGTATATTCCCGGAACAAATGCATTTTTATCTCCTTTGGCCATTACCGAAAGGAATCCGGGAATCTCAATCCTGAAAGCAAACTCGTTTACCTCCTTCTCTCCTATCTTCCTGTCCGAACTCTTAAGAATGCCTATAACAGCCAGACTGGCATTCTGTTTACCTTCGTAAAGGGCTTCAAAAGCCGCAAACTTCATCGGCTGGACTTCTGAAAGTGTTTTTGCTGAGGTGTCGCCGGTATACACAACCAGCAGAGAGGACAAAAGACCGAAAATTGCGGCAATAAGCATGCTCCTTTTTGCCAGGAAATGTTCACGCTTCTGTAAAAGATACCAGGCGCTTATCCCCAGAACAAACATTGAGGCGAGAAGGAAACCTGACGAAATTGTGTGGAGGAATTTACTGACAGCCACCTCATTGAAAAGCACATCCCAGAAGCTCACCATTTCATTCCTTGCTGTATCCGGGTTAAAAACCATGCCGACAGGATTTTGCATCCAGGCATTTGCAACAAGGATCCACAAAGCCGAAAGGTTTGCTCCGACGGCAACCAGCCATGTTGATACAAGATGGAATTTTTTACTGACTTTATTCCATCCGAAAAACATCACTGCAACAAAGGTTGATTCAAGAAAAAACGCCAGGATACCTTCTATTGCCAGGGGCGCTCCGAAAATATCCCCGACAAACCAGGAATAATTTGACCAGTTGGTTCCAAATTCGAACTCAAGAATAATTCCTGTTGCTACGCCAATGGCAAAATTGATCCCGAAAAGTGTCATCCAGAATCTTGTAATTCGCTTCCATTCATCATTGCCGGTCTTTACATAAAGTGTCTCCATTATGGCAATAATAAAGGAAAGGCCAAGCGTAAGAGGAACAAAAAGCCAGTGGTAAATCGCCGTCAGGGCGAATTGGGCTCTTGACCAGTCCACAAGGGTAAAATCGACGTTCTCAAACATTTTATTACTTTGAATTTAATAATTGATCCAAAACATATTCGCTTTTTTTCTCATCAGAGCTATACCTCTTCGAAAGAAAATCCTGAAAAAAGAATAGTTTCAGTATTAAGAAGATTACAAACAGCTTGATCAGGATAATCACCCATACTCGCTTCCCCCACCATGACATACTCCTGAATCCATCATAGTAAAAACGGAAAAATCTTCTCAAAGCAGCAATTACCGAATCCATCTTTATAATTATTCAGGTTTGGCTTTTTTTCTTGTTCTTTTACTGACAGCAACAGGTTCAGGTTCTTTTCTATCCAGAAAAGAAACATGCTTGCTATCATCCTGAATTCCTTCCGATAAGCTTGAAGTTATTTTCTGAACTGCCTTAAATCCGTAAAAGAATTCCCGTGCAAAAACTCTCAGGACGGTATATGTCGGAATGCCGAGGAGCATTCCGGGAATGCCGGCTGCAAATCCTGCTGCAAGAACCACCACAAATATCTCGAGCGGATGAGCTTTCACACTGTTTGAAAATATAATCGGCTGAAATACAACATTGTCAGTAAGATGGGTTATAGCTTCCACTATTATCATATAATAGATTAGGGGAATAACAACTGTTGAAAAATCCTGATTTATATGAGATGCCACACCCATAATTATTGCAATGAACAGCCCGATCCATGGTCCGACATACGGAATTACATTCAAAACTCCAAGAATCAGGCCCATTACAAGCGCCTGTTGAAAATCAATGCCAACAATGGTCATCCCGATATCGATCATTATCATTATACATGTACTCTGAATGACTATCCCGATAAGATATCTTGTAAGCAGTTTCTTTACCGAATTAAGAGCCCTTGTTACATTGTCAACATACTTGTCGGGGATCCAGATCAGTATCGATTCAAAAAAAAGATGCTGATCCTTCAGGAAAAAAAAGGTTATGAAGGTAATTGAAAATACAGCTACAACGATATTGCCAAGGAGATTAACAAAAGATCCCAGAAAATTCTTAATCATTTCAATGTTCAGAATGCCTGTTATCTTGGAAGCTATGTAATCTTTAAGTGACAACTGATCGGAAATACCAGGATTTAAGCTGTTCAATATCTTTTCAATTTTGTTGATCGGACTCTGAACAATCTGAACAATCCTTTCACTGTCTATGGTTGAGAAATTATTAATCTGCCTTGTAACCAGAGGAACAAAAATTATAAAAAACAGAATAATAATTCCCCAGATTATTAAAAGAGTAACCAGCGCGCTTATGACACGCGGAAATTTCCATTTGCCTATCTTGATGCGGCAAAAAAGATCCACAAGCGGCCTTCCCATGATTGAAAGGGTACCAGATACCAAAATATAAACTACAATGTTTCTGAAATACCAAAGCGCCGTTAAAAAGACCACAATACCCAAAAAGATCAGGATGTTCCTTAGGGAAGTTTTCATCATTGAGGTTTTTCTATATACAAACCTAATCAGAAATTTCGTAATTCCCTAAAAATTGAGCAACCCCACCTCTGTCATTATGTCTGTCAAAAAATCAATTTGTATGCCATTATGTCAGTTTTTCGAATTTGGAACAGAAATTGAAACTACAGGTAAAAACGCAATAGATGTTTAATTTAAAATAATGGAGGGCAAAACAATGTTACCAACAATTGCAAAAAGAAGTTTCAGACCATTTTACATGGGCAGTATTTTTGATGACGATTTTTTCCCTGTAATATCAAACAGAAGCAATTCAATGCCGGCAGTTAATATCAGGGAAGATGAAAAGAGTTTCATGCTCGATCTTGCAGTACCCGGAATTGACAAGAAAGATCTGAAGATCGACATTAACGAGGATGTGCTTACAGTCTCTTCTGAAACAAAAAATGAAATGGAAGATAACAGGGAGGGGTACAAGAGAAAAGAATTCAGCTATACATCTTTCTGCAGAAGTTTTCAGATCCCTGACAATGTGTCCAGGGAAAAGATTGAAGCCAATTACAAGGACGGAATTCTTAGTGTCTCACTTCCCAAGTTTGAAGAAGAAAAGAATAAGATTTCACGTCAGGTTAAGATTTCATAAGGGGAAAAAATCCTGGTCACGCACCGGGATTTTTTGATTCAGAACAATTCTCAAGCATCCTTTGGGCAAATCTCTTTCCAAACCCGATCAAGATATCTCTCTTACCGGCTCCCGGGGAGAATTTAAAGGATGCAGTATCTTCAAAGGTCCTTAATTTCAAATTCCTGAAGTTATCCAGAATAATTTTGGGAGCCTCACCGCTCCAGCCGTATGACCCGAAGGCTCCGGCAAGCTTTCCTTTGTCGCGGATTGGATTTATCAGAGAAAAAAGTTTATAGACGGGCAGCAGGGTATTCTGATTAATGGTCGGAGATCCTGCAAGAATTGCATCAGATGAAGCAAGTTTCAATTCGAGTTCGACAGCAGAAATACTCTCTATATCAGTTATATCGATTCTAAAATTGCCGGTTTCTCCGATCCCATGTGCTATATATTCCGCTGCCTGTTTTGTATAACCATAAGCCGACACATATGCAATAAGAACTCTTTTTAGCGGTCCTCCTGAAACAAGTTTCAGATATTCATTTGAATATTTTTCACTCAGGTCAATTATTTCCCTTAGGTTTTCATGATGAACCGGGCCATGCCCCGGGCAGATATAATCAATCTCAAGCGGCTTTATCTTTTCAATTGCCCTGATCATAAACCTGCTGTATGGCTTCAAAATAACATCAAAATAATACTTGAAAGCCTCCATATATTCTTTATTCCCCCTGCTGAAAATCAACGAGTCACAATAATGAGCCCCGAATGAATCGCATGAAAACAAGATCTTGTCCTCTGCAAGATAGGTATAGATTGAATCAGGCCAGTGCAGGTTAGGCGCAGAGATAAACCTTAATGTCTTATTCCCCAGGTCAAGTGAGTCTCCGTCCTTAACGATAAGCGATCGGAACGGCTTATTCACGATATCCTCAAGATATCTTATCGCGTTTCCACTTCCTACCACAGTTGCATCAGGTGCGATCTCAAGAAGGCGGCTGAGGCTTCCCGAATGATCAGGTTCAGTGTGATCCAGAATAATATACTGCAATTCCCGGGGATCGGTGACTGACTGCAATTTTTTCAGATAGACATCGAAGAATTTTTCTTTGGCAACTTCTACAACGGTTTTCTTAGCGGCATTAATGAAATATGAGTTATATGTCGTTCCGAATTCAGTGGTCATCACTATATCAAAGGTTTTGATATCATAATCCAGAATCCCGATCCACTTTACATCAGACGTAATATCGGTGACCATTTCATCCCCTGTCTTCATGGAAAATATATTTCATATTTTTGCAATTATGCTTTTGTTGGCTTTGACCTGCTGAAGTATCGGCACTTCAACTTCTGTCCCCAAAGGAAGGAAAACATCAACTCTTGATCCGAACTTTATGAATCCAAGTTCGTCACCCTGGGTTACTTTCTGGCCTTTTTTCGAGTAAGTGACTATCCTTCGGGCAATAGCGCCTGCAATCTGGCGTACAAGAATCTCGGTCCCTTTTTCAGTCTCTAATACAATTGTAGTCCTTTCATTCAATTCGGAAGATTTCGGATGCCAGGCAACCATATAATTTCCCGGATGGTAATTAACATACCTGACAATCCCGGAAACCGGGTATTTGTTGCTGTGCATATTGAAAGGTGACATGAATATCGAAATCTGCAGACGAGTATCTTTAAAATATTCATCCTCAATGGTTTCTTCAATCACCACGACTTTCCCGTCGGCAGGAGCATAGATTAGCCCGGGATCGGGCTCCAGGTGTCGTGTCGGAAGACGGAAGAAGAAAAGTATGAAGATAAAAAGCAAAGACGAAGAGAGAAGGAAAATCCATTTTACTAACGGGTTACCGGACCAGATAATTCCGGTGATAAGGTTAAAGATCAATAAAATTATGAAACCGACTGCAAGGATTTTATATCCTTCCTTATGAATTGCCATTCTATGAAAATTTGCGCTAAACTAATTAAGACTTATCAATCATCCAAAAAGTGAAATAAAAAGATAAACAAGGGGAAATGAAATTATTGCACTGTCAAAACGATCAAGGAATCCTCCATGCCCAGGCAGAATTGATCCCGAATCTTTAATTTCGATGCTTCTCTTCAGCATTGATTCAATGAGATCCCCGAATGTACCGGCAATTGAAATTATCACTGAAATGATAATCCATCCTGCAGTATCAACAACACCCAGCCAGCCTGACAGCAGCCATGCAGCCAGAATGGCAATCAGGAGACCTCCAAAAAATCCTTCCCACGATTTTTTTGGTGAGATGCTTTCCATCAGTCTGTGTCTGCCCAATGTTACTCCGGTAAGGTAAGCCCCGGTATCATTTGCCCATAGAAGCAGAAAAAAACCGACAACAATGCCAGGTGAAAAATCAATATCAGGATGAGCCAGTAATGAGCTGAAACCTGTTCTTGAAAATGCTGAAAACGGAAATAACGAAAAGGGTACTGCAATATAAAAAAGGGCGAAAAATGTATGAGCCAGTGAATCGAATGGTTTTTCCTGCTTTCTGTAGAGCTCGGCAATCATCAGGATCACTGCAAGGGGTATAAGCAAAAGAAAGATACCTTTGTCAGCCAATCCGGCAGCGACAAGAGTGGATATGATATATAGGGAACAGCCGGTTATAATTCCTGCCAAAGTCTGAGGATTGATACCGGTGCTTTTTATCATCTGGTAATACTCATACAGAATTACTGCCAGGAGCACCAGTCCGGTAATAAAGAACGTGACCGGGTGCAGCCAGAAGCCTCCCAGGATAAAAATCACTATCCATACGGCAGTAATTGTCCTCGTGTAAAAATTGCCCAAAACAGCTATTTTTTGCTTTTTGCCTTCTCAACTTTAACCTTCCAGGCAGAATTTCCGGAATTTTTTTTCTCTTTTCCGGAAGTTTTTTTCTCTTTCCCGGAAATTTTCTTCTCTTTTCCTGAATTTATGATGGATTCCCCTAATTGAGAAACCACAGGACCTATAGCGGCAACAGTTTCTTTGTCAGATTTCAAAGCGAGTTCCTTTTTCACTGCGGATTCTCTTTCCTCCTTCAGAATATCTGCTTTCCTTTTGCCAAATATCCTTTCGAGATCCTCGCTGAAAATAACCTCCTTTTCGAGAAGCAGTTCAGCAAGCTCTGTCAATCCTTTCATATTATGTTTCAGGACATCCTGTGCCCGCACGTAGGATTCCTCAATAATTTGCTTGACCTCCTGGTCGATCAGTTCTGCAGTTTTTTCGCTGTAGGGCTTTGTGAACCCGTAGTCAGACTGACCCGAAGAGTCGTAGAAACTTATATTTCCCACTTTATCACTCATTCCGAAAAATGAAACCATTGCGTAAGCCTGCTTTGTTAACTTCTCAAGATCGCTCAGTGCCCCGGTGGAAATCTTGCCAAATACAATTTGTTCTGCTGCTCTTCCTCCAAGTGCGTAAGCCATCTCATCAAGAAGTTGTTCACGTGTCGTAATCTGCCTTTCCTCAGGCAGATACCAGGCAGCGCCCAGGGCTTTCCCCCTCGGAATTATAGTGACCTTAAGCAACGGGCTCGCATATTCAAGGAGCCAGCTCACCGTAGCATGGCCAGCTTCGTGATATGCAATGGTTTTCTTTTCAACCATTGAGATGATCTTGCTTTTTCGTTCAAGGCCGCCTACAATCCTGTCAATAGCATCAAGAAAGTCCTGCTTTTCAACCACAGTTTTGTTTTTCCTTGCTGCGATCAGTGCAGATTCATTGCATACATTTGCTATATCGGCACCTGAGAAGCCGGGTGTCTGCTTTGCAAGAAATGTTACATCAAAGCCTTTCTCGAGTTTTATCGGACGCAGGTGTACTTTAAAAATTGCCTCTCTTTCAACAATATCAGGCAGCTCAACGTGGATCTGCCGGTCGAACCTTCCGGCCCTTAGCAGTGCCCTGTCGAGAATATCTGCCCTGTTCGTCGCGGCAAGAATAATTACTCCCATGTTTGTCCCGAAACCATCCATCTCGGTAAGAAGCTGATTAAGGGTGTTCTCCCTTTCATCATTTGATCCGAAATTCACATTCTTTCCCCTTGCCCGTCCAACAGCGTCAATTTCATCAATAAAGACAATACAGGGAGCCTTTTCCTTAGCCTGCTTGAAAAGATCCCTTACCCTTGAGGCACCCACTCCTACAAACATCTCTACAAAATCGGAACCTGAAATTGAAAAGAAAGGGACATTGGCTTCACCGGCCACAGCCTTGGCAAGCAGCGTCTTTCCAGTGCCCGGAGGCCCAATCAGCAGAGCTCCCTTGGGTATTTTGCCGCCCAGCTGGGTATATTTCTTGGGATTTTTGAGAAAATCCACGATCTCCATTACTTCAGTCTTCGCTTCTTGCAGTCCGGCAACATCGTTGAAATTCAGCTTCACATTGGATTCCTTGTCGAAGATCTGGGCTTTCGATTTCCCTACGCTGAATATACCCCCGGCGCCGCCAGCTGCACCTCCTGACATCCGCCGCATCATGAATATCCAGAAGAAAATAAAGACTATAAAGGGCAATGTCCATCCAAGGATCTGACCTATATAGTTAGGGCGTGTTTCAGTTTCAGGATAGATAATTTTGTTATCCTCATAACCTTCCTTCTTTTGCTCCTGGAGAAGAAAGTCCTCAAATGTGGCAACATCTCCTATGTTATGTGTGTAATTTGCTTTTGGGGGACCGAATCCCATTTTCCCGTTATTATTTTTCGGGAGGTCGGTATATCTTCCTGACTCAATGGCTTCTTTAGTGAGAAATATTTCTGCAGTCTCCTTGTTGACAACCACAATCCTTTCAATATCGTGGTTTGTGATCATCTTCTTGATTTCAGGTATCTGAACTTTTGGTATTGTTTTGCTCCCACCATAAAACAAATTAATGGCAAGAAAAGAGACAATAAGTATTGCAAAAATCCAGTTTGAATTGAATTTCGGCTTAAGATTTTTATCGGGAGGCTTTAGGGTTCCTTTGTTTTTGTTATCGTTTTCGGCCATAATTAATTGCTTAACCTATGTTATCTTTCATCGCTTCCATAGTGGCATCAGCCCAAAGCGATTCAAGGCTGTAGAAATGTCTGTACTCCTCAAGAAAAACATGAACAACGACATTCCCGTAATCGAGAAGGACCCAGAAACAGTTTTCGAATCCCTCGATATGCAACGGGCTTTCTCCGGCCTCTTTTCTGACTATATCCTCTACGGAATCACCGAGAGAATCAACTTGGTTAACGGAAGATCCGTGGCAGATTATAAAAAAATCAGTTATTCTATTCTCAATATTCCTCAGATCAATTTTAAGAACATCCTGTCCCTTCTTCTCAAATATACCCTTTAAAATAGCTTCCAGGAGTAATTCAGTTCCATCCCGTCTTTTCTTCATCAAACAAATTTCTGTTTATAATCAAATTGCAAAAGTACGAACTTTTATCTGTATTTTTGCCATTGTCAATCTCTAATTGCAATTTCAGTGCCACCCGGTTAATCCTCTGAAATAACGGTAATTTTGACATATAAAAAGTAATACTTCCTGTTGATGATAATCGGATCCCGGTTTATCTACTGTAAAAAGATTGAATCAACCAATGCCCATGCTTCCGGTTTGATACAGTCTGATTCCGTTTCCGAGGGCACAGTCATTTATGCGGATTATCAGTTCGCCGGCAGGGGGCAGCAAGGTAACAGGTGGATAAGTGAAGATGGTAAAAATCTGTTATTCAGTATAGTATTATATCCGGGTATGGTTCAACCCGGCGACCAGTTCATCATTTCCATATTCGTTTCACTTGGCATATGCGATTTCTTAAAAACGTATATCCCCGACTGTAAAATCAAATGGCCCAATGATATTTATGCCGGGGATGACAAAATAGCAGGTATCCTTATTGAGAACTCGATAATCTCAAATTCAATCGTTAGTTCGATAGCCGGTATCGGACTGAATATTAATCAGGAAGAATTTCCTGAAGAACTCCCGAATCCTATATCGCTTAAGCTCATTACCGGAAAGGAGTATGATCCGTATTTTTGCCTGAAACAGCTGGCAGAATGCCTTGATCTTCGTTACAAACAGGTTTTAGCCGGGAATAATACAAAAATCAGAAAAGATTATATATCAATGCTTTATCTGTTTAATGAATGGCACAATTTTAAAACTGAAGCGGGGTTTCTGTACGGCAGGATAAAATCAGTCAATAGTTCCGGATGCATTGAGGTTGAGGATGAATATTTTAACGTCCATGAATTTGGCTTTAAGGAAATTGAGTTTTTTGTTTAAACCTCTGTTCCTATAAAAGAGATTCCTCGCTGTGCTCGGAATGACAACAATCCTTATATAATTGGTTTATAAATGAATAAGAGCAATCCTTTTTTTAAAGGAATTACAATAGCATCTGACTTGGGATCAGGAGATCCCTCATTTCATTCGGGATGACAATGTCGCTTTTTATAAACTGGGGAGAGAAGATACGGAGATTCGCAGGGAGCATTCATTTCATGTTTCTGCTTTTTTACTTCGAATCTCCGTATCTTCCCTCCTATCACTTACCAAACTACATTTGTCATTCCGAATGGAACCAGACCAGAGCTTGCCTAAGGTTTGGTGAAATGAGGAATCTCCCTCATTTTTTACGAATTCTTTGTTATATATTGTCATAATGCCAGGAGTGCAAAAAGGTTGAATAAAACCTCGGAATGACAGGGATCGTTAAGGCTAAAGGGAGGGAGATTCCTGTCTTATTCTTCCGGTAACTTACTTTTGTTTAGCGTCCTCCCATCCTCTGTACTTTTCCATCTCATCGATCATTTTTTCGAGAAAATTGCCGATAGGTTTCGCTGCCATCATTTTGAGAAGCGGATTCAGGTGCGCGGCCAGATTCAGATTTACTTCCGCCATGCCGGTACTGTTTTCCTTTATATCAAGCACCAGGGAGAAATCATTTGATTGCAAAACATTGCCTTTAAAAACGACCTTATTATAAGGTTTCTTATCATACAGGCTAAAGCTGACTTTGCCCAATGGGGAAATTTTAAAACTGCATGAATCCTTTTCGATCTGCAGGTCATCAATAGTGCCTTCCGGAACAAATTGCCTGAAATTCCTGATATCCGTCACAAAATCAAATATTTCCGACGGAGTGCAGTTCAGCTTACCCGTTCTGCTTTCAAATTCCGATATATCAGGCATGGCTTTCACGATTAAGTCCCCATGCTGAAGGATCCATTCTCCACTTCTTAAGTGTCTCAACTTCCTGATCGCTAACATCTCCCGATCCGACGGCAGCCGATATCAGGGCAGTATAGTTACTAAGCGTATAAAGCTCACATTTTGCAGCAGAAAAACCATCTTCAGCCTTTTGAAATTCATATGTAAAAATAGCTGCCATGCCCAGAAGATCGCATCCTGCTTCCCTGAGAGCTTTGACAGCACCAAGGCTGCTGCCCCCGGTTGAAATTAGGTCCTCAATGACGACAACTTTCTGGCCCGGTTCAAAATGACCCTCAATCTGGTTACCCAGTCCATGTTCTTTAGCCTCCGGCCTGACATAAATAAAGGGCAACCCCAGTTTCTCAGCAACTAGCACCCCATGTGCGATAGCACCAGTGGCAACTCCTGCTATCAGCTCAGCCCCGGGATAACAGGATTTTACTATCTCAGTAAAAGAGTCCCTGATAAATGACCTGACAACAGGAAATGAAAGGGTTTTGCGATTATCGCAATAAATAGGTGATTTCCATCCGGAAGCCCATGTAAAAGGATTTGACGGTTGTAATTTAATTGCTTTAATTTGTAGTAGATATTCGGCGATCTTTTTAGCACTATTTTCCATTCAGAGATGTATAAAGTTCATTTTGAAAATAGATTCATAATGATCAGTGAAGAGCCTGACCGGTTACAAAAATACTCCTTATTCCATAAGTTTTACGCTACTAACGAACTTTATAAACTAATAACGGAATTCCAGGCTGACAGTTCAATCCACTCAATCAATGTCTACGGGCCAGACATCAGGCATATATGGAAGATGTTCAGGATTTACTTCACTGAAGTGGGTGCAGCCGGCGGCCTTGTAAGGCATTCATCAGGAAAATATCTCTTTATCGAAAAGAAGGGGAAGCTTGATCTTCCAAAAGGTCATATTGAACCAGGTGAGGAACCTGAGGTATGTGCATTGCGGGAAGTGAATGAGGAGTGTGGCATTTCAGGTCATTCGCTTGTTAAATCACTTCAGCCCAGTTACCATACCTATAAATGGGAGGGTATTTCATATCTTAAGAAAACCAACTGGTTTCTAATGAATTATGAAGGTCCGATGATAACAGATCCCCAGTTAAATGAAGGCATAACAAAGGTAGAATGGCTCTCTCCTGATGAACTAAGCATAATTAAAGACAGTGCCTGGTTGTCGCTGATGGATCTGATAAATTACTCGGTTCTGAGAACCTAAACAGGGGAAATTAAGTAATGTTAAGTCCTGGTTACTTGTTGAGAGTTCCTGGTTCCTGGTTGCTGGTTTCTTCCGTATGATACCAGCTAATCTGCAATTAACCGGAAACAAGTAACAAGTAACCAGTAACCAGTAACCAGTAATCAGTAACAGATTAAAGATCTTCCTCCTTGTAGTCCTTCAGATTAATCGCAGAAGGAACAAATCGTGATGCATCTCCCCCGCTCCTGATAATATCGCGGACGATTGTGGAGTTTATCGGTGAATGTTCAGGTATAGTTAAAAGGAATACAGATTCAACTTCAGGTGTCAAAGCCCTGTTTACCTGCGCAATAGCCCTCTCAAATTCAAAGTCAGCCGCTGTTCTTAATCCTCTCAGCAGAAAATTTGCACCATTTTTCCTGCAGAAGTCGACAGTCAGCCCTTCGAAATGGTCAACCGATATTCTCGGCTCATTCTGAAAGACTTTGCTTATCATTTCCTTTCTGGCGCTGAGAGAATAATAGCTTTTCTTAAGGGCATTTGCCCCCAGGGCGATTATGATTTCATCAAACAAGCCAAGGGCTCTCAGTACAATTTCTTCGTGTCCGATTGTAAACGGATCAAAAGAGCCCGGGAAAACAGCGATTTTTTTCATTCAAATGATATGTTTTTTGGATTCTTTACCTTTTGCTTCAGAAGAGAAAGCTCAAGCACTTCCATAATTGTATCCACAAAGTGAAATTTCAGTCCTTTTATGTAGATCTCTTTAATATCTTCAACATCTTTCCTGTTCTCCTCCGACACGATTATTTCCCTTATTTTTGCTCTTTTTGCAGCAAGTATCTTCTCTTTGATCCCGCCTACAGGCAGTACTTTTCCTCTCAGGGTAATCTCTCCTGTCATTGCGAGGTATTTTTTAACCTTCCTCTGAGTGAATGCTGAAGCAATTGATGTAGCCATTGTTATCCCTGCCGAGGGACCGTCTTTTGGTATTGCGCCTTCAGGGACATGGATATGGATATTCCACTTATCCGAGAAATTATCCGGAAGATCCAGTAGTTCGGCATTTGATTTAAGGTATTCAAGAGCTATCACTGCTGATTCCTTCATTACTTCTCCAAGGTTACCTGTAAGGGTAAGCTTACCCGTTCCCCTGCTCAGGCTGGTTTCGACAAAGAGGATCTCACCACCGGCTGCGGTCCAGGCAAGACCTGTCACTACTCCTGCCTGGTCATTTCCGGCGTAAATATCACGTATGAACTTGGGCGGGCCGAGGATCGTGGCGAGAACTTTTTCTGAAAGCTCCGGATCATACCTGGTTTCAGATGCAATATTCTTGGCCGTTACCCTTACAACTTTAGCCAGTTTCTTGTCAAGTTCTCTGACTCCCGATTCCCTTGTATATTTGTCGATCAGCATTTCCATCACTTTTTTCCCGATAGAAAGCTGATCAGCTTTAACTCCATGATTTTCAAGTTGCTTTGGAAGCAGATGCTGACGTGCGATCTCGAGCTTTTCTTCAACCAGGTAGCCTGTTATTTCAATAAGCTCCATCCTGTCCCTTAAGGCAGGACTGACAGTTGAAAGTGTGTTTGCAGTCGCAATGAATAGTACCTTTGAAAGGTCGTACTCCATTTCAAGGAAGTTATCAAAGAAGGTGCTGTTTTGTTCAGGATCAAGAACTTCAAGAAGGGCCGATGAGGGATCACCCCTGAAATCCTGCCCTACCTTGTCAATTTCATCAAGAATAAAAACAGGATTTGATGATCCGGCTCTTTTGAGGTTCTGTATTATTCGTCCGGGCATTGCTCCGATATAGGTCTTTCTGTGTCCCCTTATTTCTGCCTCATCATGCAGTCCGCCGAGTGACATTCTGACATATTTTCTGTTTAGGGCTTTGGCAACGGATTTGCCAAGAGAGGTTTTTCCGACTCCGGGAGGTCCGTAGAGGCAGAGGATTGGCGATTTAAGATCGCCTTTAAGCTTCAGGACTGCCAGATGTTCAAGTATTCTTTCCTTGACTTCATCAAGGCCGAAATGATCATCATCAAGCACCCTCCTTGCATTATTCAGATCAAGATTGTCCTCGGTAAAGAAGCCCCAGGGAAGATCCAGCAGAGTCTGGACATAGTTGACCTGAACCGAATATTCTGCTGCAGCGGGATTAAGGCGGCTGAGTTTTTCAAGTTCTTTTTCGAAGGTATTCTTCACCTCAGCGGTCCATTTTTTTGTCTCTCCCTTTTTCCTGTATTCCTCAATCTCTTTCTCCAGCGGATTGCCTCCCAGCTCATTCTGTATTGTTTTCATCTGCTGGTGAAGAAGGAATTCTCTCTGCTGCTGGTCAAGGTCGTTTTTTACCTTTGACTGAAGCTCGTTCTTCAGCTCAAGTACCTGAATCTCCTGTACAAGAAACTCGAGGAGCATAAAACCCCTGTCGCGCAGATTGTTTACTTCGAGAAGTTTTTGTTTGTCCTGCACCTTTATGTCGGTGTTGGAGCAAATGAAATTTATAAGGTATGTGTTGTTCTCAATGTTTTTGATAGCAAATGAAGCTTCAGGACTTATATTTGGATTGATTTTGATTATTTTGAGTGATAGATCTTTAAGGGATCCTACAATTGCATCAAAATCCTTGCTTGGAAATTCGGGCTTAATTTCAGGAATAGTTCTTACCCTGGCTATAAAATAGGGGTTATCGGTTATCAGCTCATTCAGAACCATTCTTTTGCGGCCCTGGATTATAGCAGTAGTTGAACCATCAGGCATTTCAAGAAGTTTGACTATCTGGCCAATTGTGCCGACATTATGAAGTTCCTCAAACGCAGGGTTTTCAGTATCAGGATCTTTCTGGGTTACAGTACCGACAATTTTGTCGGTCCGGTAGGCGTCTTTAATAAGCTGAACTGACCGGGGTCTTCCAATTGAAATAGGGAGCACTACGCCGGGGAACAGAACTGTATTCCTGAGTGAAAGTATAGGAATTGAATCGGGAACATCAATATCTTCAAGGTCGCCATCCTCCCCGTCAGCAATAATAGGGACAATATCTCCGTCTCCGTCAAGCATGTCGGGAGGTAATAGTTCTCTTGCGGGTCTCCTGAATTTTTTTTCCATTAGTCAAATAAAAGCTGTCAAATTTACACAATATTTTTCACTAAGAGCCAGAACAGCAGGTAAGCAATCATTGTGCCAGAAATACTGGCAGATCAATGGGAGGTGGTCAGCTTTTCCGACAGCTCCTGCTTTTTCATTGGCCCTCCGGGGGAAGATGGAAGAAGGTATAAATAGAAAAGGGGCTGAAATCAACCCCCTATATATGCTTTAGTCTGCAGGTTATTTATTCTTTCCTACGTGGTCCTTATAACGATTCATAAATTTGTCAACCCTGCCTGCAGTATCTACAAGTTTCATTTTCCCCGTATAAAAAGGATGAGAAGTATTTGAGATCTCCAGCTTGATAAGGGGATATTCTTTACCATCTTCCCATTTTATATTCTCTTTTGAGGGGGCAGTTGATTTTGTCAGGAATGAAGTTCCATTTGACATGTCCTGAAAAACAACCAGCCTGTAATTACCCGGATGTATATCCTGTTTCATTGCTCTATTGTTTTATTCCTTAATTATTAAATAACAACCTGTAATTAGGGTTTGCAAAATTAATTAACATTATTGTAAAAACAAAACAGAATTAAAAATTATTATTTTCCAGCTTGAGATACCTTTTCAGGATTATTTTTCAGGTACATTTCATCCTTATATCTGGTAAATTCCAGCTTATCATTAATCATATACCTGTAGGTGATATGTGTTTTAGCCTTTTGTGCTCCTATTGCTTCATAGATTGCCTGCATTTTAAAGTTGAAATCGCCAACCCATGAAAGTTCAAGCTCTTTATACCATGGCTTGAACCTCAGCGCCTCGTACAGCTTATAGAATATTGCTGATTCCACACCGCTGTTCTGATGCGAAGGATGCACCCCTCCTACAATTCCCCGCATTCTTGTCATTTTGTGTGTAGCCCTCGACCAGGCAAAGCGGATCATGTTCCAGATATTAAGTTTGCCGTTAAAAGGCTTAATGATCTGGTTCAGGTCAGGAAGGAGTATAAAAAATGCAATGGGTTTGTCATTGAAATAGGCAAACCAGATAATGTCCTCATCTATTATATGCTTAGCTTTCCGGAATGATTCATCAATTATTTCCGGGGCAAGGGGTGTGAAATCCTCCTTAAAAACAGCCCAGGCTGAATTATAAATCTCTACAAAATCTTTGACAAATTTTTCCTTTCTTGCAAATTCAAAGTGCTGAAATGAATATCCCGGCCTTCCTGAAAGCCAGTTGGCTATTTTCATTATCCTTGGGGGGAATTCCACTATTTTTCCATCCTTTCCGTGAACTTCACGATGATAGGAATATTGTTCATAATAGTTCATGAAGCCATAGGCTTCAAAGAATTCCCTGTAGTACTTTTTATGATAAGGCATTCCGTAACCCTGCTGCATAAACCCATCAACAAGCAGTCCCCAGTTACTGTCATTCTCACCAAAGTTTACCGGGCCGTCCATAGCCTCCATGCCATGAAACGCGAGCCATTTTTTACCAGCGTCAAAAAGCATAAATGCAGCTTCTTTGTTTTCGATGACCTCAAAAAAACCGATACCCCCTGTTCGCTGACTGTAAACGGCTGATCTTACCTTGTCGAAGAAAGCAGCAATCCTGCCAATTGTTATTCCGCTTTCATCCTTAAGGATCCAGCGCCTTGCCTCACCTTGTTTGAACGCGTGGTTTTTTTTTGGATCGAATATAGCTTCCAGCTCTGAATCCAGCATGCAAACCCAATAAGGATCTCCCTTGTAAAGCCTTTTTGGGAAGTCCTTGAATTCCTTTTTATCCTGTGGAGTTTTAATTTCAACGATCTGCATGTCAAAAAAGTTGAACGGCAAATATAAACAGAAATTCTTAAATCGGGCAACAGACAACGGGTAACGGCAACTTCCGGATTTTACTCCGGATGTGGCCTGTCGCCTTCCGCCCGCAGTATTTATTGTATATCGATTATCCTGCGGTCGATCAGGATAAACAGCAGACCAAGCAGAAATGAGTAAATCAGGTAGATCTTCACAGGAATATATTCCGATGGCCTGATTTTCATTTTAATCCACAGATACCCTGCAAGGAATATCTTTCCGATCAGATAAACGATAAAAGTGGCAAGGGCGACGCCGACAATATTGTAACCCCATTTTATCATAAGCAGGCTCAACGGAATATTAAGTCCGACCTCAAGAAGAGCAGCAATAAGAGTAATATTTGTTTTTTTTCTTCCGACTATTATTGTCTGTGGAAAAATCAGCCTTGGAATTACAAGCAATGAGTAGACAAGAAAAATATCAGCACTTTTCTGGAATTCAGGAGTGAACATCCTTGGGAAGATCCATCTTGCAAAAAGCATGATGAACATAGTGGCAGGGAAGCAGATATGCATCAGGTTTTTTGACTTCGCTTTGATTTTTGCAAGTGATTCTTTCATCATTGATCTTGTGGAGAATTTCGGCAGCATTGCATTGCTGAGTCCATTTGCCAGCAGAAGAACAAGGGGAAACTCTTTGGCACCATATCTGAACCAGGCAAATATGCCCGGATCATGATACATCACCGATACAATTATACCATCGGTATATTGTGCCGATCCGCTTATAAGGGTGGTAAGTATCAGAGGCAGTCCAAGGTAAAGATGTTCTTTCATGAACTTTGATGAGATCTTCATCTCGGTATACCTCCTGAGAAGAATTATAAGCCAGACCCATCTGATTACAGTGACTGCCAGCAAACCGTATATTGACCAGATCAGATCTTTATCAAGAATAACCGGAGCTAAGACGAGTATGAGCTGGAGTGAGAATGTATATATCCCGTATTGAAGAATCCTGTGCGACCGGTTATTGAGCAGATAAATATATTCTATCAGACATACGGGGCTGCTTAAGAGAATATAAAGAAGGAGAAGATTGAGATAAGGGACATTCCCCTTAAAATTGAAGACAGAAAAGTTGCTTTTCAATGCATGGCCTATTGCAAAAAACAGAAGACTGAAAAAACATAACAGCAGAAATGCATTGAAGATCTCGGGAGATTTACCTTCACCGTTATCCCCCAGTTTGCGATATGTTCTGTTCCTGTTGTACAGAGGCAGAAGTGACTGAATAATGCCGGTCACCCAGAAGAAGGTTATTAATCCGGTAATGAACAGGAACATCTCCCATGAACCTATTTCAGCCCGGGAAAGATGGCTTTTGGTAAATACTATGCTGATAATCAGGAAAACAGTGAACTTAATCAGCTGGAAAAGCTGTAGTCCGGATATATTATCTATCAGTTTTATCTTTCTCAATAGTGAAAGAAGTATTCAGAATCCCCCTGATAACATCGAACCGCTATGTTAAATTGCTTACGGGGATCATTTTTTACGAACATCAAAGTTAACAATTGAAAGAGACAGGCATAAAATAAGATTAAAATTTTGAGAATAAGAAATTTTGGGCTTATTTTGCACCCCTGACACGGTGGATGTAGTTCAGCTGGTTAGAACGTCGGATTGTGGTTCCGAAGGTCGTGGGTTCGAGCCCCATCTTCCACCCAAACAGAAAAGGCTGACCGCCCAGGGCGGAAAAGCCTTTTCTGTTTATATCTCTCTTCAATTTGAGGTACGGATTTTAAATCTCGTCCGGATGATCATGCTGTCTTCTCCCACTTCCTGTATTTCATATATGCTCCCACTGCAAGTGAAACAAGCACAATCACAGCAACATAAACAAATACAGGCACCGGTACCGGATCGCCTCCTGCATACGAATGCAGACCTGTCAGGTAATAGTTTACCCCGAAATATGTCATTAGTACTGATGAAAAGGCAAACAGCGACAGCAGATTGAATGTGTAAATATCCTTCAGGCCCGGGATCATCCTTGAATGAATAACAATGCTGTATATAATGATTGTTATCAGCGACCAGGTCTCCTTTGGATCCCATCCCCAGTACCTGCCCCACGATTCATTTGCCCAGACTGCCCCAAGGAAAGTTCCGATAGTCAGAAGATAAAGTCCTAAAGTGAGCGTTTTGTAATTAATAACTACAAGCTCATCGATTGTGCCTGATATCCTTTCAACATTGTTTTTATCTGAGAGCAGCAGCAGGATCATGGAAATTATGGCCAGTATTGCTCCAAGTCCAAGGAACCCGTAACTACCCGTTATCACAGAGACATGGAGTGTAAGCCAGTATGATTTAAGAACCGGGACAAGGTTTGTAATTTCAGGATCCATGAAACTCAGATGGGCAACCATGAGAGTCATCCCAGCAAGGACGGCCGTGGCGGAAAGTGCAAAGGGCGATTCACGGCTGAAAATAAATCCGGCCAGCAGGGTAACCCACGAGATAAAGATCATCGATTCGTAACCGTTGCTCATAGGTGAATGGCCAGCTACATACCATCTGATGCCCAGTCCGAAAGTGTGAAAAAGGAATCCGGCGAAAAGAATCCAGCTGAGTATCCTCACAAACATGGGAATATCTTTTCTTCCTCTTATAACCATTATTATTAGTCCTATCAGCATAAGAAGCCCCGTTGTGGCATAGAAAGGGAAGAGACGCTCAAAGATCATTAGCTTATAATACAAAGACTCGGCTTTGGATTTTGAATCAGCGGGAAGTTCATATCCTGCGAATTTTTTCTGGTACTCCTTTATCGATGCTGCGATCTGTTTAGCTGTTGTGATATTATTGGCCTGTAAAGCCTCAGCAAATAACGGTATTACACTCCTAAGGTAAATGGAATCTTCTCTGCTTATTGCCTTTTTAAGAGCCTCCTCGGGCGAGCCCCAGTTATGGGAATCACCATGAAGAGGAAAAATCTTCAGAAAGTCTCCCGTATAGATCATGTAAAGAATATTAACCCTCTCATCAACTTTCATTATTTCCTTGTCGGATTTTGATCTCGCACCCGGCGACCTGGCGTATGCGTCGCTGACGCCTTCTGACAGCTTATAGGATCCTCCTCCCTCAAGGTCGACCAGGTCAGCGAAAGAGGCCAGATTCCCCTTTATCCCAAGGCTATTACGGAGATCTTTGTTTGAAATTCTGATAATAGGAACATTTTTCCAGTTGTCGAAGTCAAGGTAGACACCCAGGAAGACCTGCATGGGGGTCAATCCTTCAAATTTGTTCTCCCTTGTCACTTTTCTCAATATATCGTTGCTGAGCGTAAACAAAGGCTTTGTCCGTCCTTTCTGATCCTGTACCAGCACATTCCCGAATGCCTCTGCTGCATCCTTCCCGGCAACCAGTTTCTGAGCATCAACACTGATAAACCCTGACAATATCAACAGAATCATAACCACAGGTGCCTTTTTTCTTAATGCTGAGTTCCAGTAGCCTGCATTAACCACATAAAACACAGCTTTTCTATTGAGTAATGAAAGGATTATAAAAAGAAAAAGCAATCCGTAACCCGTATATGTAACCAACATACCGGCCAGATCGTGATTTACAGCCAGTATTGTCCCTTTCTCATCCTGATCATAGGATGACTGGTAAAAGCGATAGCCTTTGTGCTTCAGAATATTGTTCATGAATATGGTAAATGGCCTTTCGAGATTTTCGGCCTTGTCAATCAGAACAATATTGCTTTTATATCCCGACGGACTGTTTGAGCCCGGATACCTTTCAAGAACAAAGTCAGCAAGCTTCAGGGAGAACGGCAGCGGGATCTCTTCTGAGCCGTAGGTTATTTCAAGGATATTACCATCAATTACTGCTGATCCTGAGGCATGAGTTTCGGTTCCGTTATCCCATAAAGTAATGGTTGCGGCCTGATTATCACCCGAAAGCAGGTTGAAAATAAAAGAGTTCCTGCCTGTCTCCTGCTTGTTCCTGTCTATTGAAACAGTCTTTATAATTCCGGCAATCTCAAGTTCCTGGGGAACTATCTTCAAACCTTTCACAGAAATGATCTGCATTGGGGAAAGCTTTGAAATCTCTCCTGGCATAACTGATTGTCTCTCCTGAGTCATCATTCCTGCCTGCTCAAAAGGGAATATCGATTTTACATAAAATGAAGAGGAGTCTGTTACGATTGTTACATCATTTCCTGCCTGTGGATTCAGACCAATTGAGACACCTTTGAAAATCTTTGACTCACCGCTTCTGAGCCTTACTAATTCCCTTCCTGTGCTGTCAGTAACCACAAATGAGATAACAGGAGTTCCCCCGGGAGATTCGGAAATGATCTCAGCGGCATTTGGAATTATCCTGGCAAGAACAAGATCATACTCCTTCCCGTACGACCTTATCTTTTTTTTGTAGTTATCGGCCGATTGAGAGCCCATATAATATTTTTGGGAGTTCTGATCCAGAATACTTCCCGACTTATCCTTCAGGACATAGCCCAGGAATCTTTCGCCTGAAAAACATTTGTTCTGTTCCTCACCCTCACGGATGTGAATGGTACCTTCCCATCCTGTATATCTTGTTATTGCGGCACCTGTTATCATCATTACGAATGAAAGGTGGAAAAGTAAAATGGTAATTTTGGATTTTCTGTACAGTTTAAAAATTATCATCTGTCCTGTAAGATTCACCGACAGAAGGAATAATATCAGCTCGAACCATCTGGTATCATAAACAAAATTGTAGGCTGCTGATGAACCGTAATCATTTTCAATAAAGGTTGCAGCAGCCATTGATGCTGCAAATACTACAAACAGCATCCCCATAAAAACAGGGGACAGAAGGAATTTTAGAATTTTCATATTTTTAATAAATCATGTTGCATGTTTCAAGTTAGAGGCTTCAGGATAACATGCAACACGCTCCCTGCAACCCGGAAAAACCTATTAACCTTTTTCAGAGATCTGACGTAATTTTTCTTTATCAAGAATTCTTATTAAAGACGATTTTGTGCTTAAAACCCCCGTAACCTCCATTTCCTTGAGGATCCTTACAACGCTTTCTTTCACCATGTTGGTCATTTCACCGAGTTCCTGACGCGACAGGATCATGTCAAATTCATCGGCTTTGAAAATTTCATCTGAGAAATAGAGCAGAACCTCAGCAAGCCTGCCAGGCATTTTTTTCTGCGCCAGATTGACCATGCGGATATGCGATCGCAGAGCTTTTGAGCTTATATCCTGAAGGAGGCTTTCAGCGAACTCTCCATTGACCTTTACAAGTTGTCTGAAAATGTCAAAGTTTATAAAGCATGCCTGCACCGGTGTCAATGCAGATACGGAATATGCATATCTTGAATTGACATAAGCACCCGGACCCATGATAAGCCTTCCGGGCAACAATACATTCATTATGAAATTGTTTCCGTTTATTCCTTCATAATAGCTTTTTGCCATGCCTGATGCAAGGAACAGTGCATTCGAAGAAGGAGAGTCCTGCTTGATCAAAATCTCCCCTTTTTTAAAAGTCGCTTCATACCTGTT
>JBBSAP010000001.1:0-193780 GCA_038252165.1 Bacteroidales bacterium | reverse complement strand
GGCTGGAGGAAATGCCTCCAGCCACCCCCCTGCTCCCTACTGGCTCACTAAACACTTGTCATTCTGAGCAGAGCGAAGAACCGAGTCCCGCTAGCGGGACGAGCTCACCGAAGGTAATCTCCTTCATTTTAACCGGACACTAGTAATAATTTATTTTAAATTCCATCTCTGTGTCTTCTCTGTATTCTCTGTGTAACTTGTAATAAATTTAAGAACTCCGCTGGCACGAATTTGTAATCCGTACCTTATAGTGTATTTATTAAATTCTTTTTGGCCCCGATTCCAAATCGGCGCCAGCTTTGGCTTTTTTTTACACAGAGTTTTTACTAATTTTGACAGATTGCCTATTAAATGAATTTACCTTATTTCATAGCACATCGTCTCATAAAAGGCCGCCGCGAAGAAACTTCTTTCTCGCGTCCGATAAATGTAATTGCAATAACCGGCATTGCACTTGGCCTGGCAGTAATGATACTGGCCGTGGCAATACTAACAGGATTCAAGCAGCAGATAAGAGAAAAGATCGTTGGATTCGGATCAAATATCCAGATCCTGAATTTTGACTCAAACCTGTCACTTGAAACAGTTCCGATCAGCGACACACAATCGTTTATCCCCAAAATAAGAGAGATGAAGGGGATCAGTCATATCCAGGTATTTGCGACAAAAGCCGGGATAATTAAAACAGCAGAAGCAATTCAGGGTGTGGTGCTGAAGGGAGTTGGGAGCGATTTCGACTGGAAATTCTTCGAAAGCAATATTGTGGATGGTTCAGTTTTTACGGTAAGCGATACCGGACGTACCAATGAAGTGATAATATCAAAAAAGATATCGGATATGCTCAGGCTGAAAACAGGCGATTCATTCGCGATGTATTTTGTACAGGATCCGCCGAGAAGCCGTAAATTCATAATAAGCGGTATCTATGAAACAAGCCTTGAGGAGTTCGACAAGATGTATGTTTTTTGTGACCTTGGCCATATAAAACGGCTTAACGGCTGGACTGACGACCAGGTAAGCGGATTTGAGATCTTCATCGATGATTTCGATAAGCTCGATGAGATGACAATGGCTGTGAGGGATAAAGTTGGATACAGGATTCTCGAAAATGAAACAAAATACAAGGTTACAAACATCAGGACAAGATACCCGCAGATTTTCGACTGGCTTAATTTCCAGGACATGAATGTCTTTATAATTATCACATTGATGCTTCTTGTTGCCGGGTTCAATATGATTTCAGGACTCCTGATCCTGATACTTGAAAAAACCAATATGATCGGAATCTTTAAAGCCCTCGGATCGGAAAATAAAACTATAAGAAAGATATTCCTCTACCAGGCTGCATATCTCATTGCCAAAGGATTGTTCTGGGGAAATATTATCGGTATAGGGCTAGCTCTTATTCAGCTTAAAACAGGATTGATCTCGCTCGATCCGACATCATACTACATTAAGACCGTACCTGTAAACCTTGAATTTCCCCACATACTGCTTCTCAATATAGGAACAATGTCAGTCATTATCCTGATGCTGCTTGTCCCCTCACAGCTTATCACCAGGATCACTCCGGTAAAGGCAATTAAATACGATTAAAAGGAGAGACAGAACAGAGTCTCTTTTCCAGGTACTGATCTGACTTTCAGTGTCCCGCCATGAACCCTCATTATCTGTTTTGAAATGCTCAAACCGATGCCAGACCCATTGGTACGTGTTGTGAAAAACGGGACAAATATCTCATCAAGATTTTCTTCAGGAATTCCCGGGCCGTTATCAATTACACATATCTCAGGATGATTGTCAGGGCCGGTTCCGAACCTTATTTTTATCTCTGCATAAGGATTTGTCTCGTTTGCCTCAAGGGAATTCTTAAGAAGATTTATCAGAACCTGGGAAACCATGTTCTCGTCAGCAAATATTTCAAGATCAGGATCTTTTAGCATAACAGTCAGTTTGATCCCCTCCTTTTGTTCAAGCGATTTGAAAAGAATCTGTATCCGCTTCATAAAATCTGATACCCTGAACAATTTTTTGTCAGGCTCCGGCACTCGCGTCAGCTTTCGGTACGATTCAACAAACGTCATCAGGCCCTTACCCTGTTCTCTGATAACTTTTAAACCCTGCAGTGTTTTAGAAATTGTTTTCTCATCCACCTCATCAGGTAAAACAGGATTCCCGTCTTTGCTTAAAACCTTTGAAAGACTTTCGGACAATGATGTTATAGGTGTTATTGAATTCATTATTTCATGCATCAGGACCCTTATCAGCTTTAGCCACGAATCAATCTCCTTTTCATCAAGCTCACTCTTAATATCCTGAATTGACAGGATGGTAAGCTCCTCTTCGTCAGTTTTAAGGGAGGTGGCTTTAAGCGAAAGGCGGGTATCACCTCGTTCTGCTGAAAACGCGACCAAGCTGTTTTCGAATGGTTTTATACCGGAAATTGTCTGAAATAGCTTCTTATCGATCCGCTCAATCTGGTGGAGGTGAGTCAGGACATTTACCGATAGGAGCTTTTTTACAGCTGTGTTGGCATGCAATATAAATCCTTTTCTGTTGTACGTGATTATCCCTGTGGCAAGGTGTTCAATCAGAGTTCTGAAATACTGCTCCTGCTGCCGGTTCTCGATCTTCAGCTGCCTGATCTGCTCGTTAACCCTTGTCATGCTCTGGTACAGCTGATGCATTCCTTTGTTGCTTGCATCGGCTGGAAAGGACAGGGTTGAATCATCGTTCCTGATTGCATCAAAGAAGAAACGAATTGTTCTGTTCACCGAATTAAGATAATATATCAGATTGAAAACAAGCAAAACAACAAGAGACAGACACATGATAACGGCAAGATAAGTTTTGCCCCGGGCAAGGAAGAAACCTGCAATGACAGAGAGCCCGGTAATGAGCACAATCCTGAAAACTATGTTAAGGTATAGGTTTCTTCTTATCATTTAGTCGATTTTTTAAGCTTGTTATACAGGGTCTGTCTTGTTATTCCAAGCTGATCAGCTGCAGCACTGTAGTTGCCACCATTCCTTTCAAGGGCTTCCTGTATTAATCTGTATTCAGCCTCTTCCAGAGTTGCAGCAGTTCCGTCTGTCTTTGGCCTGTCAGAACTTCTAAGATAAAAGTCTTCCGGTTTTAAAATTCCCGATTCAGATAAGATAACAGCCTTTTCAATTGTATGCTGCAGCTCCCTGATATTTCCGGGCCATCGGTATTTTAGAAGCTTTTCATGAGCCTGCTGGTTTATCTTCAGTCCGGGTTTGTTATACCTTGAGACAAATTTGCTGAGAAAGAAATCAGTAAGCAAGATAATGTCATTCCCACGCTCTCTCAGTGGAGGAACCTCAATCTGGATAGTATTGATGCGGTAAAGAAGATCTTCCCTGAAGAGTCCTTCCTGAACCATAAGTTCCAGGTTCCTGTTGGTTGCACATATAAGGCGTATGTTGACCGGAACCGGCTTATTTGATCCTATCCTTGTGATATGGCGGTTTTCAATAGCTGCAAGGATTTTTCCCTGCAGATGATACGATAAATTGCTAATTTCATCAAGGAAGAGGGTGCCTTTTTCAGCTGTTTCAAATTTACCTGGTCTGCTTTCGAGTGCATCAGTAAAAGCACCCCTTACATGACCAAAGAGCTCACTTTCAAAAAGAGTTTCACTTAATGAGCCCATGTCCACACTAACCATAACCTCTTCAGACCGGTCAGACAATCTGTGAATTTCCTGGGCTATCAGCTCCTTTCCTGTCCCGTTCTCTCCTGTTATCAGTACATTTGCTTCAGTCCCGGCAACTTTCCTGACCATTTTCATTACATTCATTAATCCGGGAGAAGAACCAACAATATTCTTCTGTTCCCGGTTCAATGCCTTCTTTAGCTCAGTCTCTCTCTCTCTCAGATGACTGACTTCCTTTTTCGAAAAACTAAGCTGAATCGCCAGCTTAAGGGTTGCGATCAGTTTATCGTTTTCCCAGGGTTTAAGAACAAAATCGGATGCACCTGCTTTAAGAGCCTTTACTGCTGTTCCGATATCCCCGTAAGCAGTGATCATCACCACTGATATCTCGGGGTTTGTTTCCCTGATCCTCTCGAGCCAGTAGATCCCTTCGTTACCGGTATTGATACCGGCACTGAAATTCATGTCAAGGATAACAAGGTTGTAATCCTTTTTCCTTAACTCAGAAGGGATCTGTCCGGGATTTGAAAGGAGAACCACCTCTCTGAATTCCGGTGAAAGCAGCATCTCAAGAGCGCTTAATATGCTCTTGTTATCGTCGACAACCAGTATATTTCCTTTGGATGATTGCATATTAACATATTAAGGGCTAAAGCCCTGATAATTACTACTCCATTAACCCCAGCCTGAAGGCTGGGGTTTAAGGATATCATATTTCAATGGACTTTAGTCCATAAAATTAAATCCAAAATAACAAATAGTCAACAATCTGTCAAATATTTTTACAGATCCGTAAATAAAATTTACTTGGTTGAAATTGTATCATTTGATACAATTCTGTATATCAACAACATACAATATTGGCATAATTCTCGTACTTAAGAAAAAAAATGAATGCTTTTATGGGAATGGACAAAGTTATTGAACGGAAAAAAGGTCTTCAGAAAAAACATATACTCTGGGGAGCCGGCGGATTGATCATTTTATTCCTGATCTGGAAGCTGATTACCGGAGACCATAGTTCTGCCTTCAGAGTTGAGAAAGACAGAATAACAATAAATACTGTAGAGACCGGGATGTTCAGCGACTATATATCGGTGACCGGCCAGCTTGAACCTATTGCCACAATATATCTTGATGCTGCTGAGGGAGGAAGGGTAACAGAACGTCTGATCGAAGAGGGATCGCTGGTAAAAAAAGGTGACATTATACTGAAGCTCGAAAACCGCCAGCTTTATCAGACCATCCTCACAAGTGAAGCTTCACTTGCTGAAAAGGAAAATTATCTGCGCAACACCCGGGTCACTTTTGAAGCCGAGCAGATAGAATCGAGAAAAAACATCCTCGAGAACCAGTATAAGCTGACACGAAAAGCACGGACATATTCTCAGAACGAGACACTTTACAAACAGAGGTATATATCACAGGAGGACTATATCCAGTCAAAAGAGGATTACGAATATGAGATCAAGCTCGAGGATCTGAACAGGGTAAAAGCAAAGAACGATTCCTTGCTGAGAATTACATCAATGGTTTCTCTTGAAAGCGATCTGTTAAAGATGAGAGAAATGTACCGCCTTGTCAGAGGCCGGCTGGATGATCTTGAAGTAAAGGCTCCTGTAGATGGTCAGCTCGGCATGCTTGATGTGGAGATCGGTCAGTCGATAAACAGCGGCCAGCGTATCGGGCAGATTAATGTTCTGTCTGATTTCAAGGTTAAGACCAAAATTGACGAACATTATATCGACAGAGTTGAAAGAGGATTATACGCCAGTTTTGACAGGGGCGGGAATCAGTATAAATTGATGATCAGGAAAGTATTCCCTGAAGTACGTGAAGCACAGTTTGAGGTGGATATGGTTTTTGACGGCAGCCGCCCGGATAATATGAGAGCCGGACAGACATACCAGCTAAGGCTTGAATTGGGCGAATCGGGAAGAGCCGTTATGATCTCCAGAGGAGGTTTCTTCCAGAGCACAGGGGGACAATGGATCTTTGTACTTAATGATAATGAAACTGAAGCCGTTAAACGTCAGATAAAAATCGGGAAACAAAATCCGCAGTATTATGAAATTACGGACGGACTGATAGCCGGCGAAAAGGTAATTATATCAGGGTATGAGCTGTTCGGAAATGCAGACAGAATAGTTTTCAAATGAGCCTACCCCCACTTTAAATTCTCCCCCATGGGGGAAAATTTAAAGTGGGGGTATTAAAAATGTGGCAAGAAGTAGTAAAACAAAACAATTAAATATGTTCAATTATGATCAAAACAATCAACCTGACTAAAATCTTCCGTACCGAAGAGATAGAAACAACTGCACTCAACAAGGTAACCCTTGAAATCAAACCAGGCGAGTTTGTCGCAATAATGGGTCCATCGGGCTGCGGAAAATCGACACTTCTGAATATCATCGGATTATTGGATAATCCAACTGATGGTGAATATTATTTTGACGGGAAAGAGGCCGGTAAACTGTCGGAACGTAACCGGACCCTGCTCAGAAAAGGCAACATCGGATTTGTCTTTCAAAGCTTCAACCTTATTGATGAACTTACCGTATTTGAGAACATTGAACTTCCGTTGATTTACCTTAAGCTTAAACCACGTGAGCGCAGGGAGAAGGTCCAGCAGATTATGGAATCGATGAAGATGGGTCATCGCAAAAATCATTTTCCCCAGCAGTTATCAGGCGGACAGCAGCAGCGGGTTGCTATCAGCAGGGCAGTGGTGACTAATCCAAAGCTTATACTGGCTGATGAACCGACAGGGAATCTTGACTCAAAAAACGGCCTCGAAGTTATGAACCTGCTTACTGATCTTAACAAGGCCGGAACCACTATAGTAATGGTGACTCACTCACTTGAAAATGCTGCATTTGCCCACAGGGTTATAAATCTGTTTGATGGACAGATAATAACGGAGAACATGCATGTAATTGAAGCAATTAATTAAAAAAAATCCTTCCGGGGATATCAGATATGAAAAATATCTTCAAATGGACTGTCCGGAATTTCCTCCGCAATCCTGTCACAAATCTTATTAATTTATCGGGACTGGCAGTAAGTCTGGCAATGGTTATAATTCTATCCGTTTATTGTTACAGTGAGCTTTCTGTCGATCACTTTCAGGTAAAAGGAGACAGGATTTATCTTTATGGAGATAAAAGTGATCATATCTACACCCCCGGAATACTGAAAGAGCAGATAGACATGCACATCCCCGGTGTGGAATCGTCAGTCAGGATAGGCGTATCCTGGGAAGCTCCGGTTTTCCAGGTTGAAGACAAAGAACCTTTTACATCTGATCTGATATTTGCTGATGAAAATTTTTTCAGACTTTTTACTTATAAATCTGTTGAAGGGGATCCTGAGACCGCCCTGAAAGAACCAATGAGGGTAGTTATTACCAGGCCGCTGGCAGCTAAATTGTTCGGGAAGGGACAGGCTGTTGGTAAAACATTGAAAATGAATAATAACAATGATCTCACAGTGTCAGCGGTTATTGAGGAGCAGGAAACCAGCTCATGCCTTTCATTCAGCGCTCTTACTTCAATGGCTACCCGGAAAATAGTTCAACCCGGAGGTGAGGAATTTGCAGACTGGGGTGAGAGTAATTTCCAGACCTTTCTATTGTTAAGAAAGGGAATTGTTCCGAACGAAACAGCAGAAAGCATTTTTAAACTTTTTCCGGAAGAATACCAGAAATATTATGAAGAAGCTGGTCTGACACCTTTGAAAAAGATATACTTTTCTGAATTCACCCTTTTTGGCAGCAATTATCTGCGGTTCGGTGACAAAACAAAAGTCATAATTCTGCTTTTAGTGGCATCGCTGGTTCTTTTAATTGCCCTGGTTAATTTCATAAATATATCGTTGACACAGTGGATTGAGAAAATCAGGCAGATCGGAGTGATGAAGGTTTTAGGGGCAAATCGTTATACAATTTTCCTGAATCTACTTTTCGAATCATTTCTTCTGTTTATAACAGCACTTATAATCGGCATATTTCTGGTCTTAGCTGTCTATCCAGCTATCTGGAATTATACCGGATTACATTTTAACACTGGTATAATACTAACTCCAGCGTTCATTTTCATATCGGTTATCGGGACTTTTCTCTTAAGTGTATCTTTCAGTATTCTTCCTGCTTTGCGTATTTCTTCCTCGGGAGCAATTTATAATATGAAAAAAACCGTGGTACCTCACTCCGGGAATAGTTTTTTCAGGAGCTTACTGGTCACCGCTCAGTTTGCAATTGCCATAGTATTGATTGCTTTTACGATATTAATACAAAAACAGGTTAAATTCGGAATTAGTGATCTAGGTTTTAACCAGGATAATATTATCGGGATAAAGCTTACACCGCAACTAAGCGCAAATAAAGATGTATTTAACAAAATCCTGCTTGAAGAACCCTATGTAACAAGAATTTCGTTCACGCAATATTATCCTGGTAAAATTATTTCACAATGGGGTGCACAAATCGACATAGATGGGGAGAAGAAACAGGTGGATTTTGATACATTCAGCGCTGATGCCGGTTTTTTTGAATTGATGGGGCTCCAATTATCCATGGGACGTTTTTATTCCAAAGATCTTTCCTCAGATAAGGGGAAAATCGTTGTAAATGAAGCCTTCCTCCGCGAACATAGAGTATCAAATCCTCTTGGGGGAAAAATATCCATGGGAACAGACCGCTATTATGAAATTATTGGAGTGATAAAAGATTTCCATTTCAAATCTATCACGCAGCCAATTACACCTCTGGTCATAAGAAATGATTCCTATTCTTCATATTGTCTGGTTAACCTTCAGACTGCTGATTTCAAATCGTTGAATAGTACGATTCACAAACTAAAAGAAGCAGCAGCAGAGCTTTCTCCTTCTTTCCCGGTTGAACTGGTATTTTTTGAACAGGCAGTTGAAAAAATGTATCAATCGGAAATCATGTTCCGCCGGATTTTTTCCTTGTTTTCCGTGTGTGCCATTGTTATCTGTTGCATAGGGATTTTAGCAATGTCGCTATCCGCATGTAAGCGCCGAGTAAAAGAAATTGGAATTAGAAAAGTGAACGGTGCCAAAGTTACGGAGGTGATGACAATGCTTAATAAGGACTTCGTGAAATGGGTGGCAATTGCTTTCATAATTGCGGTACCCGTCTCGTGGTTTGCCATGCATAAATGGCTCGAAGATTTTGCATACAAAACCAATTTGAGCTGGTGGATATTCGCCCTTGCCGGAGTATTAGCGCTGGGAATAGCACTGCTGACAGTCAGCTGGCAGAGCTGGAGAGCGGCAACAAGGAATCCGGTCGAAGCATTGAGATATGAATAGAAAAATGAAAAAGAACTCCTTTATCTTGTTATTAGTTTTAATACTTGCTGACTGCTCTTCCTGCCATCACAACAGGCTTAAAACCAATGAGAAAGCATTGGCAAATGAGATCCGTCAACAGAAAAAAAAGGAAACGGAAGAGGAGAAAGCCACCCTGGATATGGGCTCCCGGAGAGACCGGAAAGGATTCTCTGAAAGTGTCAGGAAGAAAGAGATCAGATCAGCCGACAGGCAGAATCCACCCATTCGGATCGATATACCAGGGAACCTCAACAATACCAGAGATCTCAGATTATCGGATATTGCATCATCTGTGAGGTATGTCAGACTTGAAGTTCCTCCGGATTCAATTCTGCTGACTGATCCATTTTTCAACCGTAACGGCCTGATTTCATCAGTACAGTCTGACGATGAAAGGATAATATTTCAGGGGTTGTACGGTGTGACCATTTTTGATATGAATGGCAAATACATGGAAACAATATGGAAAAACGGACCGGGGATTTCATTATACAATGGAAATCCTTTCTGGAGGTTTAATGAATTTATTGGAATAGATCCGGTCTTCACCCCTGTTTCCTTATTCCATGGTGAAATAGTCTACACATTTACCAATGGACCCGAAAAGACAACCATGATGATGAAATATAATCCCGGTGGAGAAGAGAGTATCGCGACAGCTTCTCCGGAAGAACTGCCTGGACAAGGAAAGATCCCCGGGGATACTCTGTTTACTGCCAATAACGACTCATCTGGCCGTTTTGAGAGTGTTTTTATTACAAGCCCTGATTCCTGGACAGGGATCAACAATAAATGGAATTCGGGAAAATCCGGAACATTACTGGTCACATATGACAATCAGGGAGATACAATATGCAATTTTACTGATAATGATCGTATTTTAAACTTCACAAAAAGTACATACCGTCAGCCAGTTAGTCTGGTAAGCTATCAATACGACGGGTTACTGACTATCAAACCCGAGTACAATGACACAGTTTTCAGAATGATTGCTCCTGACAGGTTGTTGCCTGCTTTTATCCTTGACTTTGGTGAAAAGAAGGTCAGCTCCAGGGAAGGATTGGATCCCGATCTGGATCTGTCGCAAAAATTGATATTAAAGTCGCTTCATGAAACTGATGATTATCTTATGATCAGATACACCCAAAATCAGGCATCTCCAAACAATGTCAGAAAGAATTCAACTAAATTTTATAATGCGCTGTACGACAAGAAACTGGGGAAATTAATTCACCAACCCGGATTTACTCTTACTCCCGAAGGTATTGTAAATGACCTTGATGGAGGAATGCCTTTCTGGCCTGAATTCATAACTCCGCAAGGTGAAATGATGAAGCTCGTGTCGGGGAAAAATATTAAGGATTTTATTAATTCTGAAGCATTTAAAAAGGGATCTGCAACTTCTGATCAAAGAAGGAAGCAGGTTTCACTTGCAAATGGATTAAATGACAGGGATATGATAGTAATTATTGTAAAATGAAGCACTTACTGGCTATATTTATGATTCTTGTTTATCTCCTGGCTCCTTCCTGCCACCGCAACCGTCTTAAAACCAGCGAAAAAGAACTTACTAATGAGATACTCCTTCAGGAAGAGGAAAACGAGGCCAATAACGGGGAAGAAAACAAAAAACATCTTGCAGGGGGATCCGGAAATTCAAACGGCGGCATTCGCTACAAGGAAGACCGTTCAGTTGACCTGACAAGTCCGCCTGTTGTGATTGACATAGCCGGTAGTCTTCAGAATGTAAGGGAGGTAAAATTGTCAGATATCGCATCTGAAATAACATATATAAGAATACAGCCTCCTGCTGACTCAGCTTTTAGAAAGGAGATTAAGTTTACTTTTCACCTCACTGATGATTATATCATTGCATCAAACCTTTTTGGTATAATTCATTATGACCGTGAAGGCAGATTTGTCAATACCGTTGTTAAGAACCAGTTTACCGGTATAGAAATTGAACCGGATAAAATCATCGGTTATTCTGAATTTACTTTTACAGGGGCATACAATACAAGTGTAAAAAGCTCAGGTAACACGCTTTATTATAACTATTTCAACAACATAGCCGGACAGGAGTACTTAATGAAATATGATTGTTCAGCTAACCAGATCGGACAAACGATCAGATATGATCCTGAGGATCCTTCAAAGATAATCGGCCAGGGAGTACCAGTTGTCGATCTGAATCAGGGAAACAGTGAGTCTGCTCCGAAACAACGGATTTCGGGTGGAATGTGGAGTACCCGGTCCCTGAACCCGGGCTTTCTTTCAAGGAGTTATTATATGGAGTGGATTGATAATGAACATTATTCCAAAATTCTTGACAACGGCAATATGCTGGGAATTTTTAACAACAGTGGTGATACTATTTCGGCATTTACCCAGCACGAGAAACTTGTAAACTATTCAAAATCACTTCAGAGAGGCACCGACGGTGGCACCCATTATGAACACAATGGTAAGACTTATTTCCGTAATGCTTTTAATGACACTATTTTCCAGGTAATTCCCCCGAACAGGCTGAAGCCGGTTTTTGTCCTTAACCTGGGCAAATATAAGGTTACCAGACAGCATGGAGTTGATCCCGGCTATGATCTGACCGGGAAGATTATTCCCCGGGAAATGACTGAAACATATAAATATATTTTTCTGACATTTACAAAAGATGGTTATGATTGCCCGAATTCGCGCAAAAATAAAGCCGTTAAAATCTATTATGCCCTGTTTTCAAAAAAAGACCATCAGCTTACTGTAATCAAGGGCGATCCGTTTAATTACTCACCTGATATAATGGAGAATAACCTCGATGGAGGTGTTCCTGTCTGGCCATCAACCGAAATGATCGGGAAAAATGGTGAAATCCTGATCTCTTTAAAGGGGAAGGATCTCAAAGAGCGCTTAAGATCAGGATTCTTTAACAGAACATCAGCGCCGGAAGTCAAAAAGTTGGAACTTAAAAAGCTTGCTGATTTGGTTTCGGATAATGAGGATATTTTAATGTTAATAAAATAACAGAAGAATGAACCACAATATAAGGACCGCCATTCGGAATCTTCAGGCAAAACCGGTTTATTCAATCATAACATTCACCGGTTTTACAATTGGCATAGTGGCCAGTCTGCTTATATACCTGTGGGTTTTCAATGAACTAAGCTATGATAAGATGCATCCTGATCATAACAGGATTTACAGAGTGCTCACGCTTTCAAACCGTGGCAATGAAATAGTCAAGTCGCCGGGATGCTACCGTCCGGTTGCAAAAACTCTGAAGATGGATTATCCGCAGATCGAATATGCAACTTATATCAGTTCCAGTTCAGAAAACTCGCCTTTGCAGAAAGAGGCAGGAGGTGAAAAAATTGAAGCCAGGATGTCATGGGCAGATGAAGATTTTTTCCGGATCTTCGCAGGTTTCAGCTTTGTTGAAGGAACTGCTGAAGAAGCATTTAAGAATCCTGACGACATTATTCTGTCAGAAAAAGTGGCAAAAAAACTATTTGGTGATCAGCCGGCAATAGGCCAGACTGTATTAATGGACAAATATTCAAGAGAGGTTTATACTGTGGGAGGCGTGGTCCGCATCCCTGACCAAAGCCACCTCGATTTCGGTTTCATAATTCCTGAGAAAAACAGCCATTATGCAGGATTCATAAACAGCTGGACTGATAAAAGCAACAGGGTATATATAAAGCTCAAGAAGGGAGCTGATATTGACAGCGAGTTTCTAAGCTCAATATCAAATCAGGTAAATAAATATTCTAAAAATACAGACAAGCTGATGTTCCAGCCTCTTGCTGATATTCATCTCCATTCCGATTACGAGAACTTTTTCTACGACAGGAATCCCGGATCCTATAAATATGTCTGGATTTTTTCAGGACTGGCTTTTCTTATAGTTCTTATGGCCTCCCTCAATTTTTCTGTGTTATCGGTTGCCAGAGCATCAGAGCGGGCAACCGAGATAGGTATAAAAAAAGTAAACGGAGCCGGAAAGCTGGCAATATTCGGCCAGTTTATTGCAGAATCTGCAATCCAGACTTTTCTGTCCGCAATCCTCGCATTGATAATCATCTGGCTGGTTCTTCCATGGTTCAATGAGCTCTCAGGAAAAGAGCTGGTATTAAAGATCTATGTCAGGTTTGGCTTAAGTCTATTTTTACTTACATCGGTAGTTGGGGTAATTGCAGGAATCTATCCTTCTTTTTATCTGTCATCTTTGAATCCTGTCGGAATATTCCGGCGAGGAAGCGCAACTGGTTCTAAAAGCAATTTTATCAGGCTGCTTGTAACTGCACAGTTCAGTATAGCGATCTTTTTCATTATCGCCACATCGCTGTTTGTCAAGCAGTTAAATTACATCCATAATAAAGATCTTGGCATCGATGATAAAAATGTGGTTGTTGTACCTACCGGTTTATGGTATGATAATAAGGAATTCAAGGAAGAGTTGCTAAGAAATCCCTCAGTCATAAGCGCTTCGGCAAGCACTTATGCACCCGTCGATTACGGTTTCCATCATGGAATTACATTAAATCACATGGGAAGAACAGATACTTTGCAGACATCTCTATTATTTGTTGATGAAGATTTTGCCAAAACCTATAAGCTTGAGATAATAAAAGGTCAGTTCCTGCAGATGGATTACAGCGGCTACTGGAAAGAGGGGGAGGATGCGGAGAAAAAAAGGAAGGAAGGTAAGGAATATACAATTTCAATTCCGATAGTCATTAATGAAACCGCTGAAAAAAAGCTCGGATTCAATGATCCCATCGGTCAACGTTTAGGCAATGATGTGATAGTCGGGGTAGTGAAAGATTTCCACTTCAGGCCGTTGCATTACCCGATCGGCCCTCTTGTAATTACAAATAATCCGGAGAATATAATGACATTGAATATACGGATTGCGCCTGATAAAAGAACAGAAACAATCAGATACATTCGTGAAACATTCATGAAATACAGGGATAACCGCGAGTTTTCATATGCTTTTTTTGATGATATGCTCGACCAGAAATATCAGGCTGAGACCAGACTTAGGAATATTACAACTGCATTTGCAATCCTCGCCATAGTTATTTCCGTAATGGGAATCCTGGGTATGGCTTTCTTTTCAACCGACCGCCGCACTAAGGAAATCGGCATACGCAAAGTGACAGGAGCTGAAACTTCAGAAATACTTCTTCTTCTTAATAGGGATTTTATTAAATGGGTTGTGGTTGCTTTTCTTATAGCAACACCTGTTGCAATAACCGTTTTACATAAATGGCTCCAGAATTTTGCCTACAAAACTGCCCTGAGCTGGTGGATTTTTGTCCTGGCTGGCTTTTCTGCCATACTGATTGCAGTAATAACGGTAAGTCTTCAATGCTGGAGAGCTTCAAACAGGAATCCTGTGGAAGCATTGAGGTATGAGTGAGATTAAAAACTCTCAAACACAACTAAATCACCCAACGGTTTTCGCTTTGTTGAATGCCTGTTGACATCTGTGGTGTCATCCGGATAACCTAACGGAAGAATCACAACCGGTTCTACATGGTCAGGCAAATTCAGAACTTCGGATAATTTAGGCTTGTTAAAATTACATACCCAGCAGGTTGCAAGTCCGATGCTTGTGGCAGCCAGTGTGATATGGTCAGCGGCTATAGCTGCATCGATATCGGAAGAATCCTTTCCGTCACCTCTTTTCCACGATTTTGAATGATCAGAACAGATAACTATGCACATCGGGGCAGTTCTAAACCATTCGCGTGTATAGCAGGTACGTACATTTTCAATATTTTCATCTCTGACGACTATAAAAAATAGTGGTTGACAGTTGACCGCCGAAGGGGCAATACGTCCTGCCTCCAGAACATAATTAAGCTTTTCGTCCTCAACGATCAGCTGCTTAAACTTTCTGGAGGAATAGCGCTCTTTGGCCAGTTGAAGAAAATCCATTGATATAGTTTATTAAGTAGATCCCTGATTTCGTTTCCCACGAGTGGGGGAATTCAAAGGGGGTTCTTTATCTGGAAGAAGTTTTATGAGGTAAATACGAAATTGGCTCATTATTTTCCGGAATGATATTCTTATAATGCTCAAACCTTTCGAGTATCTCACTTACAAATGCAACCGATTCCTTACCCTTGAAATAGCCGTACTTAACAACAATATCGTTATAATACTGAGGTTCTGATTTTTTCAAAATCCATACAGCTACATTTCCATCCCATTTATGGGGATCCATTCCGTTTTTTTCAGCGAGCTTCATGGCATCCAGAACGTGGCCGGGTCCCGCATTATAGGATGCCAGTATAAATTTGGTCCTTTCATTCTCATCAGGTATCATGGTATCGAAAATGTTATTCAGCCATTTAATGAATTTGACCCCTGCTTTAATATTGTTTTCGGGAGATGAAGTTATATCGATACCAAAATTTTTACCTGTCTCAGGCATTACCTGCATAAGACCATAAGCTCCTACTCTTGATATAACATCGGGCATGAACCTTGATTCCTGGCAGATCAGAGAGGCCATAAGACGCCAGTCCCAGTGTACTGTTTCACTGTATTTCTTGATCAGATCATCCCATTTTGATACTTTTTCGGTGGTTAGGGCGTAATAACTGCTTTTCACTATCGCATTTGAACGGGAGTTCTTAAAGTATTTGGAATAAAGAATGGCAAACGTCTGAGTCGTTTTGAAATTTACGATCCATTGATCAAGTTCCTTCTTAAGCTGATCTGAATTGGTTTTCCTTATTCCCCATGCGAGATTCTGGGGATTGCTTAATTGTGTTGCGACATCTATTTCCGGAAAATATGTCGCATTTACCGATGCAAGATTTTCATCACAAACGGCATAGTTGATCTCTCCCTTGTCGACAAGCTCTATAAGCGCTTCAGCTTCAAATGGCACCTCGATAACAGTTATGGGCTGGCCTATCTCCTTTGAGAGCTGCCTGAGAAGCCCGGCATGCGAGGAGCCCTTTTGTACATAAATGCTTTTTTTCGCAAGGTCCGAATGGCTGCGTAACATTTTGCTTTCGATTTCGGAAAATGACATTTTCTGCCATTTGTGGGGTTTTCGCTGAACAAGAACCTGCCTTGTGCTGTCGATGGGTTCTGTGAATCGGATCTCATCTTTTCTGGACGGAATCACTGAAAGTCCCATAGCTAGAAGGTCAACCTGGCCTGTTTTAAGCATTCTGAAAGCATTCTCAATACTGTTTTCTGAAACAATCTCAATATCAACACCGAGATGATCTGCAAAAGCCTTCAGGAGCTCATAATGAAATCCCATAGGCTCACCCTTGTAAAGGAAATAGTTCGTTGAATTGAAATCAGTTACAGCAACAAGCTTTCCTCTTGCCATGATCGAATCCAGATCAATTGCAGCTGAATCTTTTTTGTCCTTGTTGGTTGGATTTTCGGAACATGAAAAAAACAGGGAGGTTATCGTCAGAAGAATAAGTAACTTTTTTATCAAAAAAAATTGTTTTTGTTAACTCTTAGCTTATTTATAGCAGGACAAAGATACAACATTTTTTTCAATCATAAAAAGTCCATGCGAGACCATACCGTAACATCCTGATATTCATGGGATATGTTGGAACCAGGTAGTAATCATAGCCCATGAATCCTGAGTTGATATGGTCGAACATAAGGAAAATCCTTGTCCGCCTCAGCTTGAGATTAATGAAGACATTTATAAACGGATAATTGCCGATTTGCACCTTATCCTGTCTGTAGAACCTTCCTGTTGATGGCATATAGGAATACGGGTAGTAAAGGGTATGATACATGACTTCAGCTCCTATCTGTGTATTAAGCTGGCCGTCAGTCTTCTTAAAATTTAAGAGATGCTCGAAATAACCGGTTGCCCTGACAGTGGCAAGTGGAAGGTCAAGAACCTCTGTATTGCTGCTCTTTTGAACAAGCAGATCAGTGTTCAGATGAAATTTCCAGGCCCTCAGGTCTTTTCTCGCAGAGAGCGATGCAACAGAAAGGCCTCCGGTATGCTGGGAAGGCAGAGCAAGTGTATCGAAATCCGTATAATTGTCAATTATGGCATAATTGAATCTTAATTCCATACTACGGGCAGGATAGGAGAAGCTTGTCCCCAGGTCAACCCTGAATTCCTTGCTCATATTATTCTGCCAGTCAAAATGGTTACTTCCCCACCGCTCATACCAGAATGAGGGCTGCCGGTTTGTTACAGAACCGTTGATCTTCCACGAAGCAACTCCTTTCTTCCATCCGAACGATTTGGAAATAACCCCGTTAAGATTGAAATCGCCGAACCTGTAACCGGTCAGGAACAGTTCACCTGTCGCCATCCAGTAGAATTTATCTCCGATACTGTTATAAAGTTTACCAATCAGTACGTTGTTGTGTTTCCGCCATTGGGCGGTATCAGCAAGAAGAGTATCAAAGGTCGGCACTATCTGGTTGTATTTAAACAATTCATTTCTGATCCCTACACCTCCGCCCAGCCTGAATTTACGGGTTTCATCCGTGTTGAAATCAAATCTGATGGTGTTTTTAATACTCCGGGCGAAAAGTGAGTCGAAAGTTTGAGTTGAATCTGCATAAACCGAAGTATAAAATCCTGACAGGGGATTATCATCGGAATATGTCCGCCTGTTTCCATCAAGAATGAAGATATGTGAGAATGTGCCGCTCAGCTTAAAGGATTTGGGATCCCCGGTTTTCATACTATCTTTCACAGCTGGCTGTCTGCCTCCGACCGTGTAGCGCTGTACAATCATCAGGTTCCTGTTTTTCAGGTAGCTTTGTGCTTTATCAAGTCCGCCCAGATTGACGGCAATATTCTTTGGGTCAAGCGATTCAAGCTGGCTTTTGTCTTCAATGCCACCGTTCTCATTTGTGGTAATATTATTCAATCCGGCTGCAAAATAGGCTTTATACCTGTCGCCGCGGTATGAACCGTAAAAAGCGAAATCCTTATCATCTGCCCGCTGGTAGCTGTATTGTCCAAGGTTATAAACTATATCATATACAAGTCCGAAGTTAAGCTTCCTGTTGACGTTCTGGGAATGCCTGATCCTGAAAGTCTGTTCAGCCATTTCACGGGGCCCTCCCAATGTCCACACAAGCTCAGTGAATGGAATTTGCGTATTCATGAAGGTGTACTTTTCCGGCTGGTACATCAGGGGAAAGTAATAGTTATACAGAAATTTATCCGGATCGGTTATCCTGTCAAAAAAATTAAACTGGTAGAATGGCAGGCCATAGCTGCCCAGGGTGGCATTCAGAGGGGAAAACTTGTCTGCCAGCCTGTACTGATGAAAGAGGGAAAAAACAGTGTCAAACGGGATTTTGACCTCTTCCGTGAGATCAGGTGAGAGAATCCACTGTTCAATTATCTTCGGCTTAATTGTATCTTGCTTCTGGGCAAATAAACCCGACGAAAAGCCAATTAAAAGTAATATTGCAATATTTAGCCTCATCAGAGGCAAATATATAAATAATCCGGTTAGTTTTATGCCCCCGTGAGGCTTACAGATTGACGGGAAATCGCTGTGCGTGGTGTGGCCGGGTCATTTAGTATTACATCCCTAATCAACATTATCGTTGAGATACGCATTATTTTCCCTCAGCACAGGGTCTTCGTCGTTACCTGTTGAAAGAGTGAATTTTGATACCTTGCTGTCATTTCCCTTTTCCTTTGGCCCGATTGACATATTCCTCCTCACATAAGCCGGAACATCCTCAAAAGCTTCAATATTCTCTTTAATGATCTTGCTCGACAGACCTTCCTTTTTGAAGAAATTCTGCATATGTTTTACTTTCTGAAGGGTAGTTTTGGGATTTTCCTTCCCATCCATATCATCCTGCCGCTTCATTCCTCTGAGCTCTGTTACTTCACCAAGGCTTTCAAGATCAAAGTCAAGCTGGCCCTGTGTCTCTTCGTCAAGATCAGATATTAAAGATTTTGAAGATTTCTGGTGAACTGAAAACGAATCTTCACCTTTATCCGGAATGACATGCGAGGGAACAGGATTTTCAGGAGTAAGCAATTCAACTTTCCTGGGCTTCGGTTTCTTGTAAGGTGTCAGGATACTGTTTGAGGGAAATCCGGTGGCAATAACTGTTACACTTATATTTTCCCCAAGATTTGTGTCCTGCGATAATCCTCTGATTATAAGGGCATCTTCAGACGATTTCTCATACATATAATCAGTTATCTGGCCAAGTTCATCCATGGTAAGCTCGTTGGATCCGCTACCCGAGGAAATGTTTACAAGTATGCTTTTTGCTCCCGTGATATCATTTGAATTCAGCAGGGGTGATGAAAGTGCATTTTCTATTGCTTTCAGAGCCCTTTCCTCTCCCGAAGCCGAGCCCATTCCCATGATAGCCACTCCTGAATCTTTCATTACCGTCTCCACATCGGCAAAATCTACATTAATATATCCGGTAACGGTAATAATTTCAGCAATTCCCTTTACTGCGGTGGTGAGTATATCATCAGCTTTTGCAAATGCAGTTGAGACACCCTGATCTCCATGAATCTCCCTCAGCTTTTCATTATTTATTACAAGAAGGGAATCAACAAATTCGCTCAGCTGAGTGATGCCTTCAATAGCGTAACTGATCCTGACTTTTCCTTCTGACTTGAACGGGATTGTCACCACGGCGATTGTCAGCAATCCTGCATCCTTGCATGCCTTTGCAATAACAGGGATTGCACCGGTGCCTGTGCCCCCTCCCATTCCTGTTGTCAGGAATACCATCTTTGTATTACCAGAAATGGCATCCATTACTTCATCCAGATTCTCTATGGCAGCCTGCCGCCCGACCTCTGGTTTGCTTCCGGCTCCCCGTCCTTCCGTTATCGATGCTCCAAGCTGCACTTTTATCGGCACAGGGCTCCGGGTGAGTGCCTGATGGTCAGTATTGCAAACCACAAAGTTTACATCCTTTATGCCTTTTTCAAACATATTATTTACAGCGTTGTTGCCACCCCCGCCAATTCCGACGACTTTTATTATTGATGATCTTTCGACCGGCAGGTCAAAACTCATTATATCATCTGTCATTGTATTAATATTTAATTGTTTATGAACAGGACCCTTCATACAGATACCATATTTGCACCTAGTTGATATTCTGTTCTTCTACTTCAAACATTTTTGAGATCATAAGTTTGATCTTTTCTGTAATAGGCACTTTGTCATTGCGTAATGGTTCAGTTTGATCCTCCCTTTCTTCCTGAACCGGATTTTCGACCTTTTCGACAACAGGTTTTCTAATCCTGACATAATCGTCTTTGGTTCCGGCCTGGAATGTTTTCTTGTAGATCTCAAGGTGTTCGAACCCTCTGATGATAAGGCCTACAGCTGTAGCGTACATGGGCTGATTGATCTCATCACGCCCATTGCCTGCCAGATGCTCGTTCGGGTAACCGATCCTTACATCCATTGCGGTCTTAAAATTCATGAGTTGAGACAGGTGCTTAAGCATTGCTCCGCCGCCGGTTATAACCATGCCTGCCGCAAGATTATCGGCATAGCCTGAATTCTGTATCTCAAAATTTACAATATCAATTATCTCTTCCATTCTCCACTGAATGATACCTGCCAGGCTTCTGAAAGAGATCTCCTTGGGATTACGGCCGCTTATTCCCGGAATAGCAACCACCTTGTCTTCAGGAGCTATGTCGCGGAGAGCTGAACCATACTGAATCTTAAGCTGTTCAGCATGCCGTTCGAGTATGGCACATCCTTCCTTGATATCCTTAGTGATGACATTCCCACCGAACGGGATCACGGCAGTGTGCCTGATAATATTATCATAATATATGGCCAGGTCAGTGGTTCCGCCTCCAATATCGACAAGCACTACTCCTGCCTCTTTTTCATCGTCGGTAAGAACAGAATCAGCCGATGCCAGAGGCTCCAGGACAAGATCCTTAAGATTCAGGTCGGCTCGCTGTATACACCTTTCAATGTTCTTTGCCGCAGCAACACGACCAATAACTATGTGGAAATTGGCTTCAAGCTGATGACCGCATATTCCAATCGGGTTCTTTATTCCGGGCTCATTATCGATAATAAATACCTGAGGGATCACATGGATTATCTCCTCGCCCATTTCCACATGTATCTTGTACATGTCCTCTATCAGCCTGAAGACCTCCTCCTTTTTTATTTCATCATCGAAATTATCGCGCATTTTGGAACCGCGGGTTTTAATGCTTCTTATGTGCTGACCCGCAATACCAACAAAGACTTCAGAGAACACAATGCCTGATAATTTCTGGACATCATCAACTGTGGCCTGAATGGCATTTACCGTTTCCTCTATATTCTGTACAACTCCTCTTCTGACACCCGTTGAGGGAGCTTTGCTGATTCCGAGAATTTCTATCTTGCCATTCTCGTTCTTTTTGCCGACAATAGCCACAATCTTTGTGGTTCCAATGTCGATCGCTGCTACATACTGTTCCTTTTTGCTCATAGTCTGAAATATCGGTTTTTTTTTATCTCCGCCTGCAAACGATCTGGTCCTTAAAAGCCAGATTTATAGTTGAATATTTATTCCATCCCACTTCGGGAAGAACTTTATCATAAAACACTTCAAGGTTGTTTAGTTTTCCTTCAAAGTTCTCCGTACTTCCGAGATGAATAGTATGGTTCCCCACTCGTGGTATAAGGTCAATCTCATCACTGCCGTTAACAAAGATCTGATCAATCTGTGCCGACCAGAATTCATCCCTGTTAATAAACTTAACCAGGTAATAAATATCCTTCAGGATTGAGTTTTTAATACTGGTATCCAGAACACTTATCCCGCTAAGCATAGCCTGGCTTATATTTATATTCCCTCCGACAATATGAAGCCGGGGTGAATAAAGATTCCTTCTTCTGATTACAACTCCCTCGTCATCTACATAATAGTCGCCTCCGTTATTGGGAATCACCCGCATTATAGGATTGCGCTGATCACCAATTATATGAAGAGTACCGTCGATCGACATGAAGACCTGAGCAGTTTTCAGCTCCCTGTAAGCGCTCATGGTATTTTCAATCTCATCCATTTTGATATCCTTCACAAGTTTGCCGATGATATTTCCGTTTCTTGTTATAATAGTATTATGAATGTCTCTTTTTGTAACAAAATGATAGTCCGATGAATCTATAATAGTGATCTCGATCTTTTTACATGGTTTTGAATTGTACCAATGAGAATAGTAAACAGGCATTATTACCAGGTATAAAGCTGGTATAAGCAATAATATCCTTACTATCCTGCTCATTGTCTTCTGCTGTTTTTAAGCTTTTCTTCAATAGGACCTGCAAGCCTGTCTATATCGCCGGCCCCTATCGTAATAAGGACGTCAATTTTCTCTGAATCAAGGTTTTCAATGACCTCTTCAGCCTTCATAATCCTCTTCTTCTTAGATTTCATCATTTCTAAAATCATTTCAGAACTGATGCCGGGAATCGGTTTTTCCCGTGCCGGATATATTGGAAGAAGAATTGCCTCATCAAGTTCATCCAGAATTGCTGCAAAACCAGCAGCATGATCACGCGTTCTTGAATAAAGGTGAGGCTGAAATATTCCTGTGATTTTTCTTCCGGCAAAAAATTCCCTTACAGATGTTATGCATGCCCTTATCTCTTCGGGGTGATGTGCATAGTCGTCAATGTATGCAATTCCCGGCAGATTGACCCTGATATCAAACCTCCTCCTCACGCCCTGGAAAAGAACAACTGCTTTGCGTATTTCCTGTTCTGTAACTCCGCAATTCAGTGCAACTGCAATTGCAGCCGTAAGATTTTCAATATTTATGATCCCAGGAAACGGGAAATGCAGTTCCCGGATCAATCCCTCAGGAGTCTGGATGTTAAAGCTGTAGTAATCTGTGCAATGCGTTACTTCAAAATACCGGTAATCGGAGCCTTGGTTCGATCCATATGTATATCCGGTTATCCCGGCCGGAATGGAGATCTTATCCCTGATAGTGTAATTAACGAACAGCATGCCCCCTGCTTTTATCCTGGAACAGAATTCATTGTAAGCCTTTATCATAGTCGCATGATCACCGTAAATATCAAGATGATCGGCGTCGACGGAGGTAACCACTGCCATAAAGGGACTAAGCTTATGGAACGACCTGTCGAATTCATCGGCTTCCATAACAATATAATTTCCATCACCTGTCAGAAGGTTTGTATTATAGTTCTTCGAAATACCTCCTAGAAATGCAGAACAATCGACATGCGACTGCTTCAGAAGATGTGCGGTCATTGTTGAGACCGTTGTTTTCCCGTGAGTCCCTGCGACAGCCAGTGTATCGGCAGCTGATGAAATATCACCAAGAATTTCCGATCTTTTATATATACGGTATGCGTTCTTTCTGAAAAATGAAATAACATGATTTTCAGAAGGAATGGCCGGAGTATATACAACTATTACCTTCTCTTTCTTTGATGGATCTCCAAACAGTGCAGGAATACTTTTTAAAGTATCCTCATATGAAATGATGCAGCCTTTTTCCGTCAATGATCTTGTAATTTCTGATTCCGATCTGTCGTAGCCTGCAATAAGATAGCCTCCCTGCTCAAAGTAAAGGGCAAGAGCGCTCATACCGATACCTCCTATACCGATAAAATAGATCCCTTCAATGTTCTTCAGGTCTATCATACTTTAATCAGTTTAAGCACTTCCATGGCAATCCTTATATCTGCATCCCGTTCTGCCATTTTTGCTATGTTCTCAGACAGTATTTTTTTCTTCTTAATATCAGAAACCAGCTTAATCGCCTCACCGACAAGTATCTTTTCCGCTGTTGCATTGGATATTACTATTGCGGCATCTTTTTCAGCAAGTGCCATCGCATTACTGGTCTGGTGGTCCTCTGCAACATTTGGAGATGGAACCAGAATTACCGGCTTTCCAACAAGACACAATTCAGAAATTGTTCCGGCACCGGCCCTTGAAATAATTATGCCGGCCGCGGCAAAGGCAAGGTCCATCCTGTCGATAAATGCATGAACTGAAATTTTACCGCCAGCTTTACCCGCAACAAGTTTGATGACATCATCATAATAATATCTGCCTGTCTGCCACAGCCACTGGCAATCAGAATTTCTCAAAGCTTCCATATTGTCTGACAGGCATTTGTTGATCGTGCCAGCTCCTAGCGATCCTCCAAGAATCAGAATAACCGGCAACTCATTGGTGAAACCAAAAAACCTGAAAGATTCTTCCTTCAGACTTCCGAGATCATCAAAGCTATTTCGTACCGGATTTCCGGTCTTTATTATTTTTTCAGCTGGAAAATATTTATCCATCCCGTCGTATGCCACACAGATTACCGATGCTTTTTTTGCAAGCAGCTTGTTGGTCACCCCTGCATAGCCGTTCTGTTCCTGAATAAGGATTGGTATACCCATTCGTCCCGCCTGTTTTAAAACCGGACCGCTTGCATATCCGCCCACTCCTACCGCAACATCGGGTTTAAAATCACTGATTGTTTTCTTGGCCAGCCTGAGGCTTTTTATAAGTTTTATAAATACCGAAAAATTCTTCAGAACACTCTTCCGGCTGATCCCTGCTACCGGAAGTCCCACAATTTTATAACCTGCAGCAGGAACCTTGTCCATCTCCATTTTTCCCTCAGCCCCCACAAAGAGAATTTCAATATCCTTATCGATTTTCCGCAAAGCATTGGCTATGGAAATAGCAGGGAAAACATGTCCACCTGTACCTCCGCCGCTTATAATGACCCTTTTATGCCTTTGCAGGTTCATATATCTTTTCTCCTTCATCAGTTTTTTCCTCTTCAGGCAGTTCTTCCTTCATAATCCTGGCATTGACAACCCTGCTTACACTCAGAATCGCTCCTATCGAAACGCTCATAACAAGTGCAGAGGTCCTTCCCCAGCTCACCATAGGCAACGTCTGTCCCGTCACAGGAAAGAGCCCTACTGCTACAAGCATGTTTATCATGGCCTGTATTGTTATCATCACAATAAGGCCCATAACCATATAAGCCGGGAATGCAGCGTCGCATTTCTTCACTATTGTTATGCCGCGGAAAAGCAGGACCATATAGGCAAGTATCAATGGGATCGCCCCGAATAAAAGTCCGTATTCTTCAATAATTATTGCAAAAATAAAATCCGAGTTTGACTGGGGGAGCATGTTCCTCTGAGTACTCTTCCCCGGAGCCTTTCCAATCAAACCGCCCGTAGAAATGGCTATTTTTGCCTGGTTTGACTGATAATTGGAATCGTCATCCACTTTGCTTGAAAAGTGGGATTTGATCCTTCTTTCCCATGTTGCAACCCTGTTATCGTCCGAAAACATAACAAGAACAGATGCAAATATTACAATTCCGACAACTGCAATTCCGACATAAGCCAGTAAAAACTTCATAGGAACCCGTCCGATAAACATGATTGTCATGCTGATCCCAAAAACCATCACTGCCGTCGAAAGGTTTTCAGGCATTATAAGTCCGCAGACAATTACTACCGGAACCATCATGAACTTTGTCACTACCATGAAGTCATTCAGCTTATCCTTGAACTGACCAAGGACCCTTGCCAGATATATCACCAAAGCCAGTTTGGCAACATCAGAGGACTGAAGCCTGCCAACACCCGGAATGTTAATTGCCCTTACAGCATCGTTTACCCTCACACCGAACACAAATGTTAAAGCCAGCAATCCTATTGCAAACAGAAGAATTATTCCAGCGAGCCTGTAGTATATCCTGTAGGGCAGGTAATGCACGAGTACTATAATTATGAGACTGATGGCAAGAATGATAAGCTGGCTCCCGAGGAAAAAAGTGGTGTTGCCTCCGTGTTTGAGGTATGCTACGCTCACCGAGGAGCTGTACACTGCGAGCAGGGAATAGATCATAAAGACAACCACCAGTGCCCATATGACCCGGTCGCCCTTGAAAGTTTTTGTAAGCCAGCCCTGCTGCATTTTATAATTAATTACAGATTCCTGACAGATTGCTTAAACTGACGGCCCCGGTCCTCATAATTATTGAAAAGGTCAAAGCTTGCACATGCCGGAGATAAGAGAACAGTCTGTCCCTTTTTTGCCAGGTAATAAGATGATTTTACAGCCTCATCCATTGATGATGTCTCAACAATCGTAGGGACTATGTCCTTAAATGAATCGACAATCTTTTTGTTGTCTTTTCCCAGGCAGACTATTGCTATTACCTTCTGCCTCACGACAGGGTAAAGTTCTGAATAGTCATTACCTTTGTCTACCCCTCCGGCTATCCATACAACATCTGTTTCCATGCATTCAAGAGCATACCAGGTCGAATTGACATTGGTTCCCTTCGAATCATTTATAAAGTTGATACCGCAAACTGTGATTACCGGTTCCAACCGGTGTTCCACTCCCTGAAAATCAGAAAGACTTTCCCTGATAATATCCTTTCTGATTGTCAGTACTTTGCCCGCAATCGCTGCCGCCATGGAGTTGAAAATGTTGTGACGGCCTTTTAGTGCCAGATCATGAATGGTCATAAGGTTGGTTTTAGTATGAAAATCAATTATTATTTCATTGTTTTCGATATAGGCTGCCATTCCTTCCTTTGAGCCTGCAGAAAAAGGAAGAAGGGTCATCCCGTAGCTTTTCTTTGCCAGCTCGCTTTTAATTATCGGATCATCAGCCCAGTAAATCAGAAACTCCGATTTTGTAAGGTTTTGGGTTATCCTGAATTTTGAATCTATATAGTTCTGAAGGTTATGGTCGTACCTGTCGAGATGGTCAGGTGTTATGTTCATCAGAACAGCGATATCAGCCTTAAATGAATACATACCGTCGAGCTGGAAGCTGCTCAGCTCAATTACATAATAATCATATCCGCCCTCAGCAACAGCCATGGCGAAGCTGTTTCCGACATTCCCTGTCATTACTGCATTTTTTCCGGCTTTATTAAGGATGTGATAGATAAGATTTGTTACAGTTGTTTTTCCATTGCTTCCTGTTACACAAATCTTAATGCCGGTAGCGTACCTGCCTGCAAATTCAATTTCCGATATTACCGGAATACCCCTTTCGTGAAGCTGAACGACAATGGGAGCATCCTCGTGCACACCAGGGCTTTTAATAACTTCTTCAGCTGAGAAAATCTCTTTTTCCGTGTGCTTCCCTTCCTCCCACCTTATATTGTTCTTGTCAAGAATATCCTTGTATTTCTGCTTTACCTCCCCCTTGTCGGATACAAAAACATCAAAGCCCTTCTTCTGTGCAAGTATTGCTGAACCTGCCCCGCTTTCGCCTGCTCCGAGTATAACGATTTTCTTCATCCTGTTATCTGATCTTAAGAGTCACAATACTTATCACAGCAAGTATTATTGCCACTATCCAGAACCTGGTGACAATTTTCGGTTCCGGAAATCCCTTTTTCTGGTAATGATGATGAAGCGGAGCCATCAGGAAAATCCTGCGCCCGGTCCCATACTTTCTTTTAGTTCTCTTGAAATTAGAAACCTGTATCACTACTGATAGATTCTCAACAAGAAAAATCCCGCACAGAATGGGAATAAGAAGCTCCTTTCGTATAATTATTGCGAATACTGCTATGATACCCCCCAGGGCAAGACTACCGGTATCTCCCATGAAAACCTGGGCGGGATAAGAATTGTACCACAGGAATCCTAAAGTCGCACCGATCATCGCACTTGCATATATTACAAGTTCACCACTGCCCGGAATATACATTATGTTCAGGTAGCTGGCATATATGACGTTGCTGGAAACATATGCCAGTATGGCAAGTGCGGTACCAATGATTGCTGATGTCCCTGTCGCCAGACCATCGAGCCCGTCGGTCAGGTTTGCACCATTTGAAACTGAAATTACAATGAAGATAACGATCAGGACAAAGACCAGCCATGTAAATACGGGCCGGAATTTTTCAGGAATGAATGCCACAAGCCATGAATAGTTGAATTCATTGTTTTTTACAAACGGGATCGTTGTCTTAAGTGATTTGCGCTCAAGCGAAACCTGGTTATCAGGATAGTAAGGCTTTTGAGGATCAAGAAGCTCTATCCTCTCGCGTGTAGTAAGCTCTGAGACCGGAACCTTCTCCATTAATATGACATCCTTGCTAAAGAAAAGAGTCACACCCACTATGATTCCCAGGATGATCTGTCCGGCTATCTTTGACCTTGCTGCAAGTCCTTCTTTGTGCTTTTTAAACACCTTGATATAATCATCCATAAACCCGATAAAGCCCAGCCAGAGGGTTGTCAGGAGCATGAGAATGACATAGATATTATCGAGCCTGGCAAAGAGCAGAACAGGGACAACTATTGAAGCAATGATGATTATTCCGCCCATTGATGGCGTTCCCTTTTTCTGATACTGGCCTTCCAGCCCGAGATCCCTGACAACTTCGCCAACCTGCTTTTTCTGTAAGAATATTATAATGCGTTTACCTATAAGCATTGAAATTATCAGCGAAGTAATTACTGCCATTGCTGATCTGAATGTGATATAAGTGAACACCCCTGCCCCTGGTACATTAAGTTCATTCAGATATTGAAAAAGATAATAAAGCATATCCTATCTGTTGTTTTTCGACAGCAGGGCAGCCTTTAGTTCCTCCCTGTCGTCGAAATGATGTTTTATACCGTTGATCTCCTGATAATTTTCATGCCCCTTGCCGGCAACAAGTACCACATCGCCGGTACCGGCAAGCATGACTGCCGTTTTTATTGCTTCTCTCCTGTCGCAGATCCTGAGAACCTTCCGCCTTAAATCGGGAGTTATGCCTGCTTCCATATCGTCAAGTATCTTCTCCGGATCCTCGGTCCTTGGATTGTCTGAGGTAAGAATAGCCTTTGAGCTGCCTTCAGCAGTTATGGCAGCCATTTGGGGACGTTTTGTGCGATCCCTGTCGCCGCCTGCACCCACCACTGTAATAAGCTGATGGCCCCCCTCCCTGATCTTGTTGATTGTCGATATTACATTTAGGAGTGCATCAGGTGTATGAGCGTAATCGACCAGGCCGGTTATTCCGCCTGTACTCGCAACTGATTCGAGCCTTCCGGGAACTGACCTCAGATCGCTGAGTATTGCAAGTATTTCCTTCCGGCTTCCGCCAAGCAGTTCTGATGCTGCAAAAACTGCCAGCAGGTTGGAAGCATTATAATCTCCGATGAACCTGGTCCAGACCTCCTCTCCCTGAATCCTCAGATCCATCCCCCTGAAGTCCTGCTCAATCACATTACAGCGGAAATCCGCCACATCTCTGGTGGAAAATGTATATTTCCGGGCGCTGCAATTCTGGAGCATTATCTTACCATTTTTGTCATCCAGGTTTGCAAGTGCAAATGCGCCGGAGGCAAGTGAATCGAAAAAGCTTTTCTTGGCATTCAGGTAATTGCTGAATGTCTTATGATAATCAAGATGATCGTGCGTCAGGTTTGTAAAGATCCCTCCGGCAAATTTCAATCCTGCAATCCGTTTCTGATCAACCGCGTGCGAGCTTACCTCCATGAATGCATAGTCGCAGCCTTCCTTAACCATGGCGGCAAGGATCCTGTTAAGCTCAATGGGATCGGGAGTGGTATGGGTAGCCGGAAGCTCTGTAATTACAATGTAATTACATACCGTGGAAAAGAGTCCGCATTTATACCCGAGCCTCGAGAACATCCTGTAGAGCAAAGTGGCAATAGTAGTTTTTCCATTTGTACCGGTAACTCCTGTAAGCTTTAGTGAAGAAGAGGGATTGCCGAAAAACCAGGAAGCCGCAATACCGAGTGCCTTTGCGGAATCATTTGTTTTTATCCAGCAGACCTTTTTATCAGGCTTTCCGGGAAGAACTTCACAAATAACAGCTGATGCGCCTGATTTAATTGCTTCCCCGATAAAATCATGCCCGTCGCTTTTGGTACCCTTTACTGCGACGAACAATGTACCGGGAGTAACCTTTCGTGAATCAAATTCGATCCTGTCAATTACCGGATCTTCTTCTCCCACAACTGAAATCACCCCGATGTCCCTTATCAAATCACTTATATTTGCCATGGTAAATCACATATTCATATCAAGTGAAACAACACTTCCTTCATAAATCCTCGCTCCGTGCTCAGGCGATTGTCTTAAAACCTTTCCTTTTCCGCTGTATCTTACCCTGAGGCCGGCGTTTTCGAGAAGGTAAACAGCATCTCTCAGACTCATGCCCCTTACATCAGGTACCAGGCCTTTTTTAAGGCCGATACCGACAAGTCTTATTGTATCGCCGCTTTCATGTGTAGCCACCCACTCCTCTTTTGAAGTCTTTTTATATCTGACATCAAATTCGCCCAGAACTTCATTTATATCAGATCTTAATCCATTGCCTGCTTCCGGTGCAGCCGGCTTTTTATCTTTATCCTCTTTGCTTTCCGCCCTGTAATCTCTGAAGAACCTGGTTGCATAGACCTTGTCGGATATTTCCTTGAAAACCGAACCGGCAACTATGTTTCCGTAGTATACCCCGTTTGAAGGTGCATTGACAACCACTATACAGGAATAAAGCGGGTTTTCTGCCGGAAAATATCCTACAAATGAGGCCTGATATGACATCCTGTCACCCTGATGGTATCCCCGGTTATTGCTTGCTATCTGGGCCGTGCCGGTCTTTCCTGCTATCTTATAATTTGAGTTCTTCAGATTGGTTGCCGTCCCATGCTCCACAACACCCTCCATCATAGCTTTGGCCTTCCTTACAGTGTTCCTTGAAGCAATTGAGTTTATTATGACTTCTGTTCCAAAATTCTTTACGACTGATCCGTTCCTGAGGATAGCGGTAACAAATCTGGGCCGCATCATCTTTCCGTTGTTTGCAACAGCATTATAGAAGGTAAGTATCTGCAGGGGAGTCATCTGAACCTCATATCCGTGCGACATCATTGGCAGAGAAAGACCTGACCAGTATTTATCGCCTGGATATCTTATAAGCGGCTTCCCTTCTCCTTTAATCTGAAGGTTAAGCTGCTGATTAAGTTTCATAGCATAGAGCCTGTTTACAAAATCCTTTGGATTGTTCTTGTAATGCTCGTTAATAATTATTGATGTACCGACATTGGAAGATTTTTCAAATACCTGCTTTACAGTGAGTTTACCATATCCTTCTTCCTTCGTGTCGCGGATTATCTTGTTATAGAACTTTACTTTCCCGTTACCTGTGTCAACAATATCACCTGTATCTATCACTCCGTCTTCAATAGCTGCCATAAGTGAAGCCAGTTTGAAGGTTGAACCTGGCTCGGTACTTTCGGCGATGGCATAGTTATATGTCTCGTGAAAACTCCCGTCACCTCTGCTCTCAAGGTTGGCAATAGCCCGTATGTCACCAGTCTCAACTTCCATTAGTACTGCACAGCCATGATGAGCGTTGTGCTTTCTGAGCTGGGTTTCGAGTGCACTCGATGCTACATCCTGAAGATCAACATCGATCGTTGTTACTATATCATTTCCGTCCTTCGATCCAACGCTTTCACCATCGTTGACTATGATCCAGTCGCCGCCTGTAAGCCTCTGCTTTACAACTAAACCGTTCTTTCCTGCAAGATCCTTATTGAAAGAACCCTCAAGGCCAACCTGGGTGCCTTCCGTACTCTGGTTCAGATAGCCTATCGTCCTTGCTGCCAGTTCATTGTGGGGAAGGATCCTTCTGCTTTCAGGTTGCGCAACAAGACCGCCCTTATACTGACCTTCTCTGAAAATGGGCAGCTCCTTAAGCTTTTTAAGAGTTGCATAATCTACTTTCTTCTGAACAGGAAAATAGCGGTCTCCCCTCTTTCTTGCTTCAGTTATAACTGATCTCCATCCACCGGGCGATCTTACTCCGAGAAGCCTCGAGAGACCTTCTGATAACCCGCCGATCCCGCCTGACCATGTTTCAGCTGTCATACCGCTGCTTCTGGTATCCATGTAGATCGAATAATAGGGAACCGAACTGGCAAGTAACCGGCCGTCATTGGCAAGGATATCTCCCCTGTTTGCAGGCATCTCAGCTGTCTTGAAAACATATTTCTCGCTCATTGCTGACCACTTGCTCCTCTGGACATATTGCAGAATAACGATCTGAACAATTAAAGCAATGGCCAGAACCGTCAATACAAAGTATACGACCGCGCTCCTCCATACTATTTCGTCCCTGACTGCCATCCTTTTTCCTATTTATCAACTATCAGCCTATATGGTGGTGTTTTAAGTTCCTCAAGCCCAAGACCCTTTTCACGAACCATCCTGTAAACCTCCGACTGCTTGCTTACATACATCAGACTTGCTGAGGTTGAAAGAGATTCGGCTTTAAGGTCCTTCACTTCTCTTGTGAGCCTTGCACTTTCACGGGTGATTTTTTCTGCGTGAAACCTGTTGCCGATATAAAAAGCACCAAGGATCGTAAGAAAAATTATGTACCACAGGTTCTTGAGTATGATCACATCGGAAAAAATAATTCCGCTCATCAGTTCCTTCATGAAACTGCCAGGCTTGCCCTGCTTTGGTTTTGCTTTCTTCGATTCCGTCATCTTCAGATCTTTTCTGCAATTCTCAGCCTTGCACTTCTTGCTCTTTTATTATCCTCAATCTCATTTTCATCAGGAACTGTACCCTTCTTGTTTATAATCCTGAAAGGGGTGATCAGGTTTCCATAGAAATCTTTCTTTTCCTCGCCCTCAAAATCTCCCGTTCTCATGAAGTTCTTAACAACCCTGTCCTCAAGCGAATGATAGGTAATCACAACCAGCCGGCCATCCTTTTTCAACAGGTCGAGAGACTGCTCAAGCATCTCCCTCAGGTAATCGATCTCATGGTTAACAGCAATCCTCAAAGCCTGAAATACCCTGGCATAGAATTTATGTTCCTGGTGCGGCGGGGCCAGCTTCCCTATTGCATTTATAATATCACTAACCGTTTTAAGCGGGTTTACAGCTCTGGCTGTCATAATCTCCCTTGCAATGCGCCTTGAATTGACAAGCTCTCCGAAATCATACATGATTTTGGCGAGCGAAGCCTCATCAAGCGTCTTCAGGAGGCTGGCGGCTGTTACTGATCCCTTTTTATTCATTCTCATATCAAGTGGTACATCCTGACGGAATGTAAACCCCCTTTCCGGCTCATCAAACTGGTGAAATGAAACACCCAGATCGGCAATAAGCCCGTCAATTGAGTCTATACCATTGAATCTCAGATTGTTCTTCAAAAACCTGAAATTCTGATTCAGAAAGATGAGCCTTTTATCATTGGGAACATTCCTCATTGCATCCTCATCCTGGTCAAAGGCTATCAGCTTGCCTTTCTTAAGCCTTTTCATGATCTCCATCGAGTGCCCGCCACCGCCGAAAGTGACATCAACGTAGATTCCGTCGGGCCGGATATTCAACCCCCTGACACTCTCTTCAAGTAATGCGGGCACATGGTAAAACATTATTCCAGAGGCTCATTTATGCTTCCACCCATAAGCTTTTCAGCCAGGTTGGCAAAATCTTCAGAAGGCATTCCGATTGTCTCATAAACCGATGCCGGCCAAATCTCAATTCTTCCGTCCTGTCCGGCAAGGACGACATCCCTTTCCGCTGCAATAAGGTCCATCAGTCTTTTTGGTATCAGCATCCGGTTATTATTGTCGAGAGTAAGTTCGGCGGTTCCCTTGAAAAAGTTCCGTAGGAACATGTTATGCTCACGATTGTAAGGATTTATTTTCTTCCTGATCTTTTCTATTTGCCTGTTCCAGTCGTCGATTGCATACAATACAAGGCAGTTTTCGAAAATATCCTTCCTGACCACAAAATGATCCTGTGCAGCAGCAGGCATCTGCTTTTTGAATGCCATCGGAAGGATTATCCTTCCCTTTACATCCACTTTGCACGGGTAATCGCCTATAAATGTGGCCATACTCTCTTTCTGACAATTAAAACGCTAAAATATGAAAAAATTATCCACTTACCCCCACTTTACCCCACATTATTTTTTGTGGTTGTTAATAACTTTTTCTTCTGACCCTCATGATATGGCCATATAATGGAGTTTCGCGCACAATAAAAATTTTAAAGATTGTGGGAAAACAGCTATATAACTTCCTCCTTTCCTGAGAGGAAGAGTAACCCCGACAAAACCGGGAGGGAGGTGGTGTGCTTTTAAGACATACTTTAAATCTTTTTTGATACTTTTATGCCTGTATTGATAATACGACCAGCTGCATGACTAAAACCACCGAAACAGGTGATGTTCTTAAAATCGATGTTGAGCAGATCCTCTATTCCAAGAACCCGGCTCTGAAAAAAGCTGTTCCCGGATTCATTGTCAGATATTTAAAAAGAATTGTTCATCAGGATGAACTTAATGAATTCCTGAAAAATGCCGGGCACCTGAAAGATGCTGAATTCATAAAGGCCGGTCTTGAATTTTTTAATATCAGCTACAGGGTTTCATGCAAAGAAAATATCCCGGATTCCGGAAGATATATTTTTGTCTCAAATCATCCCCTTGGGGGTCTCGACGGACTGGTCTTCATAAATGAGCTGTCAGCATACTACAGTGATCTGAAATTCCCTGTAAATGACATCCTTATGAATATCAGAAACCTGTCGGGAATATTCCTTCCTATAAACAAGCATGGAGCACAGGACAGGGAAGCTGCAAGGAAGATCGAGGAAGCTTATGCCTCACAGAGCCAGATCCTCTATTACCCCGCAGGATTGTGTTCGAGGAAGAAGAAAGGGGTCATAAGGGATCTCCAGTGGCATAAAAGTTTCATTTCAAAATCAGTACAATACAAGAGAGACATCATTCCGGCATATTTTTCGGGCCGGAACTCGAATTTCTTCTATAACCTCTCCAATATCAGGAGTTTCCTGGGTATAAAAGCAAATATTGAAATGCTGTATCTCGTCGATGAGCTATTTAAGCAGAAAGGAAAGGCAATTGATATTGTTTTCGGAAAGAGAATTCCATGGCAGACCTTTGACAAGTCAAAAACCGCTCCTGAATGGGCAGAATGGGTTAAAGGAAAGTCGTATGATCTGAAATCGTTTATTACCTGAAAATCAAATAATCAAAAAAATTTCTAAATTGTACCCTATTTTTTTGTATCCAATACTGAAATCGCCGTTACCAACATGGACATAATGAAACCTATAGCTGAGCAGCTGCCAAAGGATCAGATCATTGCAGAACTTACTCAGGATAAACTCCTTCGTCGTACAAACAATGGCAATAATGAGGTTTACCTTTTTGATCACAGGAACTCATCTGCACTGATGCATGAGATTGGAAGGGTAAGAGAGATCACTTTCCGGCATGCCGGAGGCGGAACAGGTAAGGATATTGATCTTGATGAGTTTGACACTGATCCTGAAGATCCTCAGAAACAGCTGATTGTATGGGATCCGGAAAACAAGGAAATGATCGGCGGCTACAGGTTATATTTCCCTCCGAAAGGATGTATCAAATGCGATGTAACTAAGCTTGCTTCATCGTCGTATTTTAAGTTTTCACAGAGATTCCTTAAAAAGTATTATCCCCACATGATGGAACTTGGCCGCTCCTTCGTGCATCCTGACTATCAATCACGTTCGATGGGCCGCAAAAGCCTTTTTGCGCTTGATAATCTCTGGGACGGGCTGGGAGCAATAATTCTGGATTACCACCACCTCAAGTTCCTCTTCGGAAAGGTGACTATGTACCCTCATTTCGACCAGAAGGCAAGGAATATGATACTCTATTTCCTGAAAAGACATTTCAATGATCCTGATAATCTTGTTGTCCCTCTCGATCCGGCCCGGATTGACATTAACCAGGAAGAAATGAGAAGGATTTTCAGGGGATGGAGATACAAGGATAATTATAAAATACTGTCGAGGGAAGTAAGGAAACTTGGTGAGAACATTCCTCCTCTTATAAACGCCTATATGGGATTATCGCCCACGATGAGGACATTCGGGACCTTTATAAATCACAAGTTCGGAAATGTTGAAGAGACCGGGATAATGATCACGCTGAGGGATATCTATGTAGAGAAGATCAACAGGCATCTGGCATCCTATAAAAAGGATTTCCTTATTACCTGGTTTTCACACGAAAATCAGTAAGCCCTTTCATTTCTGCCTTCCATAAAATTGATAAAAGACTGGTTTGATACTTTGTTCCCGCCAGGTGTAGGATAATTTCCGGTAAAGTACCAGTCTCCTGTATGTCCGGGACAAGCTTCGTGCAATCCTTCTATTGACTGGAAAACGATTTCAACTTCAGCCCTTATATCCTCTGATTTCAGAAGTGAGGAAATCTTACCGGAAATCATGTCGGTACAGAAAGGTTTGTAAATCTCCCTTACAAGGTTTCTGATTTCACCGACGGGTTTTAGTATTTCGGATTTTGCTTCTTCATATATTTCACGGAGAAGCTGTTCATTCCCATTTTCTTTCAGAAGGTCCACTGCAGCCTTGAATGCAATAAGATCGCCCAGCTTTGCCATATCAATTCCGTAGCAGTCGGGATACCTCAGTTGGGGAGATGATGAAACAATTACTATTTTTTTTGGATCAAGTCTGTCAAGTATTCTTATTATACTTTTTTTCAGCGTGGTTCCCCTGACAATTGAGTCATCTATTATTACAAGATTGTCAATCCCTCTTCTGATGACCCCATATGTTACATCATAAACATGACCTACCAGGTCGTCCCTGCTGGTATCTTCCGTAATAAATGTTCTCAGCTTCACATCCTTAACAGCAATTTTTTCGACCCGTGGCCTCTGGCTTATAATTTTCTGAAGCTCATCCCTTGTAATGTCTCTTCCCTTATTAATTATGCTGTCGAGCTTTGATTTGTTTATATAATCCTCAACACCCTTTATCATTCCGTAGAATGCACTTTCGGCGGTATTGGGGATATAAGAAAATACCGTATTATCAATATCATAGCCAACAGCTTTCAATACAGGATGCGTCAGCAGCTCCCCGAGTTTTTTCCTCTCCCTGTAAATCGTTTTATCAGTGCCCCTGGAAAAGTAAATTCTCTCAAATGAGCATTTTCTGAGTTCAGCCTCATCTCTTACCTGTTCAATCGAAGTTTCTCCCGAGGCTTTGACAATCAGGGCACCGGCAGGAGGAAGTTCAATAACGTTATCCGTACGGATATTGAAAACAGTCTGAATCACTGGCCGTTCTGAGGCTGCCACAACAACTTCGTCATCGATGTAATAAAATGCAGGCCTGATTCCTGCCGGATCTCTCATTACAAATGCATCGCCATGACCGACCATCCCTGCCATTACATAACCGCCATCCCAGTTACGGCTTGCTTTACGGAGCACGGTTGCAATGTCGAGATTTTTCTCGATCAGAGGAGTGATCTCTTTTTTTGAATATCCCTGCTCTTTGAAAAATCTGAAAACCCGTTCATTTTCTTCATCAAGCCTGTGTCCTACATTTTCAAGAATTGTTACGGTATCGGAGAAATCAACAGGGGTCTGCCCCAACTCAACGAGGCTGCTGAAAAGCTCCCCTACATTTGTCAGGTTAAAGTTGCCTGCCATAACAAGGTTTTTTGATTTCCAGTTGTTCTCGCGACTGACAGGATGAACATAATCGATATTATAATTTCCGAAGGTGCCATAACGCAGGTGACCCAGGTAAATATCGCATGCAAACGGCACATTTGATTTAATGAATGCCGGGCTGTTAAACTCTTTCCTATACTTCCTGCTTAACCTGCTAATGTCCTCATAGATAAGGTCGAAGACCTCCTTTATCGGATCTGGTTTATTTGATCTCTGCCGGAAGATGTACCTGTTACCCGGCTGAACATTCATTTTGATTCCTGCAATGCCTGCCCCATCCTGCCCCCTGTTATGTTGTTTTTCCATCATCAGGTACATTTTCTGGAGCCCCCAGTCCCAGGTCCCGTATTTTTCAAAATAGTATTCCAGCGGCTTTCGCAATCTTAGCATTGCGATGCCGCATTCGTGTTTTACATTGTCACTCATGGCTAATTTGTATTCCTGTCCGGAAAGTTAATAATGGCTGGTACCAGGATAGCATCCGGAAAAGCCTTTCGTATCATCAGAAGGTATCTGATACCTTCGATCCTGGTCCTGTAGTTCCCGGCTCGAATTTTATAATAACTTGGTTTGTCGAAAGATGCATATGAAACAATATCGGGAAATCTGCTCATGAATTCGGCTCTTACCTTGCCTGATTCTTCCCTGGCATTTTTATTTGAACTGTTGTATATCTGAATCCTGTAGCCTTCCAGCCCGTTCAGCCTAAGGTTATATAGAATGTATCTTCCAATCAGTGTGTCTATACCTGGATCCTGATAAATATTAAGCTGGCCGGCATTATGTCCGGCATTCCGTCTGCTCATTATTTCTGCAGTCGATTTTCTGTTCTGCGCCAGACAGATATCAAGTGTGACAATTGTAAGAATAAGAAGAAAAAAAACCTTCTTTTTCATGCTGATAATCATTAGCCGAGCTCGTTGGCAAGCTCGTCAGTTATCTCAAGGTTATGATACACATTCTGAATGTCGTCATCATCCTCCAGAGAATCTATAAACTTCATAACCTTCTTTGCCGATTCAAGATCGAGGCTTTTGGTTTTGTTAGGAACCCTTTTCAGACCTGCTTCTTCAGGTTCAATCCCAAGCTCATTCAGTTTCCTGTTAAGACTGCCGAAATCCTCTTTGGCGCATGTCACAGTCAGTGTATCGTCATAATCCTCAAAATCCTGAGCTCCGGCATCAATAAGCTCAAGTTCAATATCGTCCTGTGAGAATCCTTCTTTTCTCAGTGTAAAAATTCCCTTCCTCTCGAAAAGGGAGCTTAAGGAACCGTTTGTCCCAAGTTTGCCTCCGTACTTGCTAAAGGTTGACCTGATGGATGCAACTGTACGGTTATTGTTATCGGTAAGACATTCCGCGAAAACTGCAACGCCACCGGAAGCATACCCTTCAAAAGATGTTTCGATATAAGTGGTGGCATCAGCACCGACAGCCTTTTTGATTGCCCTGTCGATATTCTCCCTTGGCATATTCGCACCTTTAGCATTCTGGATAGCAAGTCTCAGCCTCGAATTAGTGTCGGGATCACCCCCGCCATCCTTGGCTGCAATAATGATTTCCTTAATGATCTTGGTAAAGATCTTTCCTCTTTTGGCGTCATTAGCCCCTTTCTTCCTCTTGATGGTTGACCATTTACTGTGACCTGACATATAATTGATAATTTTAATTCTGATACAAAATTAAATATTTCTTTAATACATCATTCATACTATGTACTTTTGTTACCTAATTAAGATGGAAGTTCTAAGATGGGAGACCGAAGACCAAAGACGTAAGTTAACCAGCTACGAAAGGAAGGCTGAGGGCACCTCTTAAGATCCCCTCCTTGGAGAGCCTGCCCCGCTTCGGCGGGGGGTGAGGGGTGGATTAAATAATAATGTCAAAAAAAGTCTATATAGAAACTTATGGATGCCAGATGAATGTCGCTGACAGCGAGGTTGTTGTTTCTATTCTTTCAGCTAATGGATATGAACACACCGATGACATAAAAGAAGCGGGACTTATACTCATCAACACCTGCTCGATAAGGCAAAATGCTGAGCAGCGTATTTGGGGCAGGCTTAAGGATATCGGTCATCTGAAAAGGAAAAATGCCGGCATAGTGATCGGGCTTATAGGCTGTATGGCTGAAAGGCTTAAAGAAGAAGTTATTGAGAAAGAGCATCTTGTCGATATGATTGTCGGGCCCGATGCATACCGTGACCTGCCTTTTCTTATTGCCGAAGCCGAATCGGGCCACAAAGCAGTAAATATACTACTCTCGCGTGAAGAGACTTATGCCGATATTTCCCCGGTAAGAATGGATAAAAACGGAGTAACCTCATTCGTTTCCATTATGAGGGGTTGCAATAACAGGTGCGCATATTGCGTGGTACCTTATGTCAGAGGTGCCGAAAGAAGCAGGGATGCCGGATCAGTGCTAAATGAAGTAATTGATCTCTGGAATAAAGGATACAGGGAAGTGACACTTCTCGGGCAGAACGTGGATTCTTACAGCTGGAAGGCTCATGATAATGTCATTTCATTTCCTGAACTTCTTGAAAAAGCCGCACTTGTGAATCCTCTTCTGAGAATCCGTTTTTCAACTTCACATCCAAAAGATATTTCTGATGAACTTCTTCAAACTATGTCAGAGCATCCGAATATCTGCAAGCATATCCATCTTCCTGCACAAAGCGGAAGCAGCAGGATACTCAGGCTGATGAACCGTGAATATACCCGCGAATGGTATATGGACCGGATAAGGGCAATCATGGAAATCATGCCGGAATGTGCAATCTCGACAGATATAATAACCGGGTTCTGCACCGAAACCGAAGATGATCATAAAGAAACACTTTCCTTAATGGAGTGGGCAGGATACGACTTCGCTTACATGTTCAAGTATAGTGAAAGACCTGGCACCAGGGCGGCAAGGAAATACAGTGATGACGTTCCTGAAGAGATTAAAACCAGGAGGCTGAATGAAATAATCTCTCTCCAGAACAAACTTTCAACCCGATCAAAGAATCAGGATGTTGGCAGGGTTTTTGAAGTGCTTATTGAGGATTTCTCAAAAAGGTCGCAGGATCATTTATCGGGGCGTACTTCGCAGAACAAGGTTGTTGTATTCCCCGGCAATGACAGGAGAAAAGGGGAATATGTCAATGTGAAGATTGAAAACAGTACCTCTGCGACACTTCTGGGAAATATAATTTAAAATAATTATTTATCGTAACAATAACTGTAACTTGCCTTAAATTGAATCAATGAAAATGAGAATCAGGATGCTTCTCTGCCTGGTACTGATAATGGTCTCTTTCAATATTTTGTCAGGACAGAAAACCGGCAAGAAAGGCACAATTACGGGTAAAGTGGTTGACGGAACTTATGCTCCGGTAGCCAATGCAATTATCTTAATTGATGGAGAAAAAACTAATTACTTAACAACCAGGGACGGATTTTATAAAATCAAGGTAAGTAAAGAGAATACTAAAATTGGCGTTTTTACATCCACCAACGGAATTATTGAAGAGGCTCTGGATGGGAGGAACGTAATAAATTTTAAATTCAATGGTTCAGTGCCTGATCAGTACAACGGGAAAAAAGGCAATGATGATGAAGTAGTTGAGGTCGGTTATAGAAATGCTAAAAAGAAAACGCTTACAAGTCCTGTTGGTGAAATAAAAGGAACTAAATCAAAATATGCATCTTATAATAACATTTATGAAATGATCAGAGGGGAAGTTCCGGGAGTTTATGTAAACGGCACCTGCATTATGATAAGGAGTGCAACCACTGTAAATGGCACTACTGAACCTTTGTTTGTTGTTGACGGAGTCCCGGTAAGTACAATCGATAATATAGAGCCCCAGATGGTACGGTCGATATCAATCCTTAAAGGATCTTCAGCAGCAATTTATGGTTCAAGAGGTTCCAATGGAGTAATAATCATTAACCTGTTGCGAGGGAATGACAAATAAACACAACATTTAACATTAATTAATTATTTTTTAAGGGAACAACGTATAACTTGCATTAAAATTAAAACCCACTAAAATGAGAACCAGGATAATTTTCTGTCTTATACTTGTAATGATCTCCTTCAATATTTCATCGGGCCAGAAAGCCGGCAAAAAGGTCACAATAACAGGTCATGTGGTTGATGGAACACAAGCCAGCGTGGCTAATGCCATTGTGATGCTTGACGGTGAAAAGACCGAAACTTTTACCAATGCAAAAGGTTATTACAAGATTAAGGTAACTCCGGGCAATTCCAAGATTGGGATTTTCACGATAACTAACGGAATTCTGGAGGAACCTCTTGACGGAAGGAAAACCATCAATTTCACATTTCAAGGTTCAGTTGCAGCTCAGCCTGACGGTAAGGTTGATCCGGGTGATGAGACAGTTGATATAGGCTACGGTTCAGTCAAGAAAAAGAGTATGACAGGCAGCGTCAGTAAAATTGATGGCACAAATTCAAAATATGCATCCTACAGGTCTATCTATGATATGCTGCGTGGAGAAGTGCCGGGTGTACAAGTGTCCGGAACAAGCATCCGGATACAGGGAGCCTCTTCTCTTATGCTTAGCACCGAACCACTTTTCGTTGTCGACGGGATGGTTGTTAATTCAATAGCCGATATTCAACCGTATTCGGTTAAATCTATTGAGATCCTAAAAGGCTCATCCGCATCTATCTATGGATCAAGGGGCGCTAACGGCGTAATTCTGATAAAGCTCGTCGGAGCAGGTGGCAACAAATAGTACTCCCTGAATATTATATTTCTGTTTTTCTTTATTTCCTCCCTTTTATTAAAAGATTCAGCTCATCGAGCTGTTTTGCAGATATTTCCGATGGTGAATCAAGCATCACATCGCGTCCTGAATTGTTTTTCGGGAATGCTATAAAATCGCGGATTGAATCCTGACCACCGAACATGGCAACCCAGCGGTCAAATCCGAATGCAATTCCTCCGTGGGGGGGAGCCCCGTATTTAAATGCGTTCAGAAGAAATCCAAACTGCTCATTTGCCTCTTCATCAGTGAATCCCAACACTTTAAACATCCGTTTCTGAACATCTGAATCATGGATCCTTACTGAGCCGCCTCCGATTTCAACCCCGTTTATCACCAGGTCATATGCATTGGCTCTGACCTTGCCCGGATCAGTTTCCATGAGGTTAATATCTTCAGGTTTCGGTGAAGTGAAGGGATGGTGCATTGCATAATAACGCGATGTCTCGTCATCCCATTCAAGAAGAGGAAAATCAACAACCCAGAGAGGAACGAATTTATCTTTCGTTCTCAGATTCAGCCTGTTCCCCATCTCAAGGCGTAATTCTGAAAGGGCTGTCAGGGTCTTTTTCCTGTCACCGGCAAGGATAAGTACCAGATCACCAGGCTTAGCATTCACCTGTTGAGCCCATTTCTTCAGCTCCTCCGGTGAATAGAACTTATCAGCAGAAGATTTCAGTGATCCGTCAGTACTATACCGGAGGTAAACAAGACCTTTAGCCCCGATCTGAGGCCTCCTGACAAATTCAGTAAGCTCATCGATCTGCTTTCTTGAATATTCCGAACAGCCGGCAGCACATATTCCGCCAACGAATTCAGCAATGTCAAAAACAACAAAACCATGACTTTTCACTGTTTCAGTCAGATCAGATATCTTCATTTCAAAACGAAGGTCAGGCTTATCACTGCCATAAAACCCAATGGCTTCACTGTACGACAACCTGAGGAATGGCTCAGTGAATTCTATTCCCCTGACCCTCAGAAACAGGTATTTTGCCAGTCCCTCGAAAGTATCCAGTATATCATCTCTTTCAACAAACGACATTTCGCAGTCGATCTGTGAAAATTCAGGCTGTCTGTCTGCCCTCAGGTCTTCGTCCCTGAAGCATTTAACTAACTGAAAATATCTGTCGAACCCGGCCACCATAAGAAGCTGCTTAAGTGTCTGAGGTGACTGTGGTAATGCGTAGAATGTACCAGGATGCATCCTTGAAGGAACAACAAAGTCGCGGGCTCCTTCGGGAGTTGATTTGATGAGAAGGGGAGTCTCAACCTCCACAAAACCAATGGAGTCCATGTAAGCACGGACCTCCTGTGCAACCTTGTGCCTGAGAATTATATTGTTCTTGATGCTATTCCTTCGAAGGTCGAGATAACGGTATTTCATCCTGAGCTCTTCACCTCCGTCAGTATCCTCTTCAATTGTAAATGGAGGTATCTCACTGCGATTAAGGATGTTCAGCTCATCTGCATCTATCTCTATTTCACCTGTGGCCATTCTTGGATTTTTATTGCTCCGTTCCCTGACTTTCCCTTTGGCCTGGACAACAAATTCACGACCGAGCTTCCTTGCTTTTTCGCACAGCTCCCTGTTTGTTTCAAGGTTAAATACAAGCTGCGTAATGCCATACCTGTCGCGAATATCCACAAATGTCATCCCTCCCATATCTCTCGATTTCTGTACCCATCCGCAAAGGGTAACTCTTTTCCCTTCATCACTGAGACTGAGCTCCCCGCAAGTATTTGTCCTGTACATTTCTTTTTTTTTGATTTCAGCAAAAATAAGAAAAATCAGCTTATCTCCCACCTGACCTTCTCCTGGGGGAAGGAGCTATATTTTTACTTTTACCTTTGGGGAATATGAAAGGGGGTCTCAGATTCAATAATTCTTCTTAATTTTAGACAATATTCTTCTACCTGATGCCCGAGAACAGGGATGAACATTTCATGCGTGCTGCACTTAATGAAGCTATGAAAGCTCTTGATAAACAAGAGGTTCCTATTGGCGCTGTGGTAGTATACAACGACACCATAGTTGGCAGGGCACATAATCTTACAGAAACCCTGAACGATCCTACGGCTCACGCTGAGATGCAGGCAATAACAGCTGCCACAGGATGGCTTGGTGGGAAATACCTCACAGATTGCACCGTGTATGTAACCATTGAGCCATGTGCCATGTGTGCCGGAGCCCTCGGATGGAGCCAGGCCGGACGACTGGTCTATGGTGCCGGTGATATAAAAAAGGGATATACGCTTTTTGCGGGCTATTTACTTCATCCAAAAACTACCGTAAAATCAGGAGTCCTCGCTCATGAATGCGGCGGGTTATTGACGAAATTCTTCAGATCAAAACGTTAACCCTAATTAAAAAACACTTAATATGACCATAAACAACAGCAAATCAGTTATTAATTTAAAGATCTTACGGCGCACATCAACAATCGTATATCTTGTGCTTCTGGTGCTGGCTTTTGCCGCCGTAATAATAAAATTTCCCTTTCTTGGAATGAGCCGGACTGCCTGGACTCTAATTGTAACAGCTTGTTTCGTGATAATCATGCTACTTCCTGTTTTGCTGAATTACCAGTACATTTATTTTTCGGATGAAGGGGACACAATCATATTCAGGTATTATTCAGTAGGTTTATTTGAAGGGAAAAAGAATTCGGTCGAAATAGGGAAAAAAACCTTTTCGGGTTTTACTTATGATAATAAATTCTTTGGCCTGGTACAGAGCATAACCTTGTACCAGAGGATGAAAGAGGGTATTGCAAAATATCCGCCTGTTTTTATCAGTGCTTTGAAGCGTCAGGAAAAAGACAGCATACTCGAATCATTAAATTCATATGCTCCGAGAGTCAAAGGGAAAAAGACCGTTTAACATGAGTTAAATCATTTTTAATGAATAAAGTAGAGACCAACTTTGACAGCATAAATTAAGAAACATTAACCAAAATACACAATACTATGAATGTGGATAAAATCATGAACAACCTCGAGAAGAAACATCCGGGGGAGGTTGAGTATTTACAGGCAGTAAGGGAAGTGCTTGAATCGATTGAAGAGGTTTACAATGAGAATCCTCAGTTTGAATCAGCAAATATTATCGAGCGAATTGTCGAGCCTGACCGGGTATTAACTTTTAAGATACCATGGGTAGATGATGAGGGCAATGTAAAAGTCAATCTTGGCTACAGAATACAATTCAATAATGCAATAGGTCCTTATAAAGGCGGATTGCGTTTTCACCCGAGCGTTAACCTTTCAATTCTTAAATTCCTGGGCTTCGAACAGATCTTTAAGAATGCACTTACAACTCTCCCTATGGGAGGAGGTAAAGGCGGATCGGATTTTGATCCAAAGGGAAAATCGAATGCGGAGGTAATGAGGTTCTGCCAGTCCTTTATGCTCGAACTCTGGAAATATATCGGTCCTGAGACTGACGTTCCTGCAGGTGACATAGGTGTTGGAGGTCGTGAAATAGGATTCTTATATGGAATGTACAAGAAGCTGAAAGGCGACCATACCGGAGTTCTCACAGGCAAGGGAAGCAACTGGGGTGGTTCACTTGTAAGACCTGAAGCAACAGGGTTCGGAGGTATTTATTTTGCCCAGGAAATGCTCAAAACAAAAATGGAAACGCTTGCCGGAAAGACAATCTCAATTTCCGGATTCGGAAACGTGGCCTGGGGTGCTGCCCTCAAAGCTACCGAGCTTGGAGCCAAAGTAGTGACCATCTCAGGTCCTGATGGTTATGTTTATGATCCTGAAGGAATTTCCGGGAAAAAAATTGAATATATGCTTGAACTGAGAGCATCCAACCAGGATATAGTAAAACCATATTCCTATGTTTTTGAAGGAGTTGAATTTCACGAAGGCAAGCGTCCGTGGGAAGTTAAGGTTGATATAGCCTTACCCTGCGCTACCCAGAATGAGCTTAACGGGGAAGATGCCAGGAAACTGATAGAAAACGGAGTTATTCTGGTAGCTGAAATATCGAATATGGGATGTACTCCCGAAGCTGTGGAGGAGTTCAATAAACAGCATACCTTGTTTGCTCCAGGTAAAGCTGTCAATGCCGGCGGCGTAGCAACTTCAGGTCTGGAGATGACTCAGAACTCAATGAAATTAAGATGGAACAGCGTTGAAGTTGACCATCGTCTGCATGAAATAATGATCAATATCCATGAGCAGTGCCTTAAGCATGGCCAGAGGGCTGACGGTACAATGGATTATGTAAAAGGTGCCAATATTGCAGGATTTCTTAAGGTAGCAAATTCAATGCTGGATATGGGGGTGATCTGATCACAAAACATACTCACCATAAAATCCCCTCTCTGCCTTGCAAAGAGGGGATTTTATCTTATTAATATTCTGCTATTCTGTTAGTTCTCCCCCTCGTTATGAATTGGAGAGGGGGAATAAGGGGGTGAGTACATTTGAAATAAAATATTCTTCCTCTCTGGAATATTTTTGGGGTTTTTCTTATATTTACCTGTCTCAATTTCTAAGTGCTATGTCTGAAGTCCTGCTGAAGCATAAAATTGCTTTAAGCCTTATACCACGCATTGGTGACATCAATGCCCGTAAACTTGTTTCATATTTCGGCAGTGTCGAAGCCATTTTCAATGAACCCTACCGCAATCTGCTTAAGATACCCGGAATAGGATCGGGACTTGCCAGCTGTATAAGTGACAAATCTTATCTGAAACTTGCTGAAGCCGAATCAGAATATGTTGTTAAACATAATATCAGGACATTCTTCTATCTTGATAATGATTACCCCTTCAGGTTAAGGCAATGCGATGATTCTCCTGTTGTCTTTTATTTCAAGGGCAAAAGCGACCTGAACAGTTCTAAGATACTAAGTGTGGTCGGCACACGAAATGCTACCACCCGCGGCAGGGAAATATGTGAAAGCATAATCGGCAATCTTTCAAATGGTCATCCTGATCTCATTATTATCAGCGGTCTCGCTTACGGGATCGACATTGCGGCCCATAAAGCTGCTCTCTCAAATAACCTTCAGACAATAGGGATCCTTGCACATGGATTTAAAACAATTTATCCTTCAATTCACAGGGCAACAGCTGAAGCAATTTTAAAGACCGGCGGCCTTCTGACCGATTTTATGTCGGATATGCTTCCTGAGCGGAATAATTTTCTTAAAAGGAACAGGATAATTGCCGGGCTGTCGGATGCCACGCTCGTAGTGGAATCAGGGATCAAGGGCGGCGCCCTGATCACGGCCGATATGGCTAATTCTTATAACCGTGATGTTTTGGCAATACCAGGCAGGCCTGAAGATCAATGGTCAGCCGGATGCAATGATCTTATAAAGACAAATAAGGCAGCCCTTGTGGAATCGGCTGCGGATATTGAAAATTTTCTCAACTGGCAGCCGGAAAAATCAAAGCCCCCGGTTCAGAAGACCCTTTTTTCGGAACTGAGCGAATCGGAGCAAAAGATTTATGAGCTGATAATGAAAGAAGGTGAATTAACAATCGACCATATCTGCCGACAGCTTGATATTCCCATTAACAAGCTGTCGCCCCAGCTCCTTCAGATGGAGTTCAAGGGGATGATCAAATGCTATCCCGGAAATGTTTATCGCACTTAATGATCAGGAATTTAAGACTGTGGGATTGGTGATTGCTGATTTAAAAACAAAGATAAAATCCGAAATCGCCAATTCAAAATCAAAAATCAATAACCATGTTATTTATTTCCTTCAATTGAAAAACTATTCATATTGTTTTTCTAAATTTGATATCCTAAGTAACCTTTAATACCCTTTTAAAATGGATCCAAGAGTACAGCAGTTCATGGCCATGATCAAAGCCAAAAACCCTGGTGAGAATGAATTTCATCAGGCAGTTCAGGAGGTTTCAGAATCCCTGATACCGTTTATTGAAGAGAATCCCCGGTACAAGTATGCTAAGATACTTGAACGGATTGCCGAGCCGGAGCGTACTATAATCTTCAGGGTTCCTTGGCTGGATGACAAAGGAGATGTTCAGATTAACAGGGGATTCCGAATTGAAATGAACAGCGCAATAGGACCCTACAAGGGGGGTCTGCGGTTCCATCCAACTGTTAACCTTGGCATCCTTAAATTCCTTGCATTCGAACAGGTGTTTAAGAACAGTCTCACCACTCTGCCGATGGGTGGAGGGAAAGGTGGGTCGGATTTTGATCCGAAAGGTAAATCGGATAACGAGGTTATGAGGTTTTGCCAGAGTTTTATGACAGAACTTTTCCGTCATATCGGGGCTGAGACTGATGTCCCGGCCGGTGACATAGGAGTAGGCGGCCGCGAAATCGGATATCTGTTCGGTCAGTATAAAAGACTTAAGAATGAATTTACCGGAGTACTTACTGGTAAAGGGATTGAGTGGGGAGGTTCACTTATACGGCCTGAAGCGACCGGATACGGCGCAACATATTTTGCTCAGGAGATGCTTGCAACCCGGGGTGACTCCTTTAATGGTAAGATCGTATGCATCTCAGGGTCAGGGAATGTCGCTCAGTATGCCACCGAAAAGGTTACGGAACTCGGAGGCAAGGTTGTTACCTCCTCCGATTCAAACGGGTTCATTTACGATCCAAAAGGTATTGATGCCGATAAACTTAAATACATTATGGATCTTAAGAATACCCGAAGGGGAAGGATAAAAGAGTACGCCGGGAAATTCGGCGTCGAATATTTTGAGGACATAAGACCCTGGATGATAAAATGCGATATCGCAATGCCAAATGCAACCCAGAATGAGATAAACGCGGAAGAAGCTAAAACACTGGTAAAAAATGGGTGTTTATGTGTTGCTGAAGGAGCTAACATGCCTTCGACAATTGATGCCGTTGAAGTTTTCCTTAAAGCCCAGATCCTTTACGGACCCGGGAAGGCTGCCAATGCCGGGGGCGTTGCCACTTCAGGACTTGAAATGACTCAGAATTCAATGAGACTCCCATGGTCGCGCGATGAAGTTGATACAAGGCTGCATACAATAATGAGAAATATTCACAGCACATGTGTAAAATACGGCACACGGGATGATGGATTCATAAATTATGTTGACGGTGCCAATATCGGTGGTTTTGTAAAAGTTGCCAATGCAATGATTGCACAGGGTGTAGTCTGATGCAGCTTATCGATACACATACACACATTTATCTTCCGGATTTCAATTCTGACAGGGACGAAACAATAAGGAGAGCTGTTCAATCAGGGGTAGTCAAACTTCTTATGCCAAACATCGATATTGATTCTGCATCCCCGATGTTCTCAGTTGAGAGCAAATACCCGGGAATCTGTTTCCCTATGATCGGATTGCACCCTACTTCTGTTAAGGAAGATTATGTCACCCAGCTCGACAAATTAGAAGATCTTGCAAACACCAATAAGTGTTATGCCATAGGAGAAATAGGCATCGATCTTTACTGGGATAAGTCGAGTCTGAAGGAGCAGATTCTGGCATTCAGGAGACAGATAGCTTTTGCCCTGAAGAAGAGGTTGCCAGTTGTAATTCATTGCAGAAACTCATTTTCTGAGGTCATTAAGGCACTGGAAGAATTTACAGGGTCCGGTCTGAAAGGTGTTTTTCATGCATTTACCGGTTCTTTTGAGGATGCCGAAAAGGCAATAGGATTGGGATTTAAACTGGGGATTGGCGGTATTGTAACATTTAAGAATTCAGGACTTGATAAAGTTGTCAGTCAATCGGGACTTGAAAACATCATACTTGAAACCGATTCACCATATCTTGCCCCTGTACCTCACAGGGGAAAAAGAAACGAGAGTTCTTATCTTTGTATTATAAATAATAAAGTTGCTGAGATCTTTGGATTAACCAAAGAGCAAGCTGCCTTAGTAACCTATGACAACTCCGTTCAGCTTTTTGGCTTATAATCTCAACCTATGAAAGACAAAAGAGAAACGTCAATTCTGATAATATACACCGGCGGAACAATCGGAATGGTACACGACCCTGTCATGGGATCGCTTGTCCCTATAGATTTTAAGCACATTACCGACCATGTTCCAGAACTTCTGAAATTTGGCTTTGATCTTCAGTCTATCTCTTTCGATCCGGTTAAGGATTCATCAAATATTGATCCGGGAGTATGGGTCAAGATGGCTGAGACAATCGAAGAAAACTACGACAATTATGATGGATTCGTAGTTCTTCACGGCACTGATACTATGGCTTATTCAGCTTCAGCCCTGAGCTATATGCTCGAGAATCTCAGGAAGCCTGTCATCCTTACCGGATCACAGTTGCCAATAGGACTTCTTCGTACCGACGGAAGGGAAAATCTTATTACAGCAATTGAAATTGCTGCGGCAAAGGAATCCGGATTATCCCTTGTCCCTGAGGTTTGTATCTATTTCGATAATGAGCTTACCCGCGGGAATCGTACCACAAAGTCCAGCGCCGAGCATTTTGACGCATTTAATTCGCCAAATTACCCTCCGCTTGCAGAAGTGGGGCTTCATCTGAAATATAATTACAATCTGATCAGATATTCGGATCCTGATAAGAATCTCATCGTTCATAAAGCTTTCGACACTAATGTGGCAATCCTTAAATTATTTCCCGGATTAGGTCTTAATCTTATGCAGGCAGTAATAAATACAAAAGACCTCAAAGGACTAATAATTGAAACATTCGGATCAGGAAATGCACCAACATACCCATGGTTTATAGAGGAGCTCAGGGCATTTATCAAAAAGGGAGGAATAATCTTCAATGTGACACAATGTCACGGCGGCAGTGTGGAGATGGGCCTGTATGAGACCAGCAGGGAGATGCTCGCGGCCGGGGTTGTAAGTGGAAAGGACATTACCTCTGAAGCTTCGGTAACCAAGCTGATGCATTTACTTGGGGTTTGCCGATTGAGGGACGATGTCGTGAAATGTTTAGGCAAATCGCTTGCAGGAGAGATTTCGTAAATATTTTGTAATTTGCGCCTCCATTTTATTAGTTACATGAAATGAATCAGGGAGAGATGCAAGAGTGGTTTAATTGGCACGCCTGGAAAGCGTGTGTACCTCAAAAGGGTACCGGGGGTTCGAATCCCCCTCTCTCCGCAAAGTTCCCTCCCGGGGATCGCCGAAGGCAATCCTGAGTTTTATTCCCAATCACTTCCATGATTGGATCCCACTGGAGTATCTCGCCGCTTCCTCATATGTTGCCTGATCAATTATCAGTTCAAGGACCAGAACCCACACCCAGTGCGCCCCTGGTTAATTCATATCTGACGCCCTCTTTTAACACCGCGATCTCTGAATCAGAAATACGAGACACGGAGTCATTACTTTGTATCCACCATAATCGGAAGACCTTTCCCGTTGGTCATTATAATCAGCTTTGCATTCGGAGAATTAGTAATTGCCTTTATCATTTCATATTGCAGCAATTTGTCACTCAGTCCTGAGCTTAATATTTTCTGATAATCGGCTATACCTTGTGCCTCAACTCTTTTCCTCTCAGCTTCCTGCCTTTCCTTCTGAAGAACAAATGTCATCTTCTGAGCTTCCTGTTCAGCATTTATCTTTGATTCTATGGCAGCCTTCACAGATTCCGGAAGAGTAATATTCCTTATCAGCAGTTGTTCCAGTATTAATCCTCTTTCTTTGAAATTTGATTCAATGGCATTAAAGATCCGGTCCTGAAATTCTTCTCTCTTTGATGAATACAATGAAACTGCATCATAATAAACCGCATTATCCCTGATCCCTGTCCTGCAAATAGGACGAACCAGAACATTCCTGTAATCTGTTCCTATCTCTTTTAATATTCTGGGTGCTTCCGAAGGAATTACTTTATACAGAACCGTGAGATCGATTATCACCTCCAGTCCGTCAGCTGACAATACACGTAATGCATCATCACCCCGTTTTGCTCCTTCATCCAGCACCCCTGACATTGTATAATTCTCAGTTCTAATGTCGAATATTACGACCTTGGCAAGAGGATTAATAAGGTTCAAACCGCTCTCAAGAGTGTTGTTGCTGACCTTGCCGAACAACTTTTTCACACCAATCATCCCGGGTTCAACCTGTTTGACTGAAGAGAATAAAATAAGCAACAGAAAGATCAGGCCGGCTGCAGTAAGTACTTTAGATTTATGTTCCTGCATATAAGGAACTGTCTTGACAGCAAAAAGAGCTGCAATGATCACTATAAAGCCGATTGTTATTAATTCCATGTTTTTGTTTTTAAAACTTTTTTTTGAAATAATTTACCAATGTAATCATTAAAACATTCCGATTATTATTAATCAGTTGCTTAAAAGATGCCTGACCTGACTTAAATCAATATCTATCTGTGGGTTAAAGTTCTTACTGTTCATGTAATTCAGCATCGAATGCAATAATTGTTTTGAAGCAAGCCTCTCCTCAGAGATATCTTTAAGATCAATGCTGCAAACCATCAGTTTTCCCCTGCCTGCTTTTCCCTCAAAAGCCAGAGCCAGCCTTCTGTTCTCAAACCACGTATCTATAGGCTGAATTACCGGCTTAAGGTCCGCCGGAAATCCGTCAATTATCATTGCCTGGGAATGTGACACCGGATCCCACCACTGCCAGTTACTGTGAAATTCAGTCGGGAATTCCCTGAAAAGAGGATTCAGGGGATCGCAAAGAATTCCAAGCGTATGCGGTGCCTGGTTATTTGTCCAGGCTGTATTCCAGAAGATGCTTGAAAAACCTATTGCAACCCGGGCTCCTTTTTCCTTTGCTACTTTACCATATGTAAGTAACAGGACGGAACCTCCCCTTCTCAGGATTTCCTCACTCTTCTTGTCAAGCTTATCAGTGATAAGGAGATTCCCTGGTTCAATTTCATTCTGCTCGGGGTAGATCCATAATTCCCATTTGTTCCTGTATGGAGTATTCTGTATTGATATCTCCAGGGTAAGCTTCCGTGCTTCCTGAATTGCGGCCGGATCAAATGAATAAGTCCCAACAGGGATGCAGTTTCCGATTGCGATTGTGTCCTTAAGAAAGACCTGCTTATGAATAGCTTCACCTTCGGAATTTATGATCTGGCAAAGGATTGTGGAATTAAACAGGGGATTTGGACCAAAATGTGAAATCTCAATATCAGCATTTATTATCTCATCTGCTTTAAAAATCATTTTTTTCAACCTAGCAAGAGGTACTGTTTCACTACAGAACATCCTGAATTCCTCAGAACTGATATATCCTTTACTTTTAAAAAAAGGATTCAGGATCCCTACCAGAGCAGTACCCTGGCCCGGAAAATCATGCAGCTGAAGCAACTGGAATCCGGCAAAGCCCGGAGTGCGCAAAGCGGCTTCAATGTCAGCCTTGTAGCAAATAGCCTGCAGCTTACCTGAGGCTATGAGAAAATCTTCTGCCTGATCACCCATTTTGTTTTCTCCCAGTGTCTCTCTGAAAATCTCAAAGTTTGAAGGTTTCAGAACCCCTGTATATTGCAGGATTTCCTTAAAATCGGGATAAACACACCATTGTCCGATTTCATGGCTGACTGAAGGTATCTTGTATTTAGACACAAAATCACCGAAATCAAACGTAGTATGAGGAGGTTCGGAATTTATTATACTCTTCAATCCTTCCCCCCAATGCTGTATCCTTGGTTCCGGGGTAAGGTTATAATCATTTTCGGGAATTATTGGCCAGCCTGCTCCGGAAGTATAAACCCTCCTGTTATCCTTTGCCTTCCAATATGTGATCAGTTCTCCAAGGAATTTATTCTGGTTTCTGCCTGCCGGTTCATTACCGTATGCCAGCATGCAAAAAGACGGGTGGTTCCCATATTCCCTTATTATCCTGTCACCTTCCTCATAAATGAATTTGTCAACCGGACCCCCGTCACCGATAGATGTTCCCTGGTTTGCCCACGAACTGCATTCGACATGTAAATAGATACCCAGCTTATCGGCTGCAATAAAAGCTGCTTCAGGCGGACAATATGAATGAAAACGCATATGATTCAACCCGTAATCTTTGCACGTCTGAAGGATTCTCACCCATGATGCCGTATCTGAAGGAGGATATCCTGTAAGCGGGAAAATACAGCATTCCGTAGTTCCCCTGATGAAAACCGGGCGGCTATTCACTTCAAACCTGGTCCCCTTTGCTTTGAACTCCCGCATACCAAAGTCAACAGATCTATTATCAATTACTTTGCCCTTTTCTTTCAGATAAGCTGACATTCTGTAAAGATCAGGAGTAAATTCACTCCATAACGCAGGATTAAGGATTTTATAATCCAGAATAACCTGCTGCTCATCGGCATTTGTAACAATTGTTACATTTTTAACCGGTAGTTTACTTTCCTTGGATGAGTTAAAACTTTGTGCCTGCAAAGTCAGCTTGCCTTTGAAATCAATATTTTCCGGATTCCTGAAACTGACAATGACCTTTGCAATTTTCCTTTCAGGATCAGGAAAGATTTTAATGTCATCAATAAAGACCTTTGAGGTTGCTGTCAGTTTGATCGATCCGGTGATCCCGTTCCAGGCCGACTGAGTATGGTCGCTTATGCTGTGTGAATTGACCCCGACAGGAATAATGACACTGTTATCAATTCTCACAGTTATCCTGTTTTTTCCGGCGATCAGCAGGTCAGTTATATCATATTCATGAGGAGTGGAAAGGCTGTTCAGAGAACCGGCTTTCTTATCGTTTACAAAAACCGTCGATTCCCAATGACATCTTTCGAGTAATATTACAACACGCTTGTCAATCCATCCTTCAGGTATCACGACATCTTTCTGATACCATGCCGCACCTTTGTAGTATTTCACAGGTTTGAGCCAGAATGGTATCTTTATGTTTCCGGGCCTCCTGTACTTTTCATATTTCTTTTCGGTGAAATATGATTTGTCGACAATGTCACCTGTCCAGTCGGTATTAAGTGTAACTTCATTACCTTTCCTGTTTTCCGCCATTGAACCAGGCAGTGAAACCGTTTCACTGAATTTATTATTAAACCACTGTTGTTCAACACCCTGATCAAGGGAGTCAATTTTGAAACCCCAGGTTCCCGCAAGGGAAAACTCCTCACGGATATTTGATTGCTGGCTGTTACACCCGGTAACTAACAGAAATAGAAATAATATTTTTTTCATTTTAAAATAATCAAAATCCATAAATGTTAACTTCAATTCTTTTAGCTACTAAGGCACCAAGACCCAAAGTACTCTCTACATAATACATCGCCTGTAATACATAATACATTCTTAAGTCATTTCGTGTTCAATTTCTTCAAGCGACTTACCTTTGGTTTCAGGAAGTTTTTTAAAAATGAACCAGAAGCCAATGACGCATATAAAACCATAAAGCCAGAACGTTCCGGAAGCCTTAAGTATCTGATTGAGAAGCGGAAATGTATATGTCAGTACAAAACAGGCTGACCAGAGGGCGAAAGTCCCTACAGACATTGCAAAGCCCCTGATCCTGTTGGGAAAAATTTCAGAGAGCAGGACCCATGTTACCGGGGCCAGAGTCATGGCATAACAGGCAATGGCTGTTACAACCATTATCAGCAATGGTAATCCCTGCAGATGTAAAAAGTACATTAATCCTGTAACTGCATAAATACAGGCCAGTCCCCCTGCACCAATTAGCATCAGCGCTTTTCTGCCAAGCCTGTCAACGGTAAACATCCCGATAAAGGTAAAGGCCAGATTCACGCTGCCCGTAATTACAATATTGAAAAGAGTGTCTGAAACGCTGTATCCGGCATTGGCAAATACCTCCTGGGCATAGTTGAAGATTACATTTATTCCGCACCACTGCTGAAAGACAGCCAGACCAATTCCAAGAACCAGCAGCTTTATCATTCCCGGCTCCTTTATTAACCTGAAGCCGGTTTTACCGGATGAATTCCTGAGGGTTTCTCCAATTGCTGAAATCTCTGAATCAGCATAATCGCTGCCTCCGATTTTTGACAAGATCATGTGCGCTTTCTGATTGCCTTTTTCATTATTAACCAGCCATCTCGGGCTTTCAGGTACGAACCACATCAGGATAAAAAATAAAGCTGCAGGAATTGTGCAGGCATAAAACATCCATCTCCACCCTGCCTGTCCGTTCCAGGAGGCAAGGATATCAGCAATCGAAGCTTCAGCAGGCACAGGCCTGGCAATCCGCCAGTTGATAAGCTGAGCAGCAAGAATTCCTGTTACAATTGTAAGCTGGTTTATTGAAACAAAAGCCCCCCTGACTTTTCCCGGTGTCACTTCTGCTATATACATTGGCGAAAGATTTGACGCCAGTCCGATACCGATACCTCCTAATATCCTGAATGATACAAATGATACAAATGAACCTGCACTGCCTGTTCCCAGGGAAGCAATAACAAATATCCCGGCCGATAAAATCAACAGCTTCTTTCTTCCAAACCGGTCGCTCAACCAGCCTGACAGCACTGCTCCTGCAAGGCACCCGATAAGAGCACAACTCATTGCCCATCCCTGCATGGCAGCATTATCTGTTATTCCGAAAAACGGTTCGTAGAAAGGCTTAGCACCTCCGATCACTACCCAGTCGTAGCCAAACAGAAGCCCTCCCATAGCTGATATGAGACAAATCGAAAGCAGGTATTTCCAGTTATATGGTCTCTCTTTCATTTAAGTATTTTGTCCTTAACCACAGATTTTCACAGAGTTTCACAGAGTTGAAAAGGAGTGTCATAGAGTATTTTTCATGTAATTACAATGTAATTACGTAATAAAAACAGTGTAACTCCGTGCTTACTCCGTGTTTAATGGATTTCTTTCAATGCTTCCAGCATGGCAATTACATTTTCGAATGGAACATTAGCCTGAATATTATGGACAGTATTAAACACAAATCCACCGTTTTCATTCAGGATACTGCACTGCCGCTTAACCTGCTCTTTTACCTGTTGTGGAGTTCCGAATGCGAACACACCCTGAGTATCTACTCCGCCTCCCCAGAAAACAATCCTGTCCCCGAATCTTCTTTTAAGCTCTTTCGGATCCATGCCAGCAGCGTTTATCTGGACCGGATTAATTATATCAAATCCTGATTCAATAAACAGATCGAGCAATGTTACAATGGAACCGCAGGAATGCTTGAAAGTTTTCCAGCCAGTATTCTGATGTATCCAGTCATTTACTTTCTTATAATATGGCAGCCAGACCCTCGCAAAGGTCTCCGGAGAGCAAAATGTTGAGTTTTGCGTACCGAAATCTGCACCGCAGATATAGACCACATCGATCTTGTCCCCAATTACTTTGTAGAAGTCCTTAAGATTTTCAATTGCAATATCTGTCTGCCTGTCGTATATTTCCTTAATAAAATCCTCTCTTGTTAAAGTTGAAATATACCATTCGGCGACTCCCCTGATTCCTTTGGGATCTTTCAGCTGAACTGCCGGAACAAGCGCAATATCTCCGAGGGCAGTACCTCCAAGGTTAGCCAGTACAGCTTTGCCCGAGTCAATGGTTGTTCTGACCTGTTCAATCCAGAATGCGAGATCCTGATCAGTTACACGGCCGAATTCTTCCATGTTATCCTCAATTTTCAGCGCTGAATCGTCAATAGGTCCCTGTCTTTCAATCGCATCAAAAAAATAACCTGTTTTCGGCATCATGGCGCTTGCACGCACTGAAGTATCGCCCTCCGGGTGTATGAAAATGTCTCCGTTATCGTTAAAGGTGTAATTGAATTCCCCGGGGAACAGAACCTCCTGACCCCAGAAAGTCTTATGCACCTTCCAGTCTTTATTCGCGATCCCGAACATATTCTTTTCACCTCCAATCCCGATAACATCGATATTCATCTCCCTGATTAGATCAGCATCCAGTTCGCCCAGCATCTGATAGGGCTCAATTATCTTCACAGGTTTTTTTTCAAGTCCGTAGTATTCACGAAGTTTTTCGACTATCACTGCATGTATACCCGTAACCGGAGATGAACCAAAATCAACAACAACCCTGTCAGGCTGCTGATGATTTACTGTCTTCCTGAAGTTTTCCCTTGATGGTTTTGACATGTTGAATCTCTTTTGATCATGTTTCGACTTTATAAAGTTAAATTATTCCCGGTAAAAGTCAGCGGTGACAGAAAATTTTGTTTTATCAGGCAGAATAAGTATTTTAACTCATCGGTACGAGGTACGAGATACGGGGTACGAGGTACGAGATACGGGGTACGAGGTACGAGATACGGGGTACGAGGTACGAGATACGGGGTACGAGGTACGAGATACGGGGTACGAGGTACGAGATAGGCTTTGTGATTTAACATAACAACTTTTCCTTATGGATCAAGGAGTTCATATTCCAGAGCCATTGCTGTTTAATCCCCTTAAGCATTACCTCCCTTTTATCAGGGATTTTGTAAGCGGTCGTGCTTTGGCTCTCAATGATCAGAGGTTGAAGGAACTTTCAAGGGAGCTGAAGCATCTTGGAACATCCGTTATGGATATTTATACCGGCGATCTGTCGCAGGAAACTATCTTTACAGAGGTTATTGAATTTTTAAAAAACAACAATATCAGGGAGAGCTCTATTTATAAAAAATGGATCGGAACTGATTTCAATAATTACAGGATAATCACTTTATCAGACAGTTCGCAATGGATGCTGAAATACCATGACCACGAAACCAGGTATGTGCATATTTTTCCTGCGCGGACAAGTCCTCATTCGTTCCGGGTCAAATCCAATACTCTTAAATCGGCAATCCTTTATATCATTATCTTTGGGAAGGATTATGTTTCAGATGATGATCTTAATGCCGCAAGAGCGCTGGCCGGATTATCGCCGGTAAGGGAGGTTGCAGATGCAGAGGCGGTGACTGAAATGATTGAGATGCTGAGAAAGTAGAAATATGAAGATATTTGTAGAAATAAGTCATCCGTTTAGCCGGGTTGTAAAAATATGTCTCATTTTGTTTAGAAAGGTTATAATCCAGCTAATTTTACTGACAAGCATCCTTTAGGTATGACAGCTGAAGAAAAATTGAAAGACCTTGTTCTTGCTCCCTATATTATTAAAGCCACAGCCCTTATAGGCAAAGAAAGAGGCGTTGGAGGAAACCAGTTCAGGCATTCCATGGCAACCATGGCAATACTTCTCGATTACAAGCTTTTCGATGATTATGTCCTTCTTAAGGCCTCTGTTATCCACGACCTGCTGGAAGATATTCCTGAAACCAATGAATTTGAAATCCGGATCATCGACGGACAGGCAGATCAGGTCCTTGATCTGGTTAAGGAAGTTACAAGGCCTGAGGAAATGCCAAAGGCAGACTATCTCAAAAGAATTCTTGAACAAGGATCGCGCAGGGCAAAACTTCTTAAGTGCGCTGACAGGATCTCAAATCTGACTGATCTTCACCGCGATACGCACTCCGATCAGAAGATAACAGATTACCTCGACCAGACAGAAAAATATGTAATCCCAATGGCAATGGAAGTCAGCAAAGATATGCTGATCGAACTCACCGATCTTGTTGCGAGAAGAAGGAAAATGGTGAAGATAATGGAAGGGTACGGACCTGAAAAGAAATAATGGCGCCCTGGGGCGCCATTTGTGATCCCGGGGCGACTCGAACGCCCAACCAACAGAACCGGAATCTGCCATTCTATCCATTGAACTACGGGACCAATCTTTTCAACTATCCAATGGAATCTGCCATTCCCCCGCTTGAAGGCGGGGCAGGTATCCATTGAACTAAGGGACCTTCTTCCTGACAAAAGTAAAACCATTAGAGCGGTTTTACAACTTATTCGAGAGAATTGTGAAATACTTTATTTTAAGGCAAAGACCGCCAATCCCGAGTACTATGGATCGCAAAGTACACAAAGTGTTCCAGATATTTCTTAGCGACCTTTGCTTAAAATCTTTGCGACCTTTGCGGTTATAAAAGGATTTATGCCAAAGTTTTTCTATTTTCGCACTCCAAAGTAATTAGGATAATCCTGATTTTGTTTTTTGAGACCCCCTTCCCAACCTTCCCCCTATAGGGAAGGAGAATAAAAAGCATTTCCCCCTTGGGGGAAACCAGAAAGGGGGTGATTAAATAAAAGGAATCTAGTATTTAAAATATGGATTACAATTTCAAAACGATCGAAAAAAAATGGCAGCAATACTGGGAGGAAAATAAAACCTTCAAAACTCCTGAAGACCTTACCAATCCCAAAAAATGCTACGTTCTCGATATGTTCCCCTACCCTTCTGGTGCAGGACTGCATGTTGGTCATCCTGAAGGATATACTGCAACAGATATCTATACAAGATTTAAACGGATGAACGGATTCAATGTCCTTCACCCCATGGGATGGGATGCATTCGGACTTCCTGCCGAACAATATGCCATCCAGACCGGAACACATCCTTCCGTTACTACAAAAAACAATTGCGACACTTTCAGGAGACAGATAAAGGGACTCGGCCTCAGCTACGACTGGGAAAAGGAAATAAACACGACAGATCCAAAATATTTCAGATGGACACAGTGGATCTTCATCCAGCTTTATAATACATGGTTCGACGAAAATCTTCAGAAGGGACGACCTGTATCAGAACTCGAACTACCTGAAGGTATTGCGGGTTCCGGTAATAATGAAATACGGAAATACGTTGATTCAAAGAGACTTGCATACTATGATAATGCACAGGTATGGTGGTGCCCAAGCTGCCGGATAGTCTGTGCAAACGAGGAGGTACTGAACGACGGATCGCACGAGAAATGCGGAAATATAGTCGAGAAAAAGAAACTGAAACAATGGATGTTGAGGATCCCGCTTTATGCCGAAAGGCTTCTGAAAGGCATTGACGATCTGAGCTGGCCTGAGGGTATCAAGGATATGCAGCGGAACTGGATCGGACGGTCGACAGGCGCTGAAGTCGATTTCAAAATAGAGGGACTTGATGATACCCTTACTGTATTCACAACAAGACCTGATACTCTTTTTGGAGCTACCTACATGGTCATAGCTCCTGAACATCTGATTGTTAATAAAATAACAACAGAAGAATGCCGGAAACAGGTAAATGAATATATAAAGCTTTCAGCCCTTAAATCGGATCTCGACAGGACCGATCTTGCAAAGGATAAAACCGGCGTATTCACGGGAAGATATGCCATCAATCCTGTAAATAATAAAAAAATACCAATATGGATCGCCGATTATGTCCTTACCGGATATGGCACAGGCGCTATTATGGCAGTTCCTGCGCATGATACCAGGGACTTTGAGTTCGCGGAGAAATTCAACCTGCCTGTTGTCTGTATCCAGGATCCTGATGTACAAGAACCCGGACAGAGACTAAGGATAATCAAAGGCATTGAATGCTGGACCGAAGACGGTAAATATATCAATTCTTCAGACTATAATACTGGTATTGATATTAATGGACTTAACAAGGAAGCAGGGATACAAAAGATAACAGAATGGCTCGAGTCAGGCAACCTTGGCAGGGCAAAAGTCAATTACAAGCTTCGCGACTGGCTTTTCAGCCGGCAGCGTTACTGGGGAGAGCCTTTCCCTGTAATTCATTGGGAGGATGGTGAGATTACTGTTATTGATGAGAAGGAATTACCTCTTGAACTGCCTCCGCTCGAAAAATACCTGCCTGGCGAATCGGGGGAATCACCTCTTGCCAATGCCGGCAGCTGGCTGAATGTGGTTGACAAGAACGGGCGAAAGGGAAGAAGAGAGACCAACACTATGCCTCAATGGGCCGGATCGTGCTGGTACTATCTGCGATTTATCGATCCCGGGAATGATAATGTAATATTCGACAAAGAGAAAGAAAAATACTGGATGCCAGTCGACCTTTATATCGGTGGCGCAGAACATGCAGTACTTCATCTGCTTTACAGCCGTTTCTGGCACAAGGTGCTGTTTGACCTGGGAATTGCTTCTACTGACGAACCATACCAGAGACTATTTAACCAGGGAATGATCCTGGCTTTCGCTTACGAAAATGAATCCGGAGCAAAAGTGCCTGCAGATCAGATAGAAGAAAGAGACGGTAAATTCTATAATAAAGAAAATGGAACAGAAGTCAGGCAGATAGTGGCCAAGATGTCAAAGTCGCTTAAAAATGTTGTAAACCCCGACGATGTTACAGAAAAGTATGGGGCTGATTCGCTAAGGCTGTATGAGATGTTCATGGGTCCACTTGATGTCATGAAACCATGGGATGACAGGAATGTCAAGGGAGTTTTCAATTTCATCGGAAGATCCTTCAGGTTCTTTTCAAATCGTGATAATATAACTGACGGACCAGAGGATATTGAGATCCTGAAAGGTCTTCACAAGACCATTAAAAAAACCGGGGAGGATATTGAGACACTCAAGCTCAACACTGCGATCTCAGAAATGATGATCTTCCTGAACCTTGCATATAAAAAAGGGAAGGTAACCAGAGAAACTGCATGCTGTTTCACTTTGATACTGTCACCTTTTGCTCCTCACCTGGCCGAGGAGTTATGGCAATTACTGGGACATGACAAGACGCTCGCATATGAACCATGGCCTGAAGTTATCGGCGAATATCTGAAAGTAGATGTTTTCGATTATCCGGTTTCATTCAACGGGAAAATGAGGTTCAAAATCGGGCTTCCTGCCGATATGGACAGGGAAGATATCATCAAAGCGGTAATGGCAGATGAAAGATCATCCAAATGGATAGGATCATCGATACCGTCGAATATAATTGTAGTTCCCGGGAAAATCGTTAATGTTGTAATTAAATAATTTATACCCCCTTCCCAACCTTCCCCCACGGGGGAAGGAGCAGTTTAGGGCTTTTCCCCCCTGGGGGAAAAAGGAAAGGGGGTTTTTGGATTAAATAAAAGAGTATAAAATAAAATCAGAAATACACTAATGTTATTTCGATTAACAATATTGATCTTAAGTTCATTAATTCTTTTAGCAGGTTCATGCAAAAATTCAGTTACGTTGAGTTTACCATCGGTATCTGAAATGCCTGATACTGCAGCCATCAACAAACCCGACACTACGGTTTTCATGTACGGGATACCCTCCGATTCATTCAGTTTGCTCACAGGTCATATCAAACGAAATGGATTTATCTCGCAGATTCTCATCGAACATGGAGTGACAATGGAAGAGATTGATAAGGTGCTGAAGAATTCGGTTACAGTTTTTGACGTAAGGAGAATAAGGTCAGGAAATAATTATACACTTTTTTGCAAAAAAGACAGCACCGCCCGGGCCAGCTACCTGGTTTATGAACATGATCCGACCACCTGCTATGTATTCAGTTTTAACGATTCCCTTAATATCACACCTTACAGGAAGGAGATCAAAAAGGTAATTAAATATGCCTCTGCAACTATCGAGACCTCACTCTGGGACGCAATGATTGCCGGAGGGTTACAACCATCACTGGTTGGGAAATTATCCGACATATTTGCCTGGAGTATCGATTTCTTCGGACTGCAGAAGGGCGATAGCTTCAAAGTCGTTTATGAAGAGATGTCGATTGATGAAAAGCCGCTTGGCGTCGGGAAGATATACGGTGCACAATTCTCGGGTTCTGGTTCCTCAATTTATGCCGTACCTTTCATCCAGGACGGCAAGGAGAGCTTCTTTGATGGAGAAGGCAATTCCCTGCGGAAGGCTTTTCTTAAGGCTCCCCTGCAGTTTTCGCGCGTTTCTTCGCGCTTTTCCGGAAGCAGGTTGCATCCGATCCTCAGGATCCGCAGACCTCATTATGGTGTTGATTATGCTGCACCCGTAGGAACAACGGTCTATTCAATTGGTGATGGAAGGGTAACCCAAACCAGTTATGAGGGAGGATCAGGAAGAATGGTAAGGATAGTTCACAATAGCGTTTATTCAACAGCCTATTTGCATTTAAGCCGGTTTGAGAAAGGAATAGTACCGGGTGCAATTGTAAAGCAAGGAGATATAATAGGTTATGTTGGAACCAGCGGACTCTCAACAGGCCCACATCTTGATTTCCGATTTTATAAGAACGGGTCTCCTGTTGATCCCCTTAAGGTTGAAGCTCCTCCTGTTGAACCTGTTTCGGAAACTAACAAGGATAAGTTTGAAAAATCAAAAACAGTGATTATCAGCCTTCTTGAAACATTTTAGGGCATATCGGGAAGCTTCAATACCAGTTTCTCAATTATTTCAGGGAAATGCTTGTATTCAAGCGTATGCACTCTTGCAGCAAGGGTGGCCGGCGTGTCTTCAGGGGTTACCGCACAACTGGCCTGGAAAATAATATCACCCTCATCGTAGCGGCTGTTTACATAATGAATAGTGATTCCGGATTTTTTTTCATGTTTTGCAATTACAGCTTCATGAACCTTTTCACCGTACATTCCTTTACCTCCGTGCTTTGGCAATAATGCGGGATGAATGTTTATTATTCTCTTTTCATAGGTATTCAGAATATTCTCAGGAATCAGCCATAAAAACCCGGCCAGAACAATAAAATCAACTTTATACATTGAAAGGTACCTGGCGACTTTATCTTTTTCGTATAAATCCTTACGGTCGAAAAAAACTGATCTCACGTTAAGTGAAGCAGCCCTCTTTAAAACGTAAGCTTCACGTCTGTTTGACAGAACAAGACTTACTTCAGCCCATTTATTGTTCGAAAAGTATCTTATAATATTTTCAGCGTTAGTCCCTGATCCGGAAGCAAAAATAGCTATATTCCTCATTTAGTGATAATTGGATTTTTATTTTCAAGTTTGACCCAGCTATCCAAACATAAGATTATTTCTCTAATTATCAATAAATTAACCTTCATTGTTAAGAAAAAACATGAAATCATTTGAAAAATATAGTACAAATATATTTCTTTGCATGGTTTTCTAATATTATTAATTAAAATTTAAAATTATGGCAGACATTGCTACAAGAGTAAAAGGGATTATAGTTGATAAACTTGGAGTTGACGAATCTGAGGTTACTCCTGAAGCCAGTTTCACAAATGACCTTGGAGCTGACTCTCTTGATACTGTTGAATTAATCATGGAGTTTGAAAAAGAATTTAACATAGGGATTCCTGACGATCAGGCTGAAAGCATCAGTACCGTAGGTGATGCTATCAAGTATATCGAGGAAAATGCAAAATAGTTTTGCATTTATAAAAATCCATTTATGAGGAGAGTCGTAGTCACTGGACTCGGAGCAATAACTCCAGTCGGCAATAATTTGCATGAATATTGGGAAGGTCTTAAAAACGGCATAAGCGGATCAGCAATGATCACACGTTTTAACACCGAAAAGTTCAAGACCAAATTTGCATGTGAAATTAAAAACTATGACCCATCAAAATATTTCGACAGAAAAGAAGCTAACAAGCTTGATCTCTTTGCCCAGTATGCTCATATTGCTTCAGACGAAGCCATTGCTGATTCAGGATTGATCCCTGATAAGATAAATAAAGAGAGGGTTGGTGTAATATGGGCATCCGGGATAGGAGGAATCGAAACCTTCTACCTTACAATCAAATCTTATATTGAAGGAGGCAGCATACCCAGGTTCAGTCCCTTCTTTATTCCCAAAATGATTGGTGATATAGCTGCCGGTTCAATCTCAATTAAATACGGTTTCAGCGGACCCAACTTCAGCACTGTATCGGCATGCGCTTCTTCAACAAATGCGATAATCGATGCTTATAATTACATCCGGTGGGGCAAAGCTGATGTTTTTGTTACCGGAGGCTCCGAAGCTGCCATTAATGAACCGGGGATTGGCGGTTTTAATTCCATGCAGGCTCTTTCGACAAACAATGAGGAGTATAAAACCGCATCAAGGCCATTTGACAAGACCCGTGACGGATTTGTCATGGGCGAGGGAGGCGCAGGGTTGATCATAGAGGAATATGAACATGCGGTATCAAGAGGGGCAAAAATCTATGCTGAAATAATCGGGACTGGTATGACTGCTGATGCATACCACCTTACAGCACCTCATCCTGAGGGACTCGGGGCACGTAATGTTATGAAACTTGCAATAAGTGATGCCTGTCTTAATCCGGAAGATATTGATTACATAAATGTACACGGAACGGCTACCCCGCTTGGCGACATATCTGAATCAAAAGCTATTGTAAATGTGTTTGGGGAACATGCATACAAATTGAATATCAGTTCAACCAAATCGATGACCGGTCACCTTCTTGGTGCTGCAGGAGCCGTTGAAGCAATAGCTGCCATTATGGCATTGGTAAACGACATTGTTCCTCCAACAATAAATTTTAAAGTCCCCGATCCTGACATTGACCAGAATCTGAATCTTACAGCAAATAAGGCGCAAAAAAGGAAAGTTAACATCGCCATCAGCAACACTTTCGGTTTCGGGGGTCACAACGCTTCCATTGTTATTAAAAAAGCCGGAATTTAGTGTCCTTATTCTCATTAAGAAATAATGGAACTTATATTGTAAATAAGCAGGAATTTGCTTCCCGCCTGAAAGATATAATCGGATTCCACACAACCAACCTGCGGATCTATGAAGCTGCATTCATACACCGTTCAGCCTCGTTTACTCTTCCTGACGGACAACGAATTAACAACGAAAGACTTGAATTCCTCGGAGATGCAGTACTGGATACAATACTTTCTGATTACCTTTTTGAGAAGTTCCCTGATGCTAATGAAGGATTCATGACAAAGATCCGTTCAAGGATCGTAAACAGGGAAATCCTTAATCAGCTTGCAATTTCGATGGGGATCGACAAGATCCTTGTAAGCAATGTAAGTTCAAACAGTACAACAAGAAACCTTTACGGTGATGCTCTTGAGGCATTGATAGGAGCACTGTTTGTCGAAAAGGGATTTAAAAAGACAAAAAACCTGTTTATTAAAAGGGTATTCAACAAATATCTTGACCTCAGTCAAATCGTTGAGAACGATACCGATTATAAAAGTCTGGTCTTTGAATGGATCCAGAAGCATAAAACAAATCTTACCTTCGAATATAAGGAAGAGTATGATTTTAAGTTGAAAAAATCGGGTTTCTCAGCAACACTGGTAATAAATAAGAAAGAATTCGGAACAGGCCAGGGAGCCTCAAAGAAGGAAGCAGAGCAGGAAGCAGCAGGAAAGGCATGGGCTAAACTGAAAGAAATTCATTCATATCAGCTTTAGCAACACTCTCTTTTCTTAACTTTATAGTTCAAGTATTTAAGCAATGCGGAACTCGCAAAAGATAACTAAAATATATTTACCTGTTAATGAGCAGGATATACCCATAATTATCGGAATTGTCTCCGCGGATCCCGATTACAGGCTTTCACTTACGCTGAACAAAAACCTCTTGATTTCATTAAAAAACACCGATGCAGTCGAATTTCAGGACGACAAAGGTAGTAAATTACATTTCAGCCGATTCTCTGATTCTTCGGGACCTGACTGGCATTTTCAGCTGGTTTCGAACAGGTCAGAAAAGAAATTCATGCTTAAAAAACTAAGAAATATTGATTACTTGCTGCTTTTACAGAAACCAGCGAAGGACTTCAGCCCTGACAGTATTTTGTCGCAACTCAGGGAGATTGATTCAATAACCGGTGTTTTCAATATTGAAATCAGGACCCTTAATGATAAGAATCTGAAATACCTGATTTAAGATTTCCGGATTTGATATAAAATAGAAGAGCCGTCCCGGGCGGGACGGCTCACTTCTTGATAACCCTAAAACTAACCTAACCTATGAAAAAAACCTCTATATCTTGAGAAACAAATATCATGCCAAATCCTTTACAAAGATATACAGGTTATTTTAAATAAAAAAATATTTTTACTTCCCAGGATCACAATTAACAATACTTTAATGAATTGTTAAATTTCTTAACCTTTGACATAAACAGCCCGGTGTTAAAGAAAGTTAAAGAGAGGGCTTAATATAATATATACAAGTACTTTTGCATCTGTATGAAGCGGAAAACAATAGTATTACTGGCTATATTTTTCTTCCTGGTTATTTCAGGTCTGATCCTGATCCAGTTGTACTGGATAAGAAATGCGATTTCAATCACTGATCAGCAATTCCGTTACAATGCAAACAAAGCTCTTGAATCGGTTGTTCTGGACCTGGAAGCACAGGAGCTTATCGATTATATTGTCGATGATATAGACCCTGAATCGTCCGATTCGGTGACTGCTATAATACCTGCCAATTCTCCACTTGCCAGCAGACTGAGGGGATACAGGTCCGACTCCAAACTACCTGAGCTCTACGGACTTAACAATCCCGACAAACAATTTATTATTACTAACGCCGGGCAGAAAATATATATTTCAGCAAAGGATATATCACCCATTCCTGAGGAGGAAATTACGGAGCCCTCAGCACAGGTTATAAGTGCGGGCTTATCGAAACGGGTAAGCAACAAAATTGTCTATCTCGAGAGCCTAATGGAGAAAATACTCCGGACAACACCTGATATAAGGGAAAGGATAGATCCCACAAAAATAAACGAACAGTTAAGGAAAGCCCTGAACAATGTGGGTATTCATCTCGATTATGAATTTTCAATAAGATCAGGCAGGCTTGGCACAATCTGGAATACCCCGGGGTTTACAGATAAACCAGGAACCAACAAATTCATAATCCAGCTGTTCCCAAACGACCCGGTTCCCAGTCAGAACCAGATTGTTCTGTATTGTCTGCAGGAGAAACACTACAAATTCCAGCAGATAGGGATTCTCGGTATTTATTCCATGATATTCACCCTTCTGCTGCTGGTACTTGCCACAAGCACCTTTATAGTGATTTTCCGTCAGAAAAAGATGTCGGAAATAAGAAACGATTTCATAAATAATATGACCCACGAGCTTAAAACACCGATATCAACTATTTCACTGGCTTCCCAGATGATATCTGATAAAACGATTCCTGATAAGCACAAGAATATAGGTCACCTTGCCAGGGTCATTTCCGATGAAAGCATGAGGCTGAAATTCCAGGTGGAAAAGGTTTTGCAGATGGCAATTTTCGAAAGGATGAAAACTAAGTTCTCTTTATCAGGGATGGATATTCATAACATCATCAACAGAGCTGCCGATAACTTTTCTCTTCAGATAGAAGCACGCCATGGGAGAATAAGTAAAGACTACCAGGCTTCCGATCCGGTGGCCATGGTTGATGAGATCCATTTTCTTAATGCAATTTCAAATCTGATAGACAATGCAATCAAATACAGCGTCGGCAGTCCTGAAATCGTTATATCCACACGAAATATCAGAAAAGGAATAATTATATCTGTTGAAGACAATGGATTAGGTATCAGCAAGGAAAATATAAGAAGGATATTTGATAAGTTCTATCGTGTTCATTCAGGTAATGTTCATAATGTTAAAGGATTCGGTTTAGGATTAAGCTATGTAAAAAAAATAACCGAAGAACATAACGGAACTATTAAAGTAGAAAGCCAGACTGGCAAAGGCTCAAAATTTATAATATTCATCCCACAAAACGGACTGAAATGAATAAAAGAATTCTGCTTGCGGAAGATGATGCAAATCTTGGCTCACTCTTAAGAAATTATCTTGATGCCAAAAATTATGAGGCGACACTTTTCATGACCGGGAGATCAGCTCTTGAAGCATTCTCAGCAGGTCTGTTCGACCTCTGCATTCTCGATATCATGATGCCTGAAATGGACGGCCTGGAACTGGCAAGGGCAGTACGAAGCCTTGACCCTGCAATACCAATAATATTTTTGACTGCCAAAAACCAGGAAGATGATATCATCGAAGGATTTAAAACCGGGGCTGATGATTATATAACAAAACCCTTTAACATGGAGGAGCTTCTTTACAGGATTGAAGCTATATTCAGGAGAACGACACTCCCGGTTAACAAAAAGGGTGAAGAACTAAACCATATTGGCCAATATGTTTTTGATAACAGAAGACAGCTTCTCACCTTTGGAGAGCAGCAGATCAGCCTTACAACAAAGGAATCAGAGCTTCTTGACCTTCTGTTCCGGCATAAAAACGAGATACTTGAGCGCAATTATGCTTTAAAGAGCATCTGGATAGATGATAACTACTTCAATGCCAGAAGTATGGATGTTTATATTACGAGACTCAGAAAATATCTCAGGAAAGATCCGGACGTCAAAATACTGAATATTCACGGCAGGGGTTATCGGCTTATTTGCTGAAGACAATGTTTTTCTGCCAGACCTCAGTCAAGCTTCAATACTGCCAGAAACGCCTGCTGCGGGACCTCAACATTTCCGATTTGTCTCATGCGCTTCTTCCCTTTCTTCTGCTTTTCAAGAAGCTTTCTTTTTCTGGTGATATCACCTCCGTAGCATTTGGCGGTAACGTCCTTCCTTACAGCTTTGACAGTCTCCCTTGAAATTATCTTTGCACCGATAGCGGCCTGGATTGCTATATCGAATTGCTGGCGAGGAATCAATTCCTTAAGCTTGACACACATTTTCCGTCCGAAATCATAAGCATGTCCCCTGTAAATAAGGGTTGAAAGAGCATCAACCATTTCACCGTTAAGAAGTATATCGAGCCTCACAAGATCAGCTTTCTGATAAGTTGTATAATAATAGTCAAATGAAGCATATCCTTTTGAAATGCTCTTCAGTTTGTCGTAGAAATCAAACACAATTTCCGAAAGAGGCATTTCAAATGTCAGTTCAACCCTGTCGCGGGTGAGATAGATCTGGTTTTTTAGTATTCCTCTTTTATCGATGCAAAGCTTCATGACCGATCCGACATAATCCGATGAAGTAATTACCTGGGCAACAATATAGGGCTCCTCAATCCTTTCAATGTAATTAGAGGCAGGTAATCCTGAAGGATTATGAACATCAATAGATTCCCCCTTTGTAGTGTATACTTTAAATGAAACGTTCGGGACGGTTGTAATAACATCCATATCAAATTCCCTGTCGAGCCTTTCCTGGATTATCTCCATATGAAGCAGACCCAGGAAACCGCATCTGAATCCAAATCCAAGCGCGGCTGACGACTCTGGTACGAAGGTGAGTGAAGCATCATTAAGCTGAAGCTTTTCAATCGAAATCCTCAGGTCCTCATATTCGTCAGCATCAACAGGATACATCCCCGCAAAAACCATAGGCTTTACATCTTCAAATCCTGAAATGGCTTTATCGCACGGATTCCTGACATTTGTTATTGTATCACCGACCTTGACTTCTGAAGATATCTTTATACCTGAAATGATATAACCGACATCCCCTGCTCCCATCTCATCGCGAGGGTCCTGCTTCAGCTTCAGTACCCCTATTTCCTCGGCATTGTACTCATGGCCAGTACTTACAAACTTGACCCGGTCGCCTTTTCTGATAGTGCCGCTCACAATTTTGAAGTATGCAATGATACCTCTGAAAGAATTAAAAATCGAATCAAAGATCAGTGCCTGCAATGGAGCATCGGGATTTCCGGCTGGCGCAGGTATACGATTTACTATTTCATTCAGGATTCTGTCGATGCCCATTCCTGTTTTCGCACTTGCCTCTATGATATCCTCCCGGTTGCAACCCACAAGATCAACTATCTGATCTTTAACCTCTTCCGGCATTGCATTCGTCATATCCATTTTATTGAGCACAGGGATAATCTCGAGGTTATGGTCGATTGCCATGTAGAGGTTTGAAATTGTCTGAGCTTGTATTCCCTGTGTGGCATCAATAACAAGAAGTGCTCCTTCACAGGCAGCAATTGACCTGGATACCTCATACGAGAAATCTACATGTCCCGGAGTATCAATAAGGTTCAGGTAATATCTCTCACCGCCCTGATCGTACTCCATCTGGATTGCATGGCTTTTGATCGTGATACCTCTTTCCCTTTCAAGATCCATATTATCGAGTATCTGATCCTGATATTCTCTTTCCGTTATAGTGTTGGTTAATTCAAGCAAACGGTCAGCCAGGGTACTTTTACCGTGGTCAATATGGGCTATGATACAGAAATTACGGATCCGGTGCATTAATAGGAATTCTGGAAAACAGGTGCAAATATATAAAAATATAAACATGTAGAGCCAGGTCTCAGACCTGGCTCTACATTATAAACCATAATAATATTACTTATTAATAAGGCATTCCGCCGCCCATTCCCTGAGGAGGCATTTGAGGTTGTTTTTCTTCTTTCTCGTCAACAATGACAGCTTCAGTGGTAAGGAACATTCCTGCAACCGAGGCAGCATTTTCGAGCGCGACCCTGACAACTTTAACCGGATCAATAACTCCGCTATCATATAGCTTTTCGAATTTGTCAGTCTGGGCATTGTAACCATAATCACCCTTACCTGCTTTTACGGCATTGGCAACTACAGCACCTTCTTTTCCGGAGTTGACAGCAATCTGGCGCAGGGGTTCTTCAATTGCACGCTTGATTATTTCAATACCGGTATTCTGGTCCTCATTATCACCCTTGAGTTTATCAAGTGCGGAAATTGCACGTATATATGCTACACCACCACCCGGAACAATACCTTCCTCAATTGCAGCACGGGTTGCATGGAGAGAGTCATCAACGCGGTCCTTCTTGTTCTTCATTTCAACTTCAGAGGCAGCACCGATATAGAGAACTGCTACACCTCCTGACAATTTTGCCAGACGTTCCTGAAGCTTCTCCTTGTCATAATCGGAAGTGGTTGTTGTCATCTGCTGTTTGATCTGTGCCACTCTGGCTTTGATCATATCTTTGTCACCAAAACCATTTACAATTGTTGTATTCTCCTTGTTTACAGTAACCTTTTCTGCAGTGCCGAGCATGTCGAGGGTAGTGTGTTCAAGCTTAAGACCTTTTTCTTCAGAGATAACGGTACCGCCTGTCAGAATGGCAATATCTTCAAGCATCTCTTTTCTTCTGTCACCGAATCCCGGAGCTTTCACTGCGCATACCCTTAGGGAACCACGCAGCCTGTTTACAACAAGTGTTGCCAGAGCTTCGCCTTCAACGTCTTCTGATATTATGAGAAGGGGACGGCTATTCTGAGCTGTTGCTTCGAGAATAGGAAGCATATCTTTCATCGAAGATATTTTCTTATCGTAAATAAGTATATAAGGATTTTCAAGCTCAGCTTCCATCTTTTCTGCGTTTGTCACAAAATATGCTGAGATATATCCGCGGTCGAACTGCATTCCCTCAACTACCTCAACCGAGGTGGTTGTACCTTTTGATTCCTCAACTGTTATAACACCTTCCTTATGTACCTTGTCCATAGCTTCTGCTATAAGCTTGCCTATCTCATCATCATCGTTTGCTGAGATCCTTGCTACCTGCTCAATTTTACTCAGATCATTTCCTATGACCTGTGCCTGTGATGCAAGATGCTTAACTACTCTTTCAACTGCTTTGTCGATGCCTTTCTTCACTTCCATCGGGTTAGCCCCGGCGGTGATGTTTTTCAGTCCTACATTTATAATAGACTGTGCAAGAACAGTTGCTGTGGTTGTACCATCACCAGCTATATCTCCGGTTTTTGAAGCAACTTCCTTAACCATCTGTGCACCCATATTCTTATAAGGGTCCGATAATTCTATATCCTTAGCCACTGTGACTCCGTCTTTTGTAATCTGGGGAGAGCCAAATTTTTTCTCCAGAACAACATTACGTCCTTTCGGACCCAGGGTAACTTTTACTGCATCGGCTAACATGTCAACGCCTTCCTTAAGCAGGGAGCGTGCATCAATATTGTATTTAATTTCTTTTGCCATTTTATTTAATATTTACTGGTTTGCATTAATTATGAAATAAACAGAATGTCTGATTGCGAGATAAGAAGATAATCATCATTGTCAATGGTCAGTTCCTGACCTGAATATTTTCCATAAAGAACAACGTCTCCTTTTTTCACTTCCATCTCCTCATCCTTTTTGGGACCACCAACAAGTATCACAGTGCCCTGACGAGGTTTTTCCTTTGCCGAATCAGGAATAATTATTCCGCTTGCAGTTTTTGCTTCAGCTTCATTAGGTTTTACCAAAACCTTTCCAGCCAATACCTTTCCTTTTAATTGTGCCATTTTATTTAGTTTTAAAGTTAATGATTATTTTCTGCCTCTTTATTTAGCATAATTTATGCCAAAGGGGAAATTCATGCCGCAGGGGACAATAAACCGACATTTTATCGGTCCGAATCTGACATTTTTCGTGTACCACAGGAAACAGATCAAATTATGTTATTGTATATGAATGTGTTAGTAATTAAAAGCGTAGTGTCAGTTTATGACAAACTGACACTACGCTTATATTTTTAATTATATCTTGTTTAATTCTGAGGCTGTTGCTGGTTTCCTGATGGAGGAGCAGGGCTCTCTGCAGGAATAGCAGTTGGAAGAGTCGGTATTGCACTGGGATCAACTGCATTCTGGATCGAATTTTCAATTCTTGAACGCTCAGTTGTAGTTCCGCGTGGTATAGTAGCCGTAGCCACCACGCACAGTATAAGGATTGTAGCTGCAAGAGTCCATGTCGATTTTTCCAGAAAATCAGCAGTCTTTCGTATACCCATCGACTGCCCGGCAGATGTAAAATTGGCTGCAAGCCCACCTCCTTTTGAATTCTGAACAAGAACTATCATAACCTGAATAAAGCAGGCTAAAATAATAATCACCGAAACAAAAATATATATTCCCATTTGTCAACTATTTAATGATCGCTTTTATTTTTTCAATTTGAGTCGCAAAGTAATCACTTTTTTCCGGAAATTTCAAACTTAATTTTTCATAAATTTCTATCGCCTTGGAATAATAGCCCTGATTCACATAAATCCTGGCCAGTGTTTCTGTAACAAGTCCCCCCTTCTCCTCGAGATAAGAAGTGGATAAATCTACCACAGGATGTTCGGTTTTATCTGTTCTGGGTTCTATCCTTGGGTTGAGTGAAATGAACTTATCAATCAGGTCGGTCTGAGCCTTTTTGTCAAGATTAATGACCGGCTGTTCAGGCTCAGGAGTAGCGGTGACGACAACAGGAAAAGGCTTCTCTTCAACAAAAGGAACTGAAAAGCCAGGATCCATATAAAAGACTTCTTCTTCAGGTTCATCGGGCGTATCATCATTTATTAAAGCACCTCTTACAGCTTCATCAATATCAGGCTCATCTATTCCTGGCTCCATTGAGCCCATTATTGTACGCTCCAATATCCAATCTGTACTTTCTGACTGGTCTTCTTCAAGCTTTTCCTTCAGATCTCTTTCAATTTCTAATATAATATCCTCACTGTTCCTGCCTGACTCTATCACAGTCTGTTCAATATTTTCTTCAATAACATTTGCTCCCATAACCGGCTCCTCCTTAGTATTCACATCAAACGCCGGCATTTCAATAACCGGCTCTTCCCTGGGCGGCTCCTCTGTCAAAGGTACTGTCATTAACGGTTCTTCCTTTGAGCCTTCAAAAATCTCATTTTCAAACCGGATCGGAGCTATTTTAAGAAGATTGAACAAAACCTCCCTGTCAGATATATGAATTGCGGAATTCCTCAGCTGATTTTCAAATCTTATGTCAGAATTATCCTTAAGCCCTTTAAGAAGCAGAAGATGGGCAGTCTGAAAATAGGGAAATATATTGACGAGCTCATTTAATTCTGCGAGTATCTGCCTGTCAACAGGTACGCTGCTTCCCAGCAGGCTTAAAAAGTCGTTCTTATTCATGACTGGTCACCAGTTAACGAATGCTCTGTTAAAGATATCCTCCACAATCATCTCAATTATTTTTCCGGAGAGTTCCGATTCCACATCGCTAAGGTCTCTGGTACTGCTGTAATCTTCATAACGGGCAAAAGATTGTTCAAAGCTCTTTTCAGGGTCGACAGAATTTGTGAATTTAACTTTTACAGCAATAGTAAACCTGTTCATTGCAGCAGTGGCATCAGCCGAAACAGTCAGAGGTTTGGTATTGTAATCAGATATTTCACCTTCAAAGTTTGCATCACCAAGTCCGTTAACAATATTCAGATTGGTCTGCGCTTTGCACTTGTCGATTACTGCATCAGTGAGATTCTGGCTCAACCCGGGTTGAACAAGACTCGCTCTGTTTTGAAAATACTGAACGCTTACAGTTTTTAGTCCCAGTGTACTTGCGCCTGAAAATGAATATATGCCGCAACCGGTCAGTAAAATTAAAACAATCCCTGACAAAAAAATCAGAATCCTCTCACCTGACATGGAAATGAATGTCTTACATTTCAATTTCATACTCTTTTATTTTTCTATAAAGAGTCCGTTCGGATATCCCAAGTTCATGTGCGGCCATCTTTCTCTTGCCCTTGTATTTTTCAAGAGCTTTTTTTATCATCTCAATTTCATTCCCGGCGAGAGAAAGCGATTCTTCCACCACTTCCTCGGTATCCTGGATGCTGCCTCTTGAGCGGACAAGAGTGAAATCAGCCGGATGTGCTTCAGAGGCAGATTTAATAGGCTCCTGGTGACCGGCATCCCTTATAAGATTTTTAATGACCCCTGAGTTATTCTCATGGAAATTTATATCAATTTCTCCTGTTTTAATAAGGTCGAGCACCAGCTTTTTAAGGTCGTTCATATCACTCTTCATGTCGAAGAGGATTTTGTACAGTATCTCACGTTCGGAAGAAAACGATTTGTCTTCATCCCTCCTGATTACTGCAGGAAGCTTTATTCCAGTGTAATCAGGAAGATATGTCTGTAGTACTTCGGCACTGATTTCCCTTTCCTTCTCAATAATGGAAATCTGCTCTGTTATGTTCTTAAGCTGCCGTACATTCCCAGGCCATGAATAATTAATCAGAATATTCTTGGCTTCGTTGCTCAGCTTTATTGAGGGCATCCTGTATCTTTCAGCGAAGTCAACAGCAAATTTTCTGAAAAGCAAAAATATGTCCTCACCCCTCTCCTTTAATGGCGGGATTTTTATCGGAACTGTATTAAGCCTGTAGAACAGGTCCTCCCTGAACTTGTCATGATTAATCGCCGTAACTACATCTACATTGCTTGCTGCAATGACACGGACATTTGTTTTCTGGACTTTCGAAGAACCCACTCTTATAAATTCGCCTGTTTCAAGTACCCTCAGCAGGCGAACCTGCGTTGAAAGAGGCAGTTCTGCAACCTCATCAAGAAAAATGGTACCACCGTCGGCAACTTCAAAATAGCCTTTTCTGCTTTCAGTGGCTCCCGTGAATGAGCCCTTTTCGTGACCAAACAATTCAGAATCGATAGTGCCTTCAGGAATCGCACCGCAGTTAACAGCTATATATTGGCCATGTTTCCGCGCACTGAAATTATGAATCACCTGGGGAAATACTTCCTTGCCTGTTCCGCTTTCACCAGTGATCAGAACGGAGAGATCAGTTGGGGCAACCTGTACTGCAATATCTATTGCATGGTTTAGCCCTCCGTTATTACCTATAATTCCGAATCTCTGTTTAATACCCTGAAGATCTTTCATAGCTGTTTTTCGCTGGTGCGAATTTAAGATATTTTTAAAACATTGGGAAATTCAATTTTCGTAAATTTGCACCATGAAAACATTTAACGGATATCATTTTACCGGCATTATTCCTGCACGATATGCATCGACCCGGTTTCCGGGGAAACCCCTTGCAATAATCCAGGGTAAACCAATGATCCAAAGGGTGTATGAACAGGCCTCCCTGGTGCTTGACGAATTGTATGTTGCAACCGATGATCCCAGGATTCATGATGCAGTTTCGAGTTTCGGGGGGAGAGTCATAATGACCTACCCGGCACATCATAGCGGAACCGACAGGTGTGCTGAAGCCGCAGCTAAAATTGCATCGATGAAAGTTACAGCAGCTGATGTGGTTATCAACATACAGGGCGATGAACCTTTTATCAGACCGGAGCAGATTGAGCTCCTTATCTCATGCTTTGCGGATAAGTCGGTTGAGATAGCGACACTCGTCAGAAAAGTCGAACCAGGGGAGATATTAACCAATCCGAATCACCCTAAAGTTATACTCGATTCGTTGGGAAATGCGATCTATTTCAGCAGGTCTGTCATACCGTTTGTACGTGATGCAGAAATGAGTGAATGGACCATGATGCACACATATTACAAACATGTAGGCCTCTATGCATACAAGACCGGAACTCTGAGCAAAATCACCTTATTATCACGCAGTTCGCTCGAGAAAGCTGAATCACTCGAGCAGAACAGATGGCTGGAAAACGGCTATAAAATAAGAACAGCGATAACCAGGTGGGAAAGCGTCTGTATCGACACCCCGGGAGACCTGGAAAAAGCAAAATTATTCTTTGATCAAATTAAATAAAAATGCGTACCTTTAGCACAGTTTTTGCGAGAGGTAAAGAAAAGAGTGCTTATGAAGCATAATCTACTCCTTATTTTATTTATATTAATTCCTATATGCCTTCATTCCCAGAAGGATACAGTCAGTATTGTCAGAAATTATCCCCAGAAAACCTTCGCCAGGGAAGCTACTCCTTCAAGCATCAGCATTTACCCGGTTCCTGTCAGGGAAAACAATTTTACTATCAGAACCGAGAGGGATATGACTTCTGTTAAGGTAACTAATATGATTGGTCAGGATATTTTCAGAGCTCAATATAGTGATCCGGTACCAGTGACAAAGGTGCTGCTTAAAAAGCCAACCAGAGGTATATATCTGGTTACAATTGCCTTTACGGATGGCACCAGGGTTGTCAGAAAAGTTATGATTGAGAATCCCTAATAAAGTATTTACTCCAACCGGCTTTAGCGGACTTTAGGTGAAAATTCCGCTCGTCTGTAACATCTTAATATTTCAGGATCAATGGAACAATCTGTTTTTTTGATTGTTTATTATTGAGGGGTGCTGGTTATAGTTAAAACTGAATTATTGAGACAGCCATGGAAGAAGCAATAAATGTTTTCTCGATAAAAGATCTTGAAAATTTCTCAGGAATAAAAGCTCATACGATAAGAATCTGGGAAAAAAGGTATAAGGTGCTTGAGCCGGACAGAACCGATTCAAACATAAGGACTTATAGCGAAATCGAACTTAAAAAGATTCTTAATATCGCATACCTTAACAGGAATGGACTTAAAATATCAAAGATTGCAAGCCTTAGCGAAGATGAACTTACACAGAAGGTTATGACGATAAGCAGTCAGGCTGAAAGTCCTGACAAGAGTTTCCAGCCAGGTAAGATACTGATGACTGCCATCAGGTTCAACGAATTTCATTTCAAAGAGGCTCTTGAACCATTTATAAGATATGACGGTATTGAGGATGCGTATATCAGGTTCTTTTATCCCCTGCTGGAGAAGTCCAGAATACTCTGGCAAACCGGGAGCATGTCACGGGCACAGGAGCAATTTGTAAGGAGTGCTATAAGGCAGATAATGATTGTCGAAGATAATAACCTCAAAACAACTGCCGGAAGAAAAAAAGCCTCATTTGCAATGATTAATACTTCTGACAACCTGTCAGACAACAATTTCCTTTTTTACAAATATGTTCTGAAGAAAAGGGGTTATGACGTTATTTTTATAGGAGGAGTGCTTCCCGCTTCGGAAGTAATTGAAATTCATAAAATAAAATCTTTTGATTATCTTGTTGTCAATTCCGGTTCATTTGATTTTGCCAGTAAAAAGATCGATTATTTCAGCAGTATAGGCAAATCGCTGCTTATAAAAAAAATAATACTGACAGATTTTCCGGAACATAATGAAAAAAGGATACCGGAAAATATACTGATAACCAGGAACCCGGAAGAATTCAGACAGACAATTGCAAACCTGAAATAGTTGTTTATATCGGTCCGGTGGTTTTTGCATCCCGATAGCTATCAAAGATTTTTCAGGCCTCTTTACTTTAGTTTTCTGCACTAAAGTTAAATTGAGTTTATCATATTCCAATCTGTTGTGACAGATAATTCCACAATTACCTATTTAAGATCATGCATTTTTAAAAAGATATCATTTAATATACTAAATTAAAATAAGGCGGTTATAATTCTGTGGTTCTTTTTGGAATGATGCTTACTTTTATATATTAGTTTGTATTATAGCGACTAAAAATTATTTTTCTTTTTATGGTTTAAATTTATGTTTAGCTTGACCGCCATATATAAATTTAGTATATTTGTTGTTCAAATATACATTGAAACGATGAAAATCATAATTAATGGCATCAAGGGAAAGGACTTTGTTATTGACGAAAAAGATAGTTTGTGTAGAAAACTAGCCATGCTAATTGAAGGTCATTGTACAATTGGTGTGCAAGCGTCAATACAAAAGTACGGGTATACCGAACAAAGGTATTACCAACTGTTAAAAAAATACAGTGAGGGAGGAGCAAGGGCCCTTCTTGAGAAGAAGCCCGGCTCGGACAAGCAACCTGTAAGGACTAGGGATACATTAAACCAGATAATACGTCTTCGGTTTTTAGACCCTTTTGCCAGTTCGGATATTATCGCCCAGAAGTTAAAACAGACCGGACACAGGGTAAGCAAACGCAGTGTCGAAAGGACTATTACAGAATACGGGCTCCAAAAAAAACGCATGTTCTGAACCCCCTTAAAGAGAGGCAAAAACAAGATATCGGAATACATGTAACAAAGCGGGAGTCAGCAAAGATTAAAATTAATAACCAGGGAACGGAGCGATTTTTCAGGATGCAAAGATAAATACAGGCTGATATCTCAGCGTGAAGGAGAAACATCAAGAGATTACGTGTACAAATCATTCTTAACCCTATCCGACAAACCAGCAACAGTACTGCTGAGTGAGATATACCATGAGAGATGGTCGATAGAAGACTTCTTTAATTTTGACGGTGCAATGGGGTTTGATCGAGCTTCAACATTTAATCTCAATATCCGGTATGGCAAAATGTCTTTGGCCTTATTAGCACAGGCACCAACGTACGAGTTTAGACAAAAACTTCCCAAACCGTATAACAGATGGAGCTCTACTCATTTGGCAGACTCGTTGTTCACAAAAATAGATGGAGATATCAGAGCAAAAGATGATACAATTATTGTAACGTGTTACAATGCACCAAAAGAACTAAATTTGCATAAACATTATCAGAATTTACCAGTAAAGCCGGATTCTGTCCAACAGCAGGACTTCAATATGTTTATAGCGGCAAGAAGGTAGCATTTTTGTTTGCGCCAAGAGTCAATATCGAAAGTGATCCGTCTTATGATATAATGACAATCCTTCAGTACAAGCCCGAAATAAATGATCGCGTCAGGCTCTTTTCAAGAATCCAGATGTTGAATTTGTTCGACTCAGAGGGTAATATAAAAAGTTACCAGTGGATGCGTCTCGGTCTGGAGGTAAAAGGAATACAGTTTGGACTGGCTGCCAACCTGGATGAATATGGTCCGGATCCTTCAGTTGAAAGCAACTTTGGGCTTTTTTTAAGGAAGGAGATTGTTTGATAGCTGGAAAAGCTGATTTACAGCAGTTTAAACTGATCGCGCTAATAATGCAATATCAATAATCTGCGATCTCTTTAAAACGGCTTACCCCAAGTTCATTGAGTTACCAGGTGGTAAATGAAATATTTTACTTAATTTAAAGGCCATAATCTGTTTAAACTTTTTAAACCAATTTGACATGAAAATCAAATTATCATTACTTGTAATTGCATTATTAGCAGTTTCAAAATTAAACGGTCAGATATCTGACAAATGCGTTGCTGATGTGATACTTTCCACATACTCCGAAAAAGCATACATTTCAGAGCCAGTAACTGATCAGCAGCTCGATTTGATTCTGAAATGTGGCATTAAGGCTCCCAGCGGAATGAACAAACAGCCGTGGAAGTTCACGGTAATAAAAGATGATTCCACCACGAAGGAGATAATCAATAATGTAGTTCCAGGAAATGTACTGGTTATTGTTTCAGGAATTGAATCAGAAAGCGGAGCCACTCCTGATTTCGATTGCGGCCTGGCGACGGAAAATATGTTTGTAGCTGCACATAGCCTTGGTCTTGGTGCACGCATATATGCCAGTCCTGCCGGAAACATCAATTCAAAGAAGGAATTGTTTCAGATCCCATCAGGGTACAAGGCTGTGGTTGTCCTGCGAATCGGGAATATTGATAAAAGTGTGGATGCTGTGTCAGCAGCTACCCCAAGGAAGAGTCCAGATGAGATTATTAATTATAAAAAGTAGCAAACAGTATCACTGATTTTAAGATATTTCGTATTTCTTCAAATAATCCTGATTTAAGTCTGTTAATCTTTTTTGCAGCTTTTACGTTAATTCTATTTCTCTATCTCTAAATTTTGAATACCTGGCTGAGCATTTTAATAAGATCTTGTCATTATCAGCATTGCCAGATTAAAATAAGTTAGTGATCAGGACGACATGATCGTTTTTAATATTACGTTTCCAGGTGCCAATTAGATTACCGGCAATATAGATAGATGTTGAATACCAACTGTTTTGAATGGCAATTGCCAGCTCCTTAATTGAAAAGTATATGATGTACCGTTCCGTCAATATCTCTCAACGTGGTCTTCCTTATGCTTATATCCTGCACCTGTCCGCTCGTGTTGTCAATGGTTATAACATCACCTATCCTGTACTGATTTTCAAGGATAATAAATAAACCGGTAATTACATCCTTGATAAGATATTGACCGCCAAAACCAAATGCCAGGCCCACAATACCGGCTCCTGCCAGCACAGGTCCGATTTTCAGGCCGCCTTCCTGCAAGATCATCAGTAGGGCCATAATAAGAATAACTATCCTTGCTGCACCTGTAAAAATCCTGATAAGAGTATCCTCGCGTTTTTTCTTTGCCTCCTCCAATGTATTATGGTCAGATACTACTGCGATTCTTACTGTTCTGATTATTATTCTGTGAATGATTTTGTTTAGCAGCCAGGCAGCAATCGTAATTATACCAGCGACATGTGTTCACTGCGTAAGATTGCAAGATAATAAAAAAATCAGTATTTATCTGCATATTAAACCTCATCTGGCTTATTCAGGCCTTCATTGAATTGAATCAAATCAATAATATCCGGCTGCATTATGCAAGAATCTGCCTTGTATTTTCCAGAGCTGAATCTGTCCCGAAGATACTCAGGACGTCACCGGTTCTAAGATAGGTTTTTCCGTGTGGTATGAACAGGTTGGTGCCTCGTTTCACCATAATCAGGATAGCATCCTTGTGAAAAGGGATTTCCTGTACCTGATGTCCGTCTAAGTCGAAATTGGCAACAGGGATCTCTTCCACACTAAAATACTCAAATGTTTCGACAAGGGCATGGTATGTAGCGGGCCTGACGATAAGTGTTTCTATTGTGGTCGCCAGAACTCTCCTGACATCTATAGCGTTAATGTCCAGTTTCTTAAGTTGTTGTTCAATTTTCAATTCATTGGCCATCGAAATGATCTTCTCATGGTTGTAAACTTTCCTTAACATCTCACAAATACGGATATTCAATTCATCCGATCCTGTGTCGACAACCACGTAGCTGGAGGCATTCATCTTTAATTTTTCATAAGTTGCCGGATCGGCACCATCAGAAAGGTAGACTTCCATTCCTTTGGACTGCAGATCCTTATACCTGTTTTTATCGATTTCGACAATTACTGAAGCTTTACCGTGAATATTCAACCTCCTTGCAAGCAGGACACCTTTGCTGCTGCCACCGGTTATTATTGTTCTTTCGGATTGTTGCCTGTCTTGCCTGTTTATTGAACTGTACAATACCGGACCAAAAAAGCATGTAGCGGCCGCCATAATAATAAAGCTGGCATTGATGCCAGGAGAAATAACCCCCAGTTCAAGTCCGATTGAAGAGGCAGCTATAATTAGACTTAAGCGCGAGGAGAGTAAAAATCCGCCGGATAATGCTTTTCTTCTGCCAAATTGCCTGATAAAAAGGAATGACGGGATCAACTTGATGAGTAACATTGTCAGCAGAAGAATTAAGAGAACAGGTATCAAAGTATATTCATACTCCTTCAGTGAAGATGGATCAAATTTAACTCCAACCATAATAAAGAAAACCGGTATGAAGAATCCATAGCCCATGCCATCAAGTTTTATCAGTAACAAAGATCTTTCCTTATGGAGGAAAAGAGAAAGAAGTATGCCGCTCAGGAATGCACCAAACAATATTACTTCAGGGCTTATATACTGACTTATTACGACAAATATCAATAACAGGAACATAGATCCCCTGACACTCAACTGAGAGGCAGCATGCGACAGTTGAAATGATATTTTCTTCAGCACAGGCCAGTTTCTGGTACGGTTGCCAAGCCAGTATAAAATATAAAAGAATGCAAACAGGAAAAGGATAAGCATGATTTCTATCCTGAATCCATATTTAATGATATATGCTGTGAAAGTAAAAAGGATGATGCTGAGTATATCTGCTACCGCGGCAGTAATTATCATCATCTGTCCATAAGCTCCCGAAGCTTCCCCCCTGTTTTTTAAAACCGGGAGTATAACGCTTACCGAAGTGGTGACCATTATCAGAGCTACGTACCAGTTGTTTCTGATTTCAATGATATGCGATAATCCAGTGGCAGCGCCATATGATAAAATTAATGTCAGGCCGAAATAGACAATAGCTATTACCAGGGGATTCTTTATTAACCTCGAATAATTAATCTTTTTACGGGGGAAAGAGAATATTACCTGGTCCATATCTATTTCCAGGCCTATAAGGAACATCAGGAAAATAAATCCCGTCAAACCCAGAAATTCAAGGATTTTAATGCTCTCGGTACTTATATTGGCAAGAAGGTATTTCCCCGCAAAATAACCAAGGAGGATCTCAACAACGACTGAAGGTATCTTTTTGATCCTGAGAACCGACAACAGCATTGGAATGATCCATGCAAGGCCCACGATGACCAATAAGGGAAAGTAGTCGAAGTGCAAAGAGATACTCAGATAGGGCCCCATAATACCATTCCGTCTTTATTCCAGATGTAATATAACAATTTTACAGTTTGAGAGCGGTCTTTGAAAAGATATAATCAGATAAGACTGTTTAAATTATATTGAGTTGATTTTGAATTCAGTTCTTCTTTGAAAGTTCCCCTATTTCCTTATCCAGCTCGTCCCAGTCATTGAAATTGAGTATTTCTGCATATTCCTTGTCTTTACCCTTCACCATCAGAGATATCGCCATTATAATATTAGTTATTATAATAATGTTCAATAATATTCCGGCATTAAAATCACTATTCTGATATGAAACCGGTATACTGAAAAATAAAAGAATTGTAATCAAACCTCGCGGGGAAACAAAAAGCTCGGGGAACAATTGTTTCACATTAAATATTTTAAGGATTATAAAACGGATCAGAAAAATGCCTGCAACAATTACGAGACTGATAATTGCAGCTTGTATATCGATAAGGCTTTTCAGTTCCAGTGTCATTCCGAAGATCACAAAAAAGAATGTCCTTATAAAAAAAGCAGATTCCATTCGATATTAAATAATATCATCTATAGTAAAAATAGTATTTTTGATAATCTTAAAATCGTTCGCACTACTGAAATTTATTAAATTCGTATGATATCATTTTAAATAAAATGGATAAAGCAAAAAAGTTCGGGACTTTTGGTGGTGTCTTCACTCCTTCCATTCTTACTATCCTTGGAGTGATAATGTACATGCGTATGCCGATGATAGCCGGTGAGGCAGGATTATTAGGTACTTTAGGTATTATTTTTGTTGCACATCTGATCTCAATTACCACCGGATTAAGTGTATCTTCAATTGCGACCGACAAGAAGGTAAAAGAGGGAGGAACTTATTACATCATCTCCAGAAGCCTTGGCCTCCCGATAGGAGGTACCCTGGGATTAGCATTGTTTGTCGGATTATCATTCAGTGTAAGTCTATATCTTATTGGTTTTTCCGAGAGTTTTCTCAGTTACTTTGACCTCCCCATGGACATCAAACATATCCGGATAGCAGGAACGATTATACTTCTGGTGGTTACAATTATAACCTTTATAAGCACTTCCCTGGCAATCAAGACACAGTATCTGATAATGATGACCATTGTTCTATCACTTCTTTCAATATTGTTTGGCAACCATGATATGGCTCCTGCTTCACCTAACCTTTTTGGAAAAGGAACAGGCATCCCTCTTGTGGTTTTATTTGGCATCTTTTTCCCGGCAGTATGCGGATTTGAAGCAGGAGTATCAATGTCAGGAGATCTTAAGGATCCTAAAATATCGATCCCTAATGGGACAATTTCTGCTATTGCCATTGGTCTGGTAGTATATATAGTACTGGCCTTTTTCTACTCTTTCAAAATAGATGGTGAGGTTTTAGCATCCGACCCTAAAGTGCTGTTCAAAATAGCACTTGTTCCTCAACTCGTGATTGCGGGTATTTGGGGAGCGACTTTAAGTTCAGCACTGGGAAGCATTCTGGCTGCACCGAGAATTTTACAGTCTACTGCTATTGATAAGATCACTCCCCGGATTTTTGCCCAGGGTACAGGAGCAGTCAAGGAACCCAGAAATGCTCTTTTGTTTACCTTCATAATTGCCGAAGCAGGCATTCTTATAGGGGAACTGAATGTTATTGCCCGTGTAGTTTCTATCTTTTTTATAACCACATACGGTTTTCTGAACCTGAGCGCCGCTTTTGAATCAATTACCAGCGCTGATTTCAGACCCTCATTTAAAACACCGCCATGGGTAAGCATAGTCGGGTCACTGGCCTGTTTCCTGGTAATGATCCAGCTTGATTTCCTGGCCATGATAGGAGCAATAGTAATCCTGGGAGCATTGTTCCTTCTTCTAAAGCAGAGGCAGCTGGTGCTTGAAACGGGCGATACCTGGAGCAGTGTATGGGCTACACTGGTCAGAACCGGACTGCAACGACTAAATAAATTAACCATGCACTCCCGGAACTGGCGGCCGAATATTATCCTCTTTTCCGGTCAGGATCAGGCCCGGCCCCATCTAATAGAACTTGCACGTTCAATTTCCGGAAAACTGGGTATGTATTCAGCTTTTGAAATGGTTGAATCCGGCGAGCAACAACTGGTTAGAGATAAGAGATATTTGGGGGCTTTCGGGGGAAAAGATGAATTTGTTATTCACCAGCATAAATGCCGTAATATCTATGAAGGTATTGACGAAATATCCAGGGTTTACGGATTCTCCGGGATTGAACCCGATACCATTCTTATGGGATGGAGTAAGAAAGAAAAGAATAAGGAACAGTTTTTACGCCTCCTCAGGAATTTTGAGGAGAGCAACTTAAATTCTATTCTGCTGAAGTATAACTCTCAAAAAAAATATGGTGAAAAGAGAACCATAGATGTCTGGTGGAGCGGATGGGGTGGAAATCTTACCTTTTCTATTTTTCTGCTCCGGCATCTTACATCCGACGGCGATTGGAAAGATGCTCATATGCGGCTGCTTGTAATAAATAATAATCCTGACCGTAACGAAACCATTAATAAAACTCTTCAGAAAATTCTGAATCAATACCGTATAAATTTCGAAATTAAGATAATTAACAACAATATTGACATTCTTCCAGAAAATGAAATTATAAGCCGTGAATCTACAGGTACTGACCTCACATTTATAGGCGTTCCCGATAAGCAATTCAAGCATATTGATCAAACTTGGGACGACGTCACATATCTGACTCAGCATCTTGGTACTTTTCTACTGGTAAACAGTTCATCAAGGTTTGAATCGTTCGACCTGTACCTGGATACTAACGGGGGAAAAGTACTTAAAAAACCTGCAATGGAGGAGATTGAACTTCCTGAATTAATCCTTTCAAAATACAACATTATTAATGAGGATATAACCAAAATAGATACAAACGGACAAAAAGTACTTGCCCTGTTCTTCAAAAAAGCTTTTAACCCAGTATTTTCGGAGGCACAGAAGCTGCCTGAAGAATTACAGGCAGCAATAAACATAACTTTTATTCAGCTCGGAAAACTGAAAGGAATAAATGACACCTACCGTCGCAGGAAAATAATTATCAGGATAAAAAATGACTTCTATTTTCGGGTGAACCGGATCTTCACTGATCTTAACAATAAAAAACTGGTAATTCAGAAAGAAGCACTGGCAAATGGAATCAACTGGTATATTGGGAGACTCAACGAGGACCTCGACAAATTTCCGTTTAAAATTACCATACCTTATGAAAGAGAAGACCTTATCCTGAGAAAAAAAGATCCTTTACGTTTAAAATGGTTCATTCTCAAAAAACGCCTTGTGCATCCTTTTTCAAGAAAATCAATACCCGGAAAAATCCGTTATTATGAGATCGCATCATATTACCTGAGGGACAACCGTCACTATTTTCTTTCTGCTTTTCTTAATAAGTTTCAAACTGAATTATTGCAACAAATGGCGGAAACAAGAGGAATAATTACCTCTGTTGATACTACCCTTGAGAAATTTTTTGATAATACTGCAGGCAAGGATGAGATCAAGGATGAGATCAAAAAAGCTCAGGACGACATTGATAACAGAATCGAATCATTGCGTTCGGGCCTGAATATGCTTGAGGAGCAGGTTAAGAACCGCCTCACTCTGGAGTTCCGGAAAAATCTCCAGCTTATGACCAATGATATGGGTAAAGCTGATATTAATTACCTGATCGGGAGGAAACACAGGAATAAAAAATATTACGAGGAACTTGTTCAGACTAATTCCGCGTTTCCCGATTCGTGGCATGAACAGACTAATCTCCAGATCAATAAAATTCACATGGATGTGATCCTGCAATCGTTTAAAAGCCGGATCAAAGACAAAATCAATGAATTAAACCTGGATGTTGAACAGCAACTGGATAATCGTTTCAGAATGGAATTGAAGGAAATTCGTTCCTTGTTGGGAAAGTTCGTTAATGAGGCTGAAAGCATTCCTGGATTAAAAATAAAAATTAACCCTTTTGCGCAGAGTATTACTTTATTAGAAGACTTTAACCGTTTTGGAAAGGAAATCATCAGGCTCTCCGAAACGCTCCCTGAAAACATGGTTATTGCCTCCTCCTTGATAGCAAAATCTCCCTCAGTTCAGGTTGAAGAATCATTGAATGTTCCATTACGGAGAATCACACGTTACTATATCGAATCGAAGTTTATCGGCACAACCTTTGACCAGCTGGAAAAAGTAGCCGAATCTTTGAAAAACTCAATCTTAATAATAAATGACCTTCTCAGCCTGATCCGCTTCAACCTTGAAAATATTCCGGAGGAACTTCCAGATAAACAAGAGGTTATTTCACCAATCGTTATAGAAGCCTCTCAGCAAATTCTGAAAGAGGAAGAAAAGATAGACATTATCAGGAATAACATTACTGAATTAATTAATAATTCACTTGAAGAAGTATTTGATAGACTATACTCTTATAAAATATCTTCAACAGTAAGTGAGTATTCATGGTTTATCCGTGAACATAAAAGCAAAAAAGTTAAAAGAACGATTGACGCTTATTTCGATTACCTGAGACACTTCTTTAAAAATCTTACCGTCAGAATACTATACTCAAGAAGCGAATGGATCCTGCTTGCAAAAAAAATCACGGAATATGAACAGAAAGGAAGTGGAAGCCACAAAATTCTTGATCTCATAGAATCAGTGACCCCGGAAGAAAAAGTTATGGAAAGACTTCCTCAGTACTATAAAAAATTATTCAGCGGCAGGTCAAGCATCGGTGAGGATTTCTGGATAAGCAGACAAAAGGACGAAGATATGTTCAAAACCGGGGTATATCGCATTAATTCGGGTTATAAAGGAGGAATTATGGTTATTGGCGAGAGGAATTCAGGAAAGACAGCATTTTGCCGTTATACTGCCAATAAGCTTTTCAGGAAGGAGAGTATTTATCATCTTTTCCCGATAAATACTGGATCAGTACTGGTGTCGGATTTTGTTGCAGAATTAAGTAAGATAACCTGTATACAGGGAGATCTACATGAAATAATGGAAGCTCAAAATTCGGGCAGTGTTTTTGTCATACACGATCTTGAGCTCTGGTGGGAACGTTCTCTGAATGGCTGTGAGGTTATAACGCTGCTTATAAACCTTATCAAAGATTATAGCAATAAGTTCATTTTTGTAGTCAATATGAACCCATACGCTTATGACCTCATGAATAAAATGGTCAATCTGCAGGAAGTATTCATCAGTATCATCCATTTGAAACCTTTCGATTCAAAGGAAATACAGGATATGATCATCCGTAGACATCGTTCCAGCGGTTTAAATTTCATCCTGAAAAAAAGCGAAGAGGAGGAATTATCTGAAATCCGCATAGCAAACCTTTTCAATAAGTATTTTAGCTTTTCAGAAGGTAACCCTGGAATGGCACTTAAAGCCTGGCTTGTTAACATTGTTAAAGTCTCGGAAAACAGTGTCTTTATCCGCTATCCCCGTCTTCCCGATACTAAAATCCTGGCAGAGCTTGAAGATGACTGGAAAACCGTTCTGATTCAGCTGATACTACATAAGAGACTTAACTATTCAAGGCTTGATAAGATATTTTCGCAGGACGAGAGCAGGACACATGGAATTATAAGTGCTTTGTTAAGAACAGGCCTGATCGAAGAAAGAAACGAGGACCTTTTCATTGTGAATACTTTCATCGAGCCCCACCTGATAAGAGTTTTTAAAAGAGAAGAGTTATTGTAGCACTCATAAGTTAACAAATAATACTTGCTTAGATGAAAATCATTATAGTGATACTTGTTGCAGCCCTGATATTTCTGGCGACCAGGATCATCAGACTTGGTTTAAAATACCTTTTAAATCGTTACCCCAGACTTGATACCCTTGGAAATTTAATAATAGTCGCAGAGTTCCTGGTCTGGCTCATATTTGTTTTTCTTGCGGCCGACTTCCTTTTCCGAGAAAAGTCCTTTTACCACTATCTTGTAGCTGGTTTTACCCTGATTGTTCTGGGCTTGTTTACATGGTTTTTCATCAGGGATATATTTGCCGGCTTCATTTTCAGGATTAAGTACAGCCTTAAAACCGGAACTTATATCAGTACAGGAAATCTTAGCGGTCAGATTAAATCCCGTCAGCTTACCTCCATAAAGTTAAAAACTAACGATGGGTTAATACTAAATATTCCGTATACCAGGTTGGTCAATGAAGTAATAACTGAAAAAGAATTTCGTGGCACACCTGAGGAACATGTCCTGCAAATTCAGGCTGATTTATCACTTGGCAGGACAAATGCAGAAGAGTTAATCCGGACTGCATTGTTGACTGCTCCATGGAGCAACCTGAGGGAGGAACCCATAATCAGATTGGCGAAAGAAAACGAGAGAGAATATTTTTTTGAAATTACATTGTTCTCGGTAAAAATGAAGCATATTAAACTTATAGAAATTGCACTGGACAAGGTGCCTTCACTGCATGTTTTTTCTCAGAATTGATCATAAAAACCCTTAATTGCATTACCGACAGAACTTTTACAATATTTTTTTTAAATTATCAACGTGCAGATCAATTTGAGTAAAAGGTATAATGATGTTATTTTCAATGAATTTTCTGTTAATAATTTTTCTGATATCGCTTTTTACTTTTTCAATCCTGAAAACATCATCACTGAAAAACAACACCTGGAAATCTAAGGAAGAGTTGCCGAAATCTATCAGCCTGGCTTCTATAAGATTCTTATCAGTTATGTCGGGATGTTCCAATGCACTTTCTTCTAAAATCCTAATCACAAGGTCAACATTGCTGCCATAGGCTACCCCAATATTTATTCTGAAACGTGTTTTTTTAGACTGATGACTCCAGTTTATTACTTTGCTGGTGGTTATTGCCGAATTTGGAATTATTACAATTATATCATCCCTGTTTAATCCTTTTGACGTCCTCATTCCTATTTTCTGAATTATTACTACATCTCCGTCAATTTCCAATACATCGCCAATTCTTGTTGTCCCTTCAATCAGTAAAATTATTCCGGAAATAAAATCGTTAAAAGTTTGCTGCAATCCCAATCCGATCCCAACAAGCAATGCGGCAGATCCTGCAATCAATACTGTGATTCTGATTCCAAGCGTTTCCAACATTAAGGCAATTGAAATTACCCATATTAAATATTTTATGATCTGGTATAAAGAGTGAGAACCGCTATGATCAATTTTTTTGGATTTGAATTTTTTAAAGATCCCTATCTTGATAATCCATAAAAAAAGTCGGGTAATCAGAAAAATGAAAATAACAATTAAAAATGTGTAAACCTTTAGCTCGTGGTTTCCTACTCGAAAGAATACATATTCCAGTATTTTTTTTATCACTTCCATCTTGTCATTTATCTATCATCATGCGCGCTTAGCACTTTAAGGCTTCTGGTTAAAAGAAATACTTTCCCAATATATATAAAATATAAATTTGTACAAGGTGGACTGAACCTCAATATTTCAAATAATTGATTCAATTTTCTGTCAAGTTCAGGTACTTATTCTGATTTATGCTTTTTATCGTTTATTAACGTTGACCTTATATTAGATGAGAAAGTATATTACCAATATGCTACAGAGGTCTGGCAAATAGCTCAAGTCTGCAATAAGTAGAGTTTAATGTTGAGTAAGAAACAATCTGCCAGCGGTTTACATCCCTGGAATGACCTGCTTCTTTTGGCAATTTTTTAACAGTTCTTAAAGCACTGTTAATTTTTCCGTATATGATAATAGGTTTATCTTTTTCTATCTGCGAAATAAGCAATTAAATACAATTTATTGTAATTGCCAGTATTTCCATAAAGAACCATCCTAATATGAATGTCTAATTATTTCAATAATATATATTCGGTACGAAATACTTCTTGATTTGAAGGGATATTTGCATCACCGGCATCCTCTGCAGTTATAAAAATCTTACTTGGTCTTGATGATGTAACACTTCTGAGAGAAGCTTTATTTGTGTTATTACTCACTAACATCCCCAGGTTCATATTGGTACCATCGTCGGTCTCTATCCAAACAACATAGAATTGTTTTGGAGGAATTAGCCGGTCAGGATTTGTTAAATATTTCACTGTTAACTCAATGACATAGTTCTGGTTCTTGTCTTTTTTTATCGTTGCCGCACCTTCTGCAGCAGGGGCAATTGGTGATACCGGAAATTTAACATTCGTGGCACAGGAGCCTAATGTCATTAAGAATGCCAACAAAATTACATAATTGATTGGTTTCATGATTGTTTTTTTTAAAATTAATAACTTATTACTACTTATTTAAACGCATATCGTACAAACGAATTCGTTAGAATTAAAACATAAAATTTTTATTCTAATTTGTTTTCGCTTTTTACTACTATTACCAAAACCCCTAACTTTTTGTTCAATCCCATAATTGGATTAACAACTGTAATAAAATTGCTATCCTTAATTGTTGCAGTGTTGGCAATCGACAAAAATTCTTTTTTACCAAATTCCTGACCTTCTTCTTTCTTATCAGTAGATATGAAAATAATAGAATTCTCAGGATTTATCAACTTGACATTTACGACATTAGGTTCCTTTATGAAAGAAATAAAAAAATGATTGACTTCTTCGACATTCTCTCTAATCAGCTCACTCCTTATAGCCCATGAGAAAACTTTTGATGTTAACTCAATATTTTTAACACTCAAACTGTCAATCTTGAATTCATAATTATGGATAAGCTGTTCATTTCGTAAAGCAAAGTCTTTTTCAAGAGAATTAATCTTTACTTTAGCCCAAATGAATAGTGTCAGTAAAGCCAAAAAAAGTAATACTGTAAGCTTGTTCCTGAAAAGAAATTGAAGTACTTTTTTCTTGCTGGTTCTCTCAACAAGAGATTCTTGCTTTTCATTTTCTTGAGTTACCATAAATTTATTTGTTTAAAATTCAATTAACCGGTCATTTAATATATAGATGTATTAATATTCGTTCGCATAGCTAGCCTAAATGAATAACCTAATTTTACTAAGATAGTATATATCTTTTAAACAAATAAGGCTTCTGTGGACTTTTATTATAGTTTTATCGGAAATTAAGCTCATACAAAATTTGAATTTATTGAATCTGAAATCAAAATCAGGCCAATATAGAATTCATGGTCATGATCCAAAGAAGGACCATATTCGGTTTTTAAATATTCGCAGGTTCAATTATTATTCACCATGGTCCCTAATGTACTCATCGTAAAATCCTTTAAGAATAGATCGGGCATTAATGCCCAATACTCTGTTTCTATATCCCCCTTCCTGAATAAAAAGTGTTGGAAGTTTAAGTTTTGCCAGCATTTTACTATTTAATGAAAAGTCTTTTGCTGTCAGGCTCCAGGTTCCTGTGGGATCCCCTTTGGCAGTATCGAGCCCGAGTGCAATAACAAGGTATTCAGGATTGAATTTATCAATTATCAGAAGTGCTTTTTGAAGTATTATTCGATATTCCTCACCATTTAGTTCTTCTTTCAAAGGGAAATTGTAATTATATCCCAAACCGGCGCCAGCTCCCTTTTCTTCCTTAAATCCCGAAAAATATGGATAGGCAAAGGAAGGGTGTCCATGAATTGAGATTGTGAGAACATCATTTCGTTGGTAAAAGATTTGTTGCTGCCCGTTTCCATGATGATAATCCACATCAAGGATGGCTACCTTTCCGTACTTGCTGATGTAATTAGCAGCAATTGCTGAATTATTAAAATAACAGAATCCGCCAAAAACAAAGCGTTCGGCATGATGTCCGGGTGGCCGGGTAAGTGCATAAGCAATACGGTTTCCGGCCAGAATGGAGTCTGCTGCAGTTAAAGAGCAATTAACACCCCATCTGGCTGCAAGATATGCATTCATATTCAGTGGTGTAAAAGTGTCAATACAGTAATAACCAGCCCTTACGGAAAGTACCTTCGGTGGCTTTGCAACATTACGAATAGGGAAAACATAGGGATAAACTGACTTTCCAGGTTCCAAACCATTACAGACAGTTTTAAAATATTTAACATACTTACGGTCATGTACTTCATAAATAAACTTGTCTGGATACTCGTTTACCTTCCCTTCAGATATAATACCTAACTTAGAAATTTCCCTGAAGATGCTTTTTACACGGACAGGTGATTCGACATAACCGATTTCTCTTACATGATGAATCTGGTGTTTCCCATTAACAAACAATTGAATCTTAAATGCTGAGTGACTGATAGAATTATTGTCTTTATTGTCTGCTTTTATTGAATATATCGGAGGCCTGATTTTAACCGGATCATCATTAACGCTTTCCACAACCATATTTACATATTCTGGAGGACAATAATCATAATACTTTCTTTTAAGAATACTGCGATAAATCGTTTTCAATTCTGTAGCTGACAAAGGTCTTCCGGTACCAAGATCATCATATACCATATAAGGCGGACAATCACTCTCTTCTTTCACAGGTGTTTCATAATTGGTATTAATTATGGGACGAGCACCATGGCGCTCATAAAAAGCCAGTCTCTTTTTGTTTTGAGTTAAATAAGTTCTATCACGACAAAGTTCAGGGTCATCAGGAAGGGACTCAAAGAATATCCCTATAGAATTCAACGAGAGAGCTTCTTCCCTTAGCCTTTCATAAATAGATCCTCCGACTCCTGATGTTTGTGTGTCGGGATTAACGGCAAGCAAATCAAGATAACATATCTTAAGGTCTGCCATATACATAAAAATGGCAAAACCTCTTATGTTACCATTAAAATCATCCACAACAATCACAAAGGAATAAGATTGAGTTTTGGCAGGATTTATCATCTGCTCAAGAGTATCCTCAATGGTCTTTTCTTTAATTGCCGGAAACTGTATTCGGATTATCGACTTTATCTTTTCAATAGTCTTTATGTTTCCCTCAAGAAAAGGATTTGTTATTTTTCGTATCCGGAACATATTATTAAAATATTTTATATTCCAAGAACTCTGTCTTGTGTTTTTTGTCAGGAACCACCAGCGTTGAACGATTTGTGGTTTGCAAATGGCGGTTCTGTTCGAGCCCTGGGCCTGTTTATCTTTTTTGTTTTCTGTCGGCGCAGAATCTTTTGCATTGAAGAAACAGCACTTTAAACCGATTTTTCATAGTTCTCACTGGTTTTCTTTACAAAATGGCTTTCACCGGGAACTTAAAGCTGAATTTATAGATCCGCCCCACTTTTCAGCCATTTTTAAAGACGCCATCTGTTCAGTTTGGGTATTTGAGGGTTTGATGCTCAAAATCGGTACCTGTGCATGATTAATTACCTGTTGAGCAAAAGGACCTACAAAAAATGATTTCCAATCAGGATCTATATTTGCTGTTAATATTATTAAATCAATATCAAGCTCTTTTGTAATTTTAATAACCTCTGAAGGAAAGTCTTCTCCCGGACAAAAACTTGTTTGATATTTCACATTATCATTATTTAGTTGCTTTTTAAGGCTACTTATAAGTAACAAAAGCTCTTTTGTATTTTGTGTGTCTTTCATATCAGTAAGGCCAAAAAGAAAAAGTTCTGAATTATTCTTTTCAATAATAGGTCTTGCAAAGAAATATTTATCTAATGCAACAGGGATAAGTCGTATTGGGAAAAGTACCTTTTTAAAGTCTTTATTTTCCCACTTGCCAGGGATTGTCAGAACAGGACAAAGGGCGTTTTTTACAACACGGTATGCCTCAGATCCCATAAATAATCCCCTTAATCCGGAAGTACCATGTGTCCCTAAAACTATTAAGTCATTTTTTTCTTCGTAAGCCAGCCTGCAAATCTGCTCAAATGGCAGTCCGTTCAGGACCCTGCTTTTTACTTTTATCCCGGTTTTCTTCATTATACTTTCTGCAAATTCTTTTAGCCTGATCTCAATCATATAATTGATATCAGGCATTAATTTAATTTCCGGAAGAAATACTTCTGTTGGCTGCAAATGTGCCATTCTGTCAACAACATGTAATAAAATAATTTCTGCCTTTTGTCTTTTCGCAATGGCAATTCCTGTAGTTAATGCATTTTCTGACGATTCTGAAAAGTCAGTCGGGATCAGAATAGATTTAATTTTTGATTTCATAGTTCATAACATTAAAAGTTAAACACTGGATGAATGAAAACATAAACCCCTAAAGCATTTTGATGTCGATCCAACTCTGACCTGCATCCTCTGCTTTACCAATTTTTTTTGCCTCCTCGCGAACGAATTCAAATGTTTGTTTGAACCATTCAAAGATCTGTTTATTAGTAGTACTATCAACAAGTAATGTAAAATCAAGATCTTCAGAATATCGGTAATTTTCAAAATAGAATTTCTTACGTACAGTTCCACCTTTTATTTCAAGTAATTCGAATAGAAATCCCATTCGTTTTATTACAGCCTGAGAATTAAATCTCTTTATATGCTCCAGTAACCTTTTAAAAATGATTTGAAGTTTTATGACTTCCTGATAGCTCCAGGAAGTATTTCCTTTCCTTTTCAAGGTTAACAAACGGGTTCTTTTGGGTAATCAAATCGATCCCTGACAGAATATTCTCAGCGAACTTTCTGACCTGGCTTTGATTACCGGTCTGTATCCTGTGTGAGACGGCTTTTGAAATTTTAGCAACCTCATTCCACAGACCGGCTGTTGTGTTATCAAAATAACAGCCACTGAATGCATACCATATATAATCAACTGCCTTGTCCGAAACATGAAGCATATCATCCTTATAAAACCTGTAATCGCGCAGATCATCCATGACGAGCTCATAAGCAGGAAAATATGCAGGCTTTGACGGATGCTCAAGCAGCTTTTCCACTGCAACGAACAAAACCGACTTGCTTACCTGATTGCTGTGGGCGCCATCTTTCCAGTGACGAACAGGGCTTATTGTAAATACAACTTTTAAATCAGGGAAAAGTGATTTCAACTTATCAAGCTGTTCGATCCACAAAGAGACTATGTAGTCAGGAGATAAAAGCTCATGGGTGAACCCGGCAGAAGGAATTTTATGACAGTTTGATACAATCTTACCCGATTCGTTCCATCTGAAAATCCTCGCCGTACCAAAGGTGATAAAAATAAATTTTGCGCCTGACAGAAATTTAAGAGCCTCCGCTGATTTTCTGTTTATTTTTTCAAGGATCTCTTCAGAACCGGAGGATGAGAAATCGGAGTAATGATCAAAGCTGATCCATGTGTCCTCATATTTAAAGAGGTCGGCAGGATCATATTTTTTTTTGCTGGTGATTGTATTTATTGTGTTGCAGACCGAAACAGGATTATAAACCGTTCCTGCAGGATTTATCATTACAGGCATATGGCCAAGCTCAAGCTGATTACCTATTGATGTGGCAAAACAGGAACCTATGAACATAACCGGATCTTCATAGGTTATTTTCCGGAGTGAAGGCTCAATATTGAATGTAGTTCTCAGTTCCATCCTGATAATAAGGGTTTATCATGCAAGCCTGGTGTTGATCCAGGCAATAATATAACTGAACACCTCATGCCTGTAAAGGTCATTATGAAGCTCGTGGTATCCTCCATCCCATAATTTTAGTTCAACCGATTTTGCTCTGGATGCAAACTCACGGCTCCCTTCGGGTGAGCAGATATGATCATCTGTTCCATGCATAAGGAGTACTGATTTCTTCAGACTGGCGGCATTCTTCAAGGCATTTGTTGCCGCTGACATTGCTGAATGGAACAAGCTTACCGAGATTTTGCCATGGTTGAGCGGATCATTCTTATAGGCATCCACAACCTTCTGATCATGCGAAATATGTTCCACCACCAGTCCTGAAGGCTGGATCATTCCCGGAAGAATATTCTTCATTATCCCGGCCAGCTTCACCTTTGATGGTTCAGGTTCAAATGCAAGCTTTAGCCATGGAGATGTAACAATCGCACCTCTTATTTTGGGATCCTTGCGTATAAGATAGTCGAGTACGATTCCGCCTCCCAGACTATGGCCATACAGGAAAAGAGGAATACCCGGAAAAGTCTTCCGGCATTCATTAAGCAGTATATCGATCATCTCATCTGTGAGGGAGTAATTCTTTATGTGCCCTCTTTTGCCATCGGATCGTCCATGACCCGGAAGGTCAACACCGGCAAATCCTATCATAACCTCATTAAACAAACCTGCCCAGTTGCTGTATCGCTGAATATGTTCTCCCAACCCGTGAACAAGTATCACAACTGCACGAAGGTTTTCACCGGGACTTTTAATGTATCCTCTGAGAATCTGGCCATTATTGACTTTAATATTAAAATCCATTTTCTTTTTTCTTTAAAATTACAAAAGTTGCGCAAAATAAAATGGTCCGGGGAGGAATAAACTGGTTTTTATTAAAACTTGCTTTTCTCCTTTTATCATTTGACCCCATCCCCATCCCGATAGCTATCGGAACAGGGTGAGGCCGATTCCGGTACAGGATTTGAATCAAGCCTTTTCTCATCCAATGTAATTTATTCAAAATTTAGAACAATCAATGCTTTTTCATCATACATATCTGATATTCTGCTATTTAATAACACCATATTATTTAGAATGCAGGTTTATTTTGCAGATATTACGATATTAAGATTTGTTTATCTTTTATTTTGTTTATAGATTTGTTCCACAATCAAAAAGAAAAGACCATGACAGCATTTGAATTCAACAGTAGTCTGATCGAGATGAAAGGCAACCTTCAAAGGTTTGCAATGAGTCTTACTTCAGACAGGGATTCTGCCCTGGACCTTGTTCAGGACACTTATCTCAAAGCGATAATGTACAAGGAAAAATTTGTCGATTATTCGAATCTTAAGGCCTGGGTATTTACAATAATGAAAAACACTTTCATTAATAATTACAGACGAAATATAAAGGAAAATACGATAATCGACGGAACACAGGATCTCTATTATATAAATATGCCTCACGACAAGGGCTTTATCTCGCCTGAATCGAAATATGCCCAGGGGGAAATAGATCAGGCGATCGATTCATTAAGTGATGATTTCAGGATACCGTTCAGGATGCATATAGATGGTTTTAAATATCATGAGATTTCCGATAAGCTGGGATTAAAAATAGGTACAGTAAAAAGCAGGATATTCTTTACAAGACAGAAGCTGATGCTGATCCTGAAGGATTATGTAAGTTAGGGTTAGGTAATTATAGATTGGGTTATTAGGTTAGGGTAAAAGGCTGAGTTTCTCAGCCTTTTCTCTTTTTCCTTAAGATGATACCTGTACAAACAAACAGAAGGAACAAACCCGACACAATCCATGCCCACATGTTTGGGATCTTTGATTCTGCATGCATTTTATACTGCTCCGTCAGGAAATAATCGGAATTAACGGGCCACAACAAAACTCCGGATGAATCAATATAGCCGTTTGTACCTGTTAACCTGCCAGGCATAACGGTCTTTACCGTGTAAGGTTTATAAGATACCCAGAATCGTTCAGTGGTAATATTTGCAGCTGAGTCAGCTTCGGTTTTATATTTTAGTGCATTGTCCTCTCCTATGAATTCTCTTAGCAGAGTCCCTTCCGACCACAGACTGTCAAAATGTTCCATGTCCTTTTCCACTATTCTTACAAATTCATTTTCACGGTGTTTTAATGCTCCCTTTGCAAGGTCTCTGTCCGCGTTCCCTTCTGTGAGTAAGGCAAATTCACCTATCCATTCTGATACAATGCATTTCAGATACCATCTCTCAAGCTTTTTATCCACAGTATCACTGAGTGCTCTGAATTTTAGACTGTCGGAACCATTCTTCATCTCCACATTAAGGTTATTAGGCCTGTAAAACCATTGAAGCTCATCGCTATTCAGAAAATCAGAGACAGGATAGCCGTACTTCATTTTACTATCAATAATTTCGGTGAAATTATATTCGGTGTTAAACCATTTAAACTTTCTTCCGAATTCCGCATGTCTTACGACATCCTTATTCGCTCCGCTGTCAGCCGCATATTCACTGTTGATATCCTCTACTCTTTCAAATAGTTTTTCTGCCCGCCTGACCCATATGGTATCGCCTTTTTCTGAAATCTCCAAAGAATCCCTGATTGTCCAGGTGTTATCGAAAGGGACCTGCAATCCGGAAACTTCAAACTTGTTTTCGCTGTTTTTCATTTCAATCCTCCTTGTCACCGATCCGTCGGTATGAACAATATTTGTAACAACCGTTTCCGGCTCGTTGCATGAAGCTGTCATAATGAGAGCAAGAGAAATGATGAGTTTTAATTTCCTGTTTTTCATTTTCTTAAATATCTGGTTTATATTTCTTTCCCTGTTCTAACTTGTTTTCAATATAGTTCTTCAATTCAGGGTCCTCCTCAATTATCCTTAAGAGATCCTTATATTTTACCTGCAGATCATTATAAGAATCAAGAAATTCTTCGAGCTGTCGCCCGGATATTTTTATATCGTCCCCGGTGGTTAAGCGGGTTGACATTTTGTAAAGTGTCAGCCTCTTTTCGAGTTCTGATGAAGATATTGGTGCGGTCTCATTTCCCGTTATTACAACCAGTTTGCTTATATTTTTCACCTGCCTGAATATAAATGCCTGTTGATAAACAAACAATGCAACCAGGATTACTGCTGCCCCCACAAGGCTCCTTCTCACCCAGCCGATATACACCCATCCGAAAAGAGATTCGATAAAATCTGATATCCTGCCTTTATTTTGATTCTCACATTGTATCCTGCTCATAATCTCATTTTCAAGTTCTTCCGGCTGAACCATATCAGGTCTCGATTTCCGGAGGATTTCAACCATCTTTTTATACCTGTCATTTGCCGTTGTCATCTTTATAAGTATTTCTGCAAAAGTGATTCAATATTCTTCCTTGCGTAATAAAGGTTTGCCTTTACCACCGACTTGCTCATACCAGTTATTTCAGCTATTTCACCGGCCGGGATTTCCTCCAACTCTGAAAGGATAAATACAGCTTTCTGTTTCTGGCTCAATTTATTTGTTAAAAGACTTATTATCATTGCATTCTCCTCATTTTCAAGTTCGGTGATCCCGTCTTCCGACAAATGATTTGAGATCAAAGCCCATGACTTATCATCGCACCTGCTTACATTCTGCCTTTTCTGTTTTCTCAGCTGATCATAGCATTTATTCATGGCAATTCTGTACACCCATGTTTTGTAACTTGCGGCGGTTTTGAATTTAGCCAGCTTCTGCCAGATAGTCACCATTGTATCCTGAACAATATCGCGTGCCGCGTCTTCATCTCCAAGCATCCTGAAGGCAACCGAGAAAATCATTGGTGAAGTTTTTTCAACAACTTTTCTGAAATTATGCAGATCCCCTTTCCTGCACTCCTCTATAAGTTCCTTTTCAACCAAAGCGGTGAACTGTTTAAATATAAGACGTGATTTTAGCAGAAAGGTAAAAAGAAACTCCGGAATAATTTTTTCTTGTGAATTCAAAGATCCCCGGAATAAAAGGGAAATTGTTAAAAAGGTTATGGAGGATAAAAAGGAATAATCAGTTCGCGGATTTCAAAGCAGATTCAATATTTCCAATCAGTTTTTCATATTTGACCCTGCACATTGAAGTTTTGCTGAAAAGTCTTGTAAATTTTTCTCTCGAAAGATTCTGCCAGTCGCTGAGGCTCATCTCCGCAATCTCGTCATTAATGACAAACTCAGGAGTTTTATTTTGTTCAATCTGTTTATTCCACGGGCACACCTCCTGACACCTGTCACAGGCGTAAACCCTTTTACCAAGGTGTGGTACGATCTCCTCAGGTATAGGCCCCCTGTTCTCAATCGTAAGATTTGAAATGCATTTTCTCGCATCAATTGTCCGGTTGTCATTGATTGCCCCAGTTGGACAGGCATCAATGCATATTCTGCATTCGCCGCAATAATCCTTGTTAAAAGGGGTGTCATAATCAAGATCAATATTAAGGACAAGTATCCCAATAAAAAAGAATGATCCGATATTCTTGTTTATCATTATCGAATGGCGCCCCTGCCATCCAAGTCCTGCCTCCCTTGCCCATGCTTTTTCGAGGAGAGATGCAGTATCAACCACAATTCGTCCTTCTGTTCCGGATAGCGAGCTTTTAATCCATGAAAGAAGCTTTTCAAGCTTTTCAGTTATCACTTTATGATAATCGATCCCATAGGTATAGCGCGACAGAACAGGAGCCTCAGGATCTTTCTGCTTATTCTCGGAATAATAGCTCAGGCCTGTGACTATAAGTGATCTTGCTTCGGGGAACAGGTTTCCGGGATTTAGCCGTTTGCTGATGTCTCTTGCAAGATAACCCATTTTATCATGCATTCCGGCTTCTAACCAGGCTTCCAGGAAAGGGCCATATTCATCAAGCGAACGTGATCTGGCAATTCCCCAGATATCGAAACCCAGTTCAGGTAATTTTTCCCTGATCCTGACCGAAAGATTATTTTCAATAGAATCTGCCATAGCAGAAGTCTATAAGAATCCAAGTTCAAGTTTTGCCTCATCGCTCAGCATGCTTTTATCCCATGGGGGTTTAAAAGTCAGCTTGAGATCACAATCTTTCACCCCTTTTGTCCCGGCTACCTTGTATTTTACCTCTTCGACAAGCTCTTCAGCCATCGGGCAATTTGGAGCAGTAAGCGTCATAGTGATATGAGCGATATGATCATCATCAATTTCTACATTGTAAATTAGTCCCAGATCATAAATGTTAACAGGGATCTCAGGATCATAAATGCTCTTGAGGACTTCTGCTATCCTTGTTTCTATTTCAAGTTGTTCTGTAGCATCCATTTTTCAAAGTGTTAACAGTCATTGCGACCACGCAAAGCGTGGGAAGCAATCTTTTTATTTTATTTATTGTTTTCAAGTAACCCCCAATACCCCGCGCCCTGTTTCCTGCGCCTTATATGCCATTGCGTAAAGCTTCATTTGCCTCACCATTGAAAGCAATCCGTTCGATCTGGTTGGCGAAAGGTTCTGTCTTAATCCGATCCTGTCAATAAAATAGAGCTCTGTTTTAATAATCTCATCCGGGGTTCTCCCCGAAAGAACTTTAATGAGCAGGGCGACTATTCCCCGTGTTATTATAGCGTCGCTGTCGGCTTTGAAAGAGATCAGGCTTCCGTCATATTCGGGACGAAGCCATACCTTCGACTGACAGCCCTCGATCAGGTAATCCTTTATCTTGAACTTCGGATCGATTACGGGCAATTCTTTCCCCATATCGATTAGAACATTGTATTTATCCATCCAGTCATCGAACAGAGAGAACTCCTCAATTATATTGTTCTGGACCTCGTCAATAGTCATTGTCTTTCTTATGAAAACATACTGATCACTTTTTCAATTCCCGTGCCAAGGCTGTCAATCTCTTCAGTTGTGTTATAAAAACACATAGAAGCCCTTACTGTGCCTTCGATTCCGAACCGGTCCATTACCGGTTGCGCACAATGGGTGCCCGTCCTGACTGCAATTCCAAGTTTGTCGAGTATCATCCCTGTGTCATATTGATGAATGCCCCTGAGAAGAAATGAGATCGTAGATATTTTATTTAATGATTCCCCAAAAAATCTGATCCCTTCTATTGCAGATAATCTAAGGGTTGCATAATTCAAAAGCATTTTTTCACGGGTTGCGATATTTTCTCTTCCCAGATCTGAAACATAATCAAGAGCCATGCCGAGGCCAATGGCTCCGGCATAGTTCATTGTTCCGGCTTCAAATTTAAAGGGAAGCTCATTATATGTAGTCTTCTCAAAGGTCACTCTGTCGACCATATCTCCACCACCCTGGTAAGGAGGAAGTTCGGTGAGCCATTTCTCTTTTCCGTATAAAACACCAATACCTGTCGGCCCGTAGATCTTATGGCCTGAAAAAGCATAGAAATCACAATCCAGCGATTTCATATCAACGATCCCGTGCTGTATACCCTGAGCCCCATCGATAAGTACCGGAATATCTTCTGAATGGGCTGCCTTAATCATTTCCCTGATTGGAAGTAGAGTTCCAAGTGCATTTGAAGCCTGAGTTATGGCAATAATCCTTGTCCTTTTCGAAAACAGCTTCAGGTACTCATCAAAAAGTATCTCTCCGTTATCATTGACAGGGATAATCTTCAAAGATGCTCCTTTCCTGTCGCACATCATCTGCCAGGGAACTATATTTGCATGATGCTCCAGGTGGCTTAAGATTATCTCGTCGCCGGGTTTAATATATCTTTCGCCAAATGAAAAAGCGATACTGTTTATTGAGCTGGTTGTTCCTGAAGTAAAAATTATTTCCTCACGTTTACCTGCATTTATAAATGATCTTACTTTTTCCCTTGCATTTTCAAAAGCTTCGGAAGTAAGATCACTCATTGCATGAACTCCCCTGTGGACATTCCCGTTGTAGGTAGTGTAAACTTCCCTTACTTTATCAAGGACGCATAGGGGTTTCTGGGTAGTGGCACCGTTGTCAAAATAGATAAGCGGTTTGTCATAAACTCTCCTTTGAAGTAACGGAAAATCGGCTCTTATTTCTGAGATATTCTTCACCTGAGTCTAATTTAACCGCATTTAACCATACAGATTGCACATCGCGATAATTCACCCTGAAGTCTCTGCATCACCAGGTTATCCATCCTTTCGCGAAGAGCCTCAACTTTTATATTCTGTATCACCTCATGGGCAAAACCGAACATAAGCATAAGCCTTGCCTGTCGTTTATCGATCCCTCTCGACTGCAAATAGAACAGTGCATTATCATCAAGCTGTCCAACGGTAGCTCCATGACTGCATTTTACATCATCGGCAAAGATCTCAAGCTGTGGTTTTGTATCCATTTTGGCATCATCTGTCAGAAGGATATTATTATTCTTCTGGTAAGCCAGGGTTCCCTGTGCATTGGGAGCAACATAGATTCGTCCATTGAAAGCGCCGGTCGACATCTCGTCAAGAACTCCTTTAAAAAGCTGGTTGCTTGTGCAATTCGGGAAAGCATGGTCGACATTCACAAAATTATCGATATGCTGCCATTTATCTGCAAGGAAAAGGCCCGATGAATTACATTCCGCACCCTCTCCTCCAAGGAAATGATAAGTGCTGTTGCGTACAAGTCCGCCATGAAGTGTTATGTTATTTGAAGAAGCATGGCTGTTCCTCTCCTGATAAATGAATGTATGGGTTATCTTGCACGCATTGTTGTGTTCATTCTGAACCCTTATTATATCAAAATGCGAATTCTCTCCAATATGAATTTCAGAAACTGCATTTGTAAGAAATTTCCGGGGAGAGAGTGTATGATCGCAAATGATCAGGGTAAATTCGGCGTTGTCCTCAACAATTATAAGGTTCCGGTGCTGGCTGAACGTGTCTTCATCTGAATCAACAAGATTCACCACCTGAACCGGCTTCCTGAGAATGGTTCCACGGGGTACGTGTATAAAGACACCATCGCAAGCCATCGCAGTATTAAGATGTATCAAACCGTCTGAATCGCTTTTTGCATATTTTCCATAATGCTTTTCCACAAGGTCAGGGTATCTTTTAGCAGCTTCATTCAGGCTTCCTATTGTGATGCCTCCCGGAAGTTCACGAAGTTTGCCGTTTATTGTCGGGTAAAAGCCATTCACCAGTACTATCCCGTGAGTATCAAGGTCGGTCACATCGCATCTGAAGTCCTCGGCCTTTTGAAAATCTGATTCGTCAGGTATGAAATAGCTTTTATAGTTGTGCTTGAAATAGAGATCTAGATTTGTGTATTTATAACTTTCATTTTTCTTTGTTGGCACACCAAGCTGGCAAAACTTTTCAAAAGCCTCTTTCCTGAATGAATTAATATAAGGAGAAGAGTCCTCTTCAATCTTCATTATGTTGTCAGTGTAGAGCCCTGAATAAAATTCCGATACTTCAGATTTTCCGTTCATTTCAATTTTGATTATCAACCTCTTTTTTAATCCAGTCATAACCCTTTTCCTCAAGCTCAAGGGCAAGTTCTTTTCCGGCTGTCCTTACAATCCGGCCGTCGTAGAGTACATGAACCACATCTGGAACAATGTAGTCGAGAAGGCGCTGGTAATGAGTAATTACAATAGCAGAATTATCGGGTCGCTTAAGCTTATTAACACCGTTTGCAACTACCCTGAGAGCATCTATATCAAGTCCCGAGTCGGTTTCATCAAGAATTGAAAGTTTTGGTTCAAGCATAGCCATCTGGAAGATCTCATTCTTCTTTTTTTCTCCACCTGAAAACCCTTCATTTACAGATCTGTTTGCAAGCTTGGAATCAATTTCAACAAGTTCCTTCTTCTCGCGCATAAGCTTCAGAAAATCGGATGCAGAGAGAGGTTCGAGACCTTTATGCTTTCTGTGTTCATTAACGGCTGTCTTCATGAAATTGACCATGCTGACCCCGGGGATCTCAATCGGGTACTGAAACCCGAGGAAAATACCCTCTTTGGAACGATCCTCGGGAGACATCTCAAGAAGATTCTTTCCAAAATATGTTACGGAACCTTCAGTCACTTCAACAAATTCCCTGCCTGCAAGAACGGCTGCAAGTGTGCTCTTGCCTGATCCATTTGGTCCCATTATAGCATGGATCTCACCCGGTTTTACTTTAAGGCTTATTCCTTTCAGTATTAACTTTCCGTCGATGCTGGCTTTTAAGTTTTTAATATTAAGCATGATAAAAAATTGTCGTTTATTAAGTTCTAACCTACACTGCCTTCAAGGCTTATCTGAAGAAGTTTCTGGGCCTCGACAGCGAATTCCATGGGAAGCTTATTTATAACCTCTCTTGCATATCCATTAACAATAAGAGCTATGGCATCCTCGGTTGAGATGCCTCTCTGGTTACAATAGAATATCTGGTCCTCCCCTATCTTTGAAGTAGTTGCTTCGTGTTCCACGATGGCGGTTTGATTGTCGACTTCAATATAGGGAAATGTGTGTGCTCCGCATTTATCACCCAGAAGCAATGAATCGCATTGTGAGAAATTACGGGCATTTGAGGCATTCCTGAGCACCTTGACGAGTCCCCTGTAACTGTTCTGACCGAAACCTGCCGAAATACCTTTCGAAACAATTGTGCTTTTGGTGTTTTTCCCTATATGGATCATTTTCGTTCCTGTATCAGCCTGCTGATGATTGTTTGTTACAGCAACGGAATAAAATTCTCCGGTGGAATTATCTCCTCTCAGAATACATGACGGGTATTTCCAGGTTATTGCTGATCCGGTTTCGATCTGGGTCCAGGAGATCCGGGAACTCTCTCCCCTGCATAATCCTCTCTTGGTTACAAAATTGAATATCCCCCCTTTACCTTCCTTGTCGCCCGGATACCAGTTCTGGACTGTCGAATATTTCACTTCGGCATTATTCTCCGCAATTATTTCGACAATGGCGGCATGAAGCTGATTCTCGTCCCTCATCGGGGCCGTACAACCTTCCAGATAACTTACATAGGCTTCCTCGTCAGCTATAAGCAGGGTACGTTCGAACTGACCAGTGTTCGCGGAGTTGATCCTGAAATAAGTTGAGAGTTCCATGGGACATCTCACTCCCTTTGGAATATAACAGAAAGAACCATCGCTGAACACAGCTGAATTAAGTGATGCGAAGAAGTTATCGGTGTATGGGACGACCGTTCCCATATATCTTCTGACAAGATCGGGGTACTCTTTTACGGCTTCGCTGAAAGAGCAGAAAATTATTCCGAGCTCTGCAAGTGTTTCTTTAAAGGTTGTTTTCACGGAAACACTGTCCATTACAGCATCTACAGCAACACCTGAAAGATGTTTCTGTTCTTCAAGAGGAATTCCGAGCTTGTCAAAAGTCCTTTTTAGTTCAGGATCAATATCATCAATACTCTCAAATGAGGCTTTTAGCTTCGGAGCAGCATAAAAAATAATATCCTGGTAGTTTATAACCGGGATCTTCAGGTTTGCCCATGACGGCATTTTCATTGTCAGCCAGTGGCGGTATGATTTAAGCCTGAATTCAAGAAGCCATTCGGGTTCATTCTTCTTTTTTGAAATAAGCCGCACCACATCCTCATTTAATCCCTTGGGGATTTTTTCCGTCTCAATATCCGAATAAAAGCCGTACTTGTATTCACCCGTAGTTACATCATTTATTATCTTATCCTTGTCTTTTTCCATTTAATCGGTTTAACACTTTTAAGTCTTCTACAATTAACAAGCTGAAATGGGAATTGTTAATTTATAGGATACCATTCTTCTTTTCCTTAATTATATTTAATCTAAATAAACCGCCAAAAATATCAAATAAACAGGATTCCGTAAAGGATTCTTAATGAAAAATTGCAGGAAATGCATAAATGACAAAGATCACTAAAAAGCCGGAAAGGTTATAAAGACAAAACTCGAAAATATTTATAATTTGGCGGCTTGTTAAATAATTAACAATAGTCTTCCTAAAACGTGATATATGAACAACATCCCTTTGTCTTTCTTCTCTAAAAACTTAAAAAGACTTTTTCTTTTAACATTTGTTCTGGTGACGCCTGTATGTGCAATTGCTGCCGGAGGCAAGGTTCCGTCCATTGGGCCTGTACGTTTCGAATTTATAATTTTCGGACTTATTCTTCTCGGGGTCGCACTGTTTCACAAGCATACATTCTGGGTGGCCGTGATCGGATTAACCGTGTTACTGACATTTAAGCTGACTCTTGATCCGGGATTTCATCTGTTTGAACATTTTTTTGGTACAACTCCTTTTGGAGAACAGATTATGGATAAGGAGTTACGTCAGGGTGAATGGGGAATAATTCTCAACCTGCTGGGATTACTTCTTGGATTTGCTGTTCTTTCAAAAATATTTGAAGAATCCAAAGTTCCGGAGATACTTCCGAAGTATCTTCCGGATGACTGGAAGGGGCCGTTCTTACTTCTCCTTTTTGTATTTGTTCTATCATCATTTCTCGATAACATAGCCGCCGCCCTTATTGGCGGAACCATTGCCCTTGTAGTATTTAAAAACAGAGTTCACATAGGATATATAGCAGCACTTGTTGCAGCCAGTAATGCCGGAGGATCGGGAAGCATTGTCGGAGACACTACCACTACAATGATGTGGATCGACGGTGTTTCGGCATTCAATGTACTTCATGCGTATGTTGCAGCAGGAGTAGCCCTGATCTTCTTTGCATGGTTCGCGGCCCATCAGCAGGATAAATACCAGCGTATCCAAAAGGATGCTGATACGAATGTAAAGATCGATTGGGTAAAAATATTTAATGTTGCCCTTATCCTCGCCGGAGCAATTACATCAAATATCCTGTATGATATGCCTGCACTGGGAGTATGGATTGCGATAGTGATAGGGATATTTTTACGCCCTGTTCCATGGAAAGAGGTTCCGGGAGCCATTAAAGGAACAATCTTTCTTCTATGCCTGGTGACATGCGCATCAATGATGCCTGTTGAAGAACTTCCAAATGCCTCATGGGTAACAGCCTTTGCTTTAGGATTCCTTTCAGCAGTATTCGATAATATCCCACTCACTAAGCTTTGTCTCGATCAGGGTCATTACGACTGGGGAATGCTGGCTTATACAGTCGGGTTTGGCGGTTCGATGGTTTGGTTCGGATCATCCGCAGGCGTTGCAATTACAAACAAGTTTCCTGAAGGCCGTGATGTATTCCTCTGGATAAAAAAGGGATGGCATATTGCAGTTGCTTATGTGATAGGGTTCTTTATTCTGTACCTGATTATGGGATGGGAACCAGCTGATAACAAAGAGCATAAGATAATAAATTGCCCGGTACCGGGCTGCCCGTTGGCACGACAGACTGAGGAAAGCGGACATGGAGCAGTCAGCTATTTTGAACTAGTTAAATAACTTCACCCTATCTGCTCTCTTTGTATTCCTTCAGCAACGATTGGAAAACCTCTTTTACTGACGAGATCTTTGTTGCCCTGAATGCATTTGCCCCGGCAAAGGCATAGCCATTTTCAAAATTTCCCTTCAGCGCATTTATCAGCGCAATGATAATGCAATAGGGACTCTTGCTTATATCGCAGGTTTTGATACACTTGAAAGGACATGCTTTCGGTTGTTTCTTGCCTTCTTTTACTTTTGTTATAAAATTGCTCAGTATTGCACGTCCCGGCATACCGACAGGGCTCTTTATTATTTCAATATCCTTTTCGCCCGCGTTAATATATGATTGCTTGAAAGCATCTGATGCATCGCACTCATCAGTCGTGACAAATATTGTCCCCATCTGCACACCTGATGCACCAAGCTTCATTATATCACTAATATCCTGACCGGTATAGATCCCTCCCGCAGCAATCAAAGGAATAGGCTGGTTATATTTATCCTCGAAGACTTTTAATTCACCGACGATCTCCGGAACAAGCTTTTCGAGCCTATAATCATTATCAGTTATCTGTTCCTCCTTAAATCCAAGATGACCCCCGGCTTTAGGTCCCTCAACAATTACGGCATCCGGAAGATAATCATAGTTTGTCTTCCACTTTTCACAGATTATCTTCGCCGCCCTTGCTGATGATACAATCGGAACAAGCTTTGTAAGAGATCCTTTATTCAGAAAAGAAGGCAGATCAAGGGGAAGCCCCGCTCCTGCTATTATGACATCAACTTTCTCAGCAATAGATGTTCTTATCATGTCTGCAAAGTTTGACATTGCAACCATGACATTAACTCCAATAACACCCAGTGTTTTTTCCCTCGCTTTTCTTATCTCCTCTTTCAGCCCGTGAATACTCGCCTCAAGGAAATTCCCCGGGAAATCTTTGTAAAGAAGTCCCAGCCCTGCGCTTGAAATAACCCCTATTCCTCCTTCATTTGCAACTGCCGCTGCCAGTCCTGATAATGAAATTCCTACACCCATTCCGCCCTGTACAATAGGAACAGCCACTGTCAGGCCACCAATTTTCAATCCCTTCATATTTTCAAAATTTGACAAATGTATGTTATTAACAGTATAATCTCCTGCAAAACGCATAATTAACATAAAATGAGGCCTTGATTTCGCTTTCTTTAACATATTTCCCGCTTATGAGCCCTCCTTTTTCAGGAGAAAGATTCAGGGAGAGGTTAATACCTGCAGGAAGAGACCAGTTATCGGTCCCAAATTTGATACCTTAAAATCTTTCAGAAAATCTTATCTTTATAAGTTCTAATCTCTTTATAAATGAAAAATCTGATTTTAATCTCAATACTGATTTTGACCGGGTCAATTAACCTGTCTGCTGATATCGAAAAAGAGATAAAAGCCGGAATAAGACATGTTACTGTTTATCCCGACAGGGCCCAGGTCAGCCATGAGACAACAGTTGATCTGCCTATTGGAAAAACCATCCTGAGGCTTACCGGTCTTTCACCATATATTGATGCCCAGAGCATCCAGGTAAAAGGATATGGCGATTTTATTATACTGTCAGTAAATCAGCGCAATAATTATCTCGAGAATCTTGAGGATCTGCCTGAGATAAAAAGCATCAGAAGCCAGATTGAAGCACTTCAGCTGAAAGTTGAGGATGAAACGGCTGCAATAACTGTTCTTAAGGAGAAAGAGGCTTTTCTTGTTGCCAACAGGGGCATTCTAGTGAAGGAAACCTCCTTCTCGGTTGAACAGCTGAAAAGCGTAATGGAGCTATATACAACCAATATGGATCAGGTTACCAATTCCATTCTTAAGAAAAACAGACTTATTAAGGATTATCAGAAGCAGATCGCGGCTCTCCAGAAACAGATTTCAGATAAGTTTGGGAAACAACAACTCCCGTCAGGAGAAATATTAGTTACATTGAGTTGTGAAAAACCCGTATCAGGTAAACTGTCATTCAGCTATGTGGTGAGCAACGCCGGCTGGTACCCGTCGTATGATATCAGGGTTGATAATATTACAAAACCTGTCACAATCTTTTATAAGGCAAATGTATTTCAGAATACGGGAGTTTCCTGGAAAGATGTTAAACTGAGCTTTTCAAATGCCACTCCCTGGGTTGCCGGAGATGTTCCGGAACTCAATCCATGGTTTGTAGACTATTATTATCCGGAAACCCCGATAATGATAAGAGGGATGGCTTCCGGAGTGAAACGGGCAAATAAGGCGGAGGTTTCCGAAATGGTTGTCACTGATTCAGCAATTGATAAGAAGGTAATGGAAGCAGCACCTGTAGCGGTCGAGAAACAGATCGGTGAAACAACCGTTACATTTGATATAACAACACCTTATACGATTGCATCTGACGGTAAAGTTCAGACAATTGAAATCCAGCGTACCTCAACTCCCGCTGATTATAAATATGTCACCGTTCCAAAACTATCTGCCATGGCATACCTTACAGGCGATATTACCGGCTGGGCAGAACAGAATCTTATTGGAGGCGAGGCAACATTGTATTTTGAAAATACATTTGTCGGAAAATCCTATCTCAATGTAACCCAGTTAAAGGATACTCTCACTGTCTCACTCGGGACCGACAACAGCATACTTGTGAAAAGAGAAAAACGGAAGGATTTTACGAGCAGAAGAGTCTTTGGGTCAAATAAGACTGAAACGTATTCATTCCTTATTACAATCAGAAATAATAAACCAAATCCCATAAGGATCACAGTCAACGATCAGATCCCTATTTCATCGAATAGCGGGATTGAGGTCAACGCAGTTGAGCTGTCAGGCGGAAAACACAATTCACAAACAGGAGGTATCAGATGGGATCTTGAAATTAAACCACAGGAAACCAGACAGCTGACCCTGACTTATTCTGTAAAATACCCGAAGGATAAAACCATTATTCTTGAGTAAACAACCATAATTTATGAAAATACTTGGTAACCTTGTCTGGCTGATTTTCGGAGGTATCATAATAGCGGTTGAATACTTAATTGGAAGCCTGATTCTTATGATAACCATTGTCGGGATCCCTTTCGGCCTCCAGACACTCAAGATGGGGTGGCTTGCCCTCTGGCCTTTCGGACGCACAAGCAGATTAGAGCCACGGGCTTCAGGCTGCCTGTACATTTTCATGAATGTCCTGTGGCTTTTATGCGGAGGGATTTGGATCGCAATAACACATGCATTTTTTGGTGTTTTACTATATATCACAATTATAGGAATCCCTTTCGGAAATCAGCATTTCAAGCTTACAGAGACGGCGATCAATCCTTTCGGCCGCAGAATTATGCACATTTAATGTAATATATATAATGGTATGAGGTGCGGAGTGCGGAGAAGAATTATTGGTGAATCTGAAAATAACCGGACACCGATCGGCAGTTTCGGAAAGTTTGGACTGATAAGCCATTTAGCAGAAAAAGCTGTCCTGCGTAATGGAAGCACTGTAATGGGAATTGGAGATGATTCAGCTATAATTGATTCAGGTAAAAACATCACACTTGTTTCAACTGATCTTCTGCTTGAAGGCATTCATTTCAATCTTATTTATACTCCCTTAAAGCATCTCGGGTACAAGGCAGTGATAAGGGCTATTTCGGATATTTACGCAATGAACGGTATTCCGGGCCAGATACTTGTTGCACTGGGGATAAGCTCGAGATTTTCTGTCGAACAGATAGATGAACTTTACGAAGGAATTAATCTTGCATGCGAGAAATACAAGGTTGATCTTGCCGGGGGTGATATAACCAGTTCTATTACAGGCCTGACAATAAGCGTGACTGGTATCGGGAAAGCTGAAAAGGAGGATATGGTCAGGAGGAACGATGCAAAACCCAACGACCTGATATGCGTAACAGGCAATTTCGGTGCTTCGTTCATGGGGCTTCAGGTGCTTGAAAGGGAAAGGAAACTCTTTGATAAAGACAAGGGATTCAAGCCCGAGCTTTCAGGTTATGAATATATTATCGAACGGCAGTTGAAACCCGAATTACCGGGAGGTGTACTTACCAGCCTTAAAGATATTTATATAACCCCGTCATCGATGATCGATGTCTCCGACGGTCTTGCGTCAGACCTTCTTCATATATGCAGGCTGTCGGATACGGGATGCAGGGTTTATAGCAGCAAGATCCCTGTGGATGCAGAGACCTGCAAAGCGGCTGAGGAGTTTAATATTGATCCGCTGATTCCTGCTCTCAATGGAGGAGAAGATTATGAGCTGTTATTTACGGTAGCCCTTGAAAATGCTGAAAAAATAAGGAGCATTCCTGATGTCACCCTGATTGGTCACATGACAACGGCTGATCAGGGGAACTATATGGTAAGTGATGAGGGGACTGAAATTGAGCTTAAGGCACAGGGATGGGAAAAAGCCTGAATCAGGTCATCTTGGGCCGTGGATAATTCCTCTTTCAGATTTTCTTATGAATTCAAGAATATAATCCCTGTCGGGTGACGGGCTGAACTCTTTCTCAATAAAATCGAGAGCCTGTGAAATATTCATTCCATTCTGATAGATCGCCCTGTAAATATTATGAATCGAGTCGATCCGTTCTTTTTCAAATCCACGTCTGGTAAGTCCGACAGTATTGATACCCAGATATGTCAGCGGATCCCTGTCGGCCTTAATGAACGGAGGAATGTCTGTCCTGACTTTTGATCCTCCGCCGATCATAACATGCCCGCCGATCCTTGAAAACTGATGCACCAGAGTGCCTGCGCTAAGGATAGCCCAGTCGTCGATCCTGACCTCTCCTGCAAGACCTATTCCATTTCCAAGAATGCAGTTATTACCAATGAGGCAATCGTGCCCCACATGAGCATATGCCATAAGCAGGCAGTTCGTGCCGATAATTGTTTTCCCTGCGGAAGCAGTTCCCCTGTTGATAGTGACGCCTTCACGGATAGTTGTGCCGTTTCCAATCTCAGTGGTTGTTTCCTCACCCCTGAATTTAAGATCCTGTGGTATGCCCGATACCACTGCCGAAGGGAATATCCTGCAATTTTCCCCAATCCTTGCTCCCGGCAGTATTGTCGAATGAGGAGCCACCCAGGTTCCTTTGCCTATTTCAACATTCTCCGCAATATATGCGAAAGGTTCGACTGTTACGCTATCCGCCAGAATGGCATTGGGATGGACATATGCTAAATTGGAGATCATATGTCCGTTATTTATTTTTGATTATCTGTGCAGTCATCTCTCCTTCAGCAACAAGAGTATTTCCGACATATGCCTGTCCGAACATCATAACAATTCCCCTTCTGATTGGATCAATGAGTTCCATCCTCAGGATTACGGTATCTCCGGGAACAACCTTATGTTTGAATTTAAGCTTATCGATCTTAAGAAAATATGTTGAATATTTCTCGGGCTCTTCGACAGTGCTCAGTATAAGCAGTCCGCCGCACTGGGCAAGCGATTCAACAAGCAGTACGCCCGGCATAACCGGTTCATCAGGGAAGTGACCCTGAAAATAAGGTTCATCGAATGTAACGTTTTTTATCCCCACCACAGTTGTCTCATTCATGGAGATAATTCTATCTACCATAAGAAAAGGATATCTGTGCGGCAGTCGCTTTTTTATATCCTCCAGATAATATAACGGTGGTTCTGAAGGATCATAAACAGGAATATTTGCTTTGGAATGCGCCTTTTTGATTTCCTGCCTTACAAGCTTTGCCAGCCGCGTATTGGCAAAGTGCCCGGGACGGGTGGCAACTACTTTTCCCTTGATCGGCTGTCCAACAAGCGCAAGGTCTCCCATTATATCAAGAAGCTTATGTCGTGCAGGCTCATTGGGGTATCTTAATTCAGTATTATTAAGAATTCCCGCTGTATGTTTGGTTATACCCGGCCTTTTGAAAAGAGTGGCAATCCTGTCAATCTCTTCCTGTTCAACCTCTTTTTCAAGAATTACAACTGCATTGTCAAGGTCTCCACCCTTTATAAGTCCCATCTGGTGAAGGGGTTCAAGCTCATGAAAGAATACGAAGGTCCGGCTTTTGCATATCTCCTTTTCAAAATCGTCGACAGAATCAAGTATTGCATATTGATTTCCAAGTATCCTTGAATTATAATCGATTAGAACATTAATGCTGAGATGGTCATCGGGATAAATAATGAGGTCAACTCCATGCTCTTCATCAGAATATACAATCTTCTGCTTCACCACGAAATAGTTCCGTTCCTCTTTTAGCTCAGTGAATCCAGCCTTATTGATCGCTTCTGTAAATTTCCATGACGCTCCTCCCATAATGGGAGCCTCAGGTCCGTCAAGTTCTATAATTGCATTATCAATCCGTAATCCGTACAAAGCCGCAAGAGAATGTTCGATTGTTGAAACAGAAACGTTGTTCTGGGTAAGTGTAGTACCCCTTGAAGTATCCGTCACATTTTCTGCAAGAGCATCTATAACAGGCTTCCCCGGAAGGTCGGTCCTGCAGAACTTGTATCCATGGTTGGCAGGGGCCGGTTTAAATGTGATAGTAACATTTATCCCTGTATGCAATCCTTTCCCGTTCAGGCTAACCTCTTTTGCAAGTGTTCTTTGTTTCTCACTCATCAGTTGTTATACAATAATTGTCAAATCGGCTACAAAAAAATCAAAAAAAACCGAACATTCAAAAGATTAAGCGTTGATGATACGATGTTTTAATGCAATTAGACAACTAATTTATGCTTTTTTAAGAAGTTCAACCTGTTTTTCAAGTTCATCTACCTTTGTTTTCAGTTCCGGAAGCTTCCTGAAAACCACGGAAGATCTCAGATATTCCCTGTGATCAATTGCAGGAGTTCCAAGCAGAGTTGTGTTTTCTTTCTTTACATCACCCGGTAAACCTGACTGAGCTCCGATTCTGGTGCCGTCAGCAACTCTTAAATGTCCGACAATACCTACCTGTCCTCCAAACATACAGTTTTTACCGATCCTGGATGATCCTGCCACACCTGTCTGTCCGGCTATTACTGTATTCTCACCAATTTCAACATTATGCCCGATCTGTATCAGGTTATCGAGCTTAACCCCTTTCCTTATAATCGTTGAACCCATTGTTGCACGATCGATGGCAACATTAGCTCCGATTTCAACATTATCTTCGATAACTACATTCCCCATCTGTGGTATCTTCATAAACTCACTCTCCGACTGGGGTGCAAATCCAAAACCATCGCTTCCGATAACTGTTCCTGCATGGATAACACAATTTTCCCCCAGAACACAATCGTGGTAAATCTTGACCCCCGGATTCAGGGTGCATCTTCTGCCGAGCCTTGTATTATCACCAAGATAAACATTCGGATAAAGTGAACATTCATCCCCGATAAAGCAATTTTCACCGACATATACATATGGTCCGATATAGACATCCTTGCCAATAATAGCTGTGGGTTCAATGACGGCAGCAGGGTGAATCCCTTTTTTACGGGGTCTTGCCTGATCAACCAGCTGAAGGAGGGATGCAAAGGATTCATAGGCATTTTCAACCCTGATAAGTGTCGCCTCAACTTTAGCTGTCGGAACAAGACTCCTGTTTACAAGAACAATCGATGATTTCGTTGTGTATAAGTAGTGTTCATATTTAGGGTTTGCCAGAAATGAGAGAGCGCCCGGGTGACCTTCCTCGATCTTAGCGAAAGTATTAACTTTTATTTCAGGATCCCCGACTATTTCTCCCTTTAGAAATCCTGCAATAGTGGCAGCATTAAATTCCATAATATATATTGTTTTTTATCTTATTCCTTTTGGATAACATAAAAAGTATTTTGTAACCCGTTCCGATAACAGCCTGTGTTCAAACATATCCGACACCTCAGTAATATCTGCAATGGTCCCGTTTTTCAGTAGTATCCTCACTTCAGGGGCATCCGGCGTATAGGTAAGGTTTGAGATGCTGTTTGTATATACAAAGTAATCAACCAGATCCCGGCTGATCCTCATCTGTTTTACAGCCCTGTCCCTTAGTTCATTAAGCCTGCTTTCAGAAAAAGGCTCATTCTGCAGTTCAACAGAAAGAAGATTCCTGTTTACAAGCCTGGCTGACAGATCGGAAAGTACAGTGTCAGAATTATCAGCCCAATATTTGGCCGAAGCAAGTATGTCAGTATCATCAAGACGTGTGAAATTAGCCGCGATCAGGCCAGTGGTAAACAAGCCGGCAGGACCGATATCTTCCGGATTGATATTATTGTAAAGAAAGAATCTGAGAGCCGGGGTCGCGAAAAGGTCAATACCCTGAATCGCCAGTTCCTTTGCACGTTTTAGCACATTAACAAGGAGGCTTTCTGATGAAAGCACCGTTTTGTGCATATAAACCTGCCAGTACATAAGCCGCCGGGCTATAAGAAACTTCTCAAGTGAATAGATCCCTTTCTCATCCATGACCAGGATGTCGTTCACTACATTAAGCATCCTTATTATCCTGTCAGAGCCTACGGATCCTTCAATAACACCAGTAAAAAATGAATCTCTCCTCAGATAATCAAGCCGGTCCATATCCATCTGGCCGGCTATAAGATCGTGAAGGAATTGCCTGCTGTAAGCCCCTCTGAATATCTCAATTGCCAGATCCAGCCTGCCTGCAAAAGTCTCATTAAGCTTTTGCATAAGGAGAAGAGAGAGATCTTCATGTGTTATCCCGGTAATTATCGAATTTCCCAATGCGTGAGAAAATGGGCCGTGACCGATGTCATGAAGAAGGATGGCAATCATGGCCGCCTCTTCTTCCTCCGGTGAGATCGTGACATCTTTGCTTGTAAGGGTTTGCAGAGCAGACTCCATAAGATGCAGGGCGCCAAGGCAGTGCTGGAACCTGCTGTGAGTTGCTCCGGGATAAACAAAGCTTGTAAGTCCGAGTTGCTTTATATTTCTCAGCCGCTGAAACCAGGGGTGTTCAATAATATCATATATCAGATCGCCCGGTATACTTATGAATCCATAAACAGGATCATTGATAATTTTTCTTTTATTAGTTTTGTACACCACCAAAAAAACTCTTAATCTACAAAAGTATGAATTTGTTTTTAACAAAATTTATGCAACAATTTAAAAATACGTCGTCTTTAAACAGTCAGTTAAACCGGGATCACCATCAACAGAACTATTTGTATGAAGATTGAAATTCAGGGCCTGAATAAAATTTATCCTAATGGCAATCATGCGCTGAAAGATATAAACCTTGAATTCGGAACGGGTATGTTCGGGCTTCTGGGACCCAATGGCGCCGGTAAATCAAGTCTGATGCGCATCCTGGTCACTCTAATGAAACCAACTTCAGGAATAGTGCTGGTTGATGGCCGGGATATCCAAAAACACCGGAAGGAGTTAAGAAGCCTTCTTGGCTACCTGCCGCAGGATTTCCGATTTTTCACATCTCTGAAAACCTGGGAATTCCTTGATTATTCAGGGTCGCTCGCAGGAATGAAAAACAAAAAGGAGAGGATTGCTGAGGTCGACAGGCTACTTGATCAGGTCGGACTGCTGGAGGTGCGCGACCGTCAGGCAAATAGGCTGTCGGGAGGCATGAAAAGACGCCTTGGCATTGCCCAGGCCCTCATAGGAAATCCCAGGATCATTGTTGTTGACGAACCAACAACCGGCCTTGATCCTGATGAAAGGATCAGGTTCAGGAATATCCTTTCCCAGCTGAGCCAGCATGAAGTTACCATAATTCTTTCAACTCATATTGTGGGTGACATATCATCAACATGCCAGGGAATGGCATTACTGAACCGCGGCGAACTTGTATTCACAGGGGCACCTGAAACTCTTGTAAAACAAGCTGAAGGCCATGTGTTTAAGTTGAAGTTAACTCCGGCTGAATACGATATAGTCAAGGAACGGCATAATGTAATTTCCACAATTCCTGTAGAGTATGGATGGGAAGTCCAGATAGTTTCCGATGATGTTCCGGAATACAACTATTCTATAATTACCCCAAATATCGAGGATGCTTATGTATATTATATGGAGCATAAATTGAAAGCTGATATCAGTGAATAAATACTGAAAGACTTATGGCATTACTGCATAACATCAGAACTGTCGCCAGATATGAAGCCAAGACCCTGAGGAGGAGCTGGTTCTTCAGGTTATTTTCAATCGGTGCACTTTTCATATTTACATTTTTAAATATCGGCTTTTTTTCCCCGGTGGGAGATCAGCCATGGGCTTTCATTTCAATACCATCATCTATTCCCCTTTTTAATCTTTATCTTCTGAATATCGGACAGGCAATAGTTGTCATTTTTCTTGCATCCGATTTCCTTAAAAGAGACAAGAAGGTTGATACAAATGAAGTCCTTTATACCAGGTCAATGTCAAACTTTGAGTACATAACGGGCAAGACCTGGGGTATTCTCAAACTCTTTCTCGGACTCGACATTATAATCCTGTGCATTGGCCTTCTGATGAATATCATCGCAAAAGAAATGTCGGTCGATATTATGTCATACTTCTGGTACTTGCTGATAATCTGTGTCCCGACAATCATTTTCAGCCTTGGGCTGGCATTCATGCTGATGTCCGTTATAGGGAACCAGGCAATAACCTTCCTTGTTCTGCTCGGCATTGCCGCTCTTAATATGTTCTGGCTCTGGTACCGGGCAGGGTCAATTTTCGATTACATGGCATTTGGATTGCCTGTTTTCAAATCGGGAATAACAGGTTTTGGCAATATCAGCCAGATATTAAATCAACGCCTCATTTATTTCTTCTCCGGATTATCCTTTATCCTGGCTACCATATTATTATTCAAACGGTTGCCTCAATCAAAAATACATATGGCAATTTCGGCGGTATTTATATTCATATTCCTTGCCGGAACCGTAATATGCGTATTTAATACCTGGTCTTTTTACAAAAACGATCGGAATGAAAAGAAACAGATTATCGAGGCCAGCCGCCAGTTCGAAATGAGTGATTTTGTCTCGCTGACTGATGCATCAATTGATTTTGTACATAATAAAAGCTCATTTAAGGCAGCAGTTGAATTGAAATTCATTAATAATAATAATAGGAGCCTTGACAGATATTTGTTTTCATTGAATCCGGGACTGGATGTGACTTCGGTCTTATCAGCAGGGAAAGATCTGAATTTTAAAAGAATTCATCAGATCATTGAAATAGACCCGGGTAAATCGTTGACACCAGGACAAAGTGACTCTCTTGTGATTTCATATTCCGGCATGATAAATGAATCATTCTGCTATCCCAATTACTCTGATAATCTTAAGGAAAATCCCTACCGGATAGAGATGCTGAATGTGAACAAAAGGAGGGCATTCCTGACAGAAAATTATGTGTTGCTGACTCCTGAGACACACTGGTATCCAGTGCCGGGGCTCAATTACTACCCGACAAATCCGGCAAGGATAAAAGTCGATTTTACCCGTTTCAATATCAGGGTAAAGACAGAAAACGGTCTTTTTGCAGTATCACAGGGGACAATGAAATCTGAAAACGGGTACTCTGTTTTTACCAGTGAATCTCCTTTGACAGGACTGACATTAGCAATTGGAAATTATCTGTCGGATACCCTGAAAGTCGATTCAATAAAATATATCAGTCATTATTTCCCTGGCCACGATTCCTACAAAAAAGATCTTTCGGAACTGAAAGATACACTCCCCTTGCTTGTCTCAGGTATAATGAGAGACCTGGAGACAAATTTTGCAACAAAGTATCCTTTTAAAACTCTGAGCCTTCTTGAAGTACCTGTTCAGTTTTACTCTTACCCACGAATGAATACCCAGACCAGGGCTGAGTTGCAGCCTTCAATGGTACTTATGCCCGAAAAAATGTCTACTCTTCTTTCCAGAAGTTTTCTAAAACAATTTACCAGGCAAAAGAAAAGGATGGCCAGGAATAACGAAGTAATCACTGATAAAGAATTACAGGTCAGGTTGTTCAATAATTTTGTCACTAGTACTTTCATCAGCGGCACAGATTACAGATATGTCAACGGCGTTGAAGTTAACGAGCCGAAAAGGTACCGGCTTGGTCCAAGTTTCTATTTCTTTAAGAATAACTTCTTCTCCTCAGAATATCCCGTGATAAATGCTGTTTTTGAATCTCACCTTCAGAAGCAGGCTTCATCTCAGAACATATTCAGAGATATGACAGGAGGGCTTTCGGAAAATGACAGGGGAAACCTCATCCTGAAAGAAATAAGTTTTAAAGAGATACTTGCCAATAATCCGGGAAGTGATACTGTAAGGGCTGTCCTGACTCTTAAAGCCGATTATCTTTTTAACCTGCTGAGATCTAAAGCCGGAATTACTGAATTCAAAGACTGGTTCTCAAAATATATTGAGGACCATAAATTTCAGAGTGTTGATATTATTACTTTTAATAAGGATGTGAAAGATAAATTCGGCTTTGAGTTTTATCCTTACCTGAGTGACTGGTTCAACAGGAAAGAACAGCCCGGATTTCTCTTCTCTGATATGCAGGCAAATGAAATTGTTGTGGGCGACAGGGTGAGATACCTTATCTCATTTACAGCGGCAAATCCTGAAATGGTAGCAGGTATATTTAATATCTCCTTCAGAACCGGAGGAGAAGGACAGGGACAACAAACCGGGGTTTTTCAGAGCGGACCGGGAGGTGGCGGAAGTTTCTCAATATCGATGCAGGGACGCGGAATGGAAGCATCAGATATTTCTAAAATCGTTCTTTTAGATCCGGCTGAAGCAAAGAAGATAAGAATAATTCTCGATGCACAGCCCCGGGCGTTGATGGTCAATACCCTTTTTGCCAAAAATATACCCGGAGAGATTAACCTGCCAATTGATGAAATTAAAAAATCCAGAACCCATTTAATTGAAACTGAAGGAGAAGAAATACTTTCTGCGTTGCCTCCATTTTATTATCCGGGGGAAATTATTGTAGATAATGAAGATCCTGGTTTTGATGCTGGCAATCATAGTGTTCAAAGCCCTCTGAAAAATTTACTTGGCATAAAAAGCAGAAGGGGAAACGATTACCAGCAGGTAAGTATATACTGGGCTCCGGAGTACTGGCAACCTGTTGTAATGTCATCTTATTACGGGAAATATATCCGCTCCTCAGTCTATACCAGGAGTGGTAAGAGCGACAGATCTGTGGTATGGAAAACAAAAATCGACCGGCCCGGTTATTATGATGTCTATTGTTATGTCGGCAAAACAGGCGACAGGATGGTTGTTCGTACTGGTTCATCCCCGGTTGCCCCGCCTCCTCCCGGAAGCGAACCAGCTGGAGAAAACATATACAAGGATATGCATTACAAAATATATCACGATGAAGGGGCCGAGGAGATCACTGTCGATTTTGAAAATGCTGAGTCAGGGTGGAACATGCTTGGCCGTTATTACCTCTCTTCCGACAGTGCAAAGGTGGAACTTTCGAATAAGTCATCAGGAAGAATGGTGATCGGCGATGCGGTCAAATGGGTAAAAGCGAACTAGCCGGGAGCATATCCTTATGGCTCTCCACAATGAAAACAGACAAGGAATAATTCAGTATGAATGAATGAATAAGGAATAAATAAAGATAATTATGAGACATTTAAGCATAAAATCCGGAATTCTTATTTTAATGTTTATAATCAGCTCATTAACGACCTTCTCACAGCAGGGCCTTACTCTCGAACAGGCACTCAGCATTGCCGAATCGAATAGTCCGACAATGAAAAGAACAAGGCTGAGCCTTATCAGGAGCCAGGAAAACCTGAACGCCCAGAAAGCAGCCCTTAAGTCTCAGTTTTCCCTGTCTGTCAACCCGATAGGCTATAGTCAGAACAGGTCATTCAACGACCTGATATCCAAATGGAATTCAGTAAAAACCACTGAAAGCTACGGATTATTCACTGTCTCACAGCCTATAGTCCTCACTGACGCAAGGGTCTCATTAATAAACAGGTTCGGTTACAGGGATTCTTACAGTGAATACTCGAATTCCACCACAAAAGGATTCAGCAACAATCTTTCACTTAACCTTGATCAGCCCCTGTTTACTTACAACCGGACAAAACTTCAGCTGAAGGAACTTGAACTGGCTCTTGAAAATTCAAAGATCAGCTACGCTATACAGTTGTTATCGCTTGAAAAAGGTGTAACCCAGGCGTTCTATTATGTCTATCAGCAGCAGCAGAGCCTCGATATCTCCAAACAGGCCTTTGAGAATATGCAGAAAAGCTACGAAGTATCAAAAAATAAAGTGGATGCAGGTATATCTGCACGTGAGGAGATGTTCCAGGCAGAGCTTAACCTGGCGACAACGAAATCGGACTATGAAAACAAGCAGGTCGAGCTTGAAAATGCAAAGGATGAGTTCAAGATCCTGATCGGAATGAGCCTTTATGATGATATGATAGTCCTGCCAAACATTGCAGTAGATACTGTTCAGGTTGATATTGCTCTTGCAATCGACCAGGGGCTTGCAAACAGGATGGAGCTGAGACAGCGTGAAATTGACATCGAAACTTCTCAGTTCGACCTGATCCAGACGAAGGCGCTTAATGAATTTAAAGGAAGCCTCGGCCTTTCAGTCGGGCTTTTCGGGGACAATGAAAAATTCGTGGATGTCTATGCAAACCCGACCGATAACGAGGATGTTTCTCTGTCACTTACAATTCCCCTTTGGGACTGGGGCGAGAGAAAATCAAGGATCAAAGCCTCTGAAGCTACTATCGAATCAGCCAATATCTCGCTTGAAGAAGAAAGGAATGATATCATCCTTGGCATCAGAAAAGTTTACAGAAATCTTCTGAATCTCCAGAACCAGATCGGAATAGCCCGGCAGAATGTCACAAATGCCCAGCTGACCTATGATCTTAATCTCGAAAAATACAAGAACGGAGATCTCACAGGAATGGATCTGAATATTTACCAGAACCAGCTTTCTGAAAAACAGCTTTCATATACCAATTCCCTTATTTCATATAAGCTCGAACTGCTGAATCTTAAGATCCAGACTCTCTATGATTTTGAAAAGAAACAACAGGTCACTCCGGTAATGAGTCTTGAAGACAAAAAATAGAATGTAAATAATAATATCATCACATATGAAAAAATTCATAATCTTATTTGCAGCTGCAATTCTCGCGCTGACCGGATGCAGGAACCAGGACCAGAACCTGACTGCAGATGTCGAAATTCCTGTTTCGGTCGTGGAACTAAAGCTTAAACCTATTGAAGAATTCGTTAATACTACAGGGACTGCATTCCCAAAAGGCGAGATTGAGGCGAAATCAAAAATAGGTGCTGCATATTTCCTGGAAAAAAACCCTCAGACAGGAAGACAATGGCAGCTTGGCGATAAAGTTAAAGCCGGCGCCATTATTACACGGCTTGAGGATCAGGAATATGTCAATTCGGTTAAGATGGAGACAAACCAGCTTAACATGGAACTTATGGAGAGCGAGCTCAGGAAGCAGGAATCACTTTATGAAAAGGGAGGTGTTACACTTAAGGAACTCAAAACAGCCGGCATAAACTATGAAAATGCCAGAACAACGGTTGTCACTTCAAAGCTTCAGCTTGAGAACACAAAGATCATTGCCCCCATCGATGGGGTAATCGTCGATCTGCCCTATCATACCCAGGGAACACAGATCGAAACCGGTGTCACAATCGTTAAGATCATGGACTACAGAACAATGTATATGGATATTCAGCTTCCTGAAAAATATATTTCCATGATCAGACCCGGACAGATAGTTAAAATGACAAATTATACATTACCGGATGACACGATTATAGGTAATGTGACACAACTGTCACCAGCAATAAATGCTGATACCAGGACTTTCAAGGGCACAGTTTCGATAAACAACCCCGATCTTCTTCTCCGTCCCGGTATGTTTGTCAAGGCTGACATTGTAACAAATCATAAGGATTCAGCAATTGTTATCTCCAAGAATATTATCCTGTCGCGGCAGAAAGGCAAAACAGTTTTTATTGTTGACAGAGGCGTCGCTGCCGAAAGAATAATTGAGACCGGACTTGAAAATCTCACCTATGTTGAGGTTACAAGGGGCCTGGCAAAGAATGAAAGGGTTGTAACAGGCGGGTTTGAGACGCTCAGCAACAGATCGAAGGTTAAAATCATCAAATAACCGTTATGAACGCTATTGCCCGATTTGCTGTAAAATACCCGATAACGGTACTGATGCTGGTGCTGGGTATCGTTCTGCTTGGATTTATTTCCTTCGGCAAGCTTGGAACCGATCTTTTCCCCGACCTCAACACGCCAAAAATATATATCGAAATAAAGGCAGGAGAGAAACCACCCGAAGAAATAGAGAAAAATTATGTCGATCAGATCGAATCACTGGCGATGCGGCAGAGTGATGTGGTTCAGGTGTCGTCGGTGTCGAGAGGTGGAACTGCAGTCATTACAGTCGAATATAACTGGAACAAGGATATGGATGAAGCATTTCTTGATCTCCAGAAAGAGCTTAATTCATTCAGCCAGAACTCTGACCTTGAAGACTTTACTATTTCCCAATATGATCCGAATGCATCGCCGGTGATGATCGTCGGCCTGAAAAATGCTCGTATTGACAATATGGATGAGCTCAGAAAAGTAGCTGAAAACTATATCAGGAATGAACTTGTCAGGATTGAAGGAGTAGCCGATGTTAAACTTATTGGAAAAGAGGAGAGTGAAGTTGTAATTGAGACAAACAAATATATTCTCGAATCATTCGGACTGACATCGGACGGCATTGCAGCCCAGATCCAAAACTACAACCGGAACGTTTCGGGAGGTTCAATAGTTGATATGGGCACGAAATATGTCGTGAAAGGGGTAAGTGTTCTGGAAAATCTTGAGGATCTGCAGAACATAATAGTCGGTTTTAAACAGTCTTCATCGGCCTCATCAGCTTCTGCGGCGCTGAATCAGGGTTCTTCAACTGCTTCTTCGGGCGAAAGGGTCCCGGTCTACCTGAGAGATATTGCAAAAATTGAATTCGCAAACAAGGATCCTGAGAACGTAGTCACAATAAATGGGGAGAGATGCATAGGGCTTTCGATCTACAAGGAGCCTAAATTCAATACTGTCGATGCCGTGAAAAGCCTCGACAAGGCTTTTGCTGACCTGGGCAGGGCCCTGCCGGGTTATGAGTTCATAAAGGTCCTTGACCAGGGGACATATATTAATAATGCAATCGGTGAAGTAAAAAATACACTCATAATAGGTATCATACTCGCTGTTGTCATTCTTTTTGTTTTCCTGAGAAGGATAGGCACAACCCTGGTGATAAGCATTGCAATTCCCATTTCGATCATTGCAACCTTTAATCTTATGTATTTCAGCCATCTGACTCTGAACATAATGACTCTTGGAGGATTGGCGCTTGGTGCCGGGATGCTTGTGGATAATGCTATTGTGGTACTCGAAAATATAACCAGGAACAGGGAGGAGGGTATGCCTTTGCATGAAGCTGTAATAACAGGTACTGGCCAGGTCGGAGGAGCAATCATAGCCTCAACTGTGACGACAATTGTTGTTTTCCTGCCAATAGTGTACCTGCATGGAGCGTCGAGCGAGATGTTCCGTGATCAGGCATGGACAGTCGCTTTTGCATTACTGTCATCTCTATTAGTGGCAATGCTGGTTATCCCTATGCTTGTATCAACTCTGTTTCCGGAAAAAAGCAAAAAAAACGTTACTATCACGGCCTTACAGTTCAGATGGTACAAGGGATTCCTTGGAAAAATACTTGAAAAACGCAACCTGGTAATCCTGCTTTCTGTTATTGTTTTAACAATAGCAGGATTAATGGTCCCCCGCCTTGGAAGCGAGTTCATGCCCCGATCAGAATCAGCACAATTTACTGTAGGACTAAAGCTTCCGGAAGGCACAAGCCTTTACAGGACAAACAGCACGGCAATAAAAACTGAAGAAATAATAAAAGACCTTCTCGGTGAAAAGCTTAAATTGATATATACCCAATCAGGTGAAGACAATACTTCAACTTTAAGTCAGACATCTAACGTAAAAGGCGAAAATACGGCTTCACTTAAAGTAATTCTTGCTGATGAATTTGCATCGGAAACTGAAAATGCAATAAGCCTTGTGGAAAATTACCTTAAAACGGTTCCGGGCCTTGAAGCAACTTTTACACGGGAAGAGACCGCTCTTGAGTCGGCGCTTGGAACATCAGAGGCGCCTTTTGCCCTGGAAATATCAGGGAAAGAATATATTGAACTTGAAAGAATTCTTAAAGAGTCAAAAGCAATTCTTGAGCAGAACAAAGGGCTCTATAATGTTACTACTTCGATGGATGAAGGTACCCCTGAGGTTGAAGTAGCAATTGACCGGTTTAAGACCAGCTATTATAATGTTACTGTTGAGAGCGTCATAAACCAGATCAGGAGTTATCTTGAAGGTTCCTCTGCCGGAACCTTTGAAAAGGATGGTGAACTTAAGGATATAACCATTAAGCTGGGAAAAATATCGCTTAACCAGCTTAATGATCTGATTATTACAGCGGGAAATATTAAGGTGCCTCTCAGCGAGCTTGCTGAAATAAGGACAGTAACAAGTCCCCGGGAAATAACACGACGCAACCAGGCAAGGACCTGCTATGTATATGCCATGGCAAAAAGCAACCAGCCCTTTGATAAGGTTGTAAGAGAGGCAGAATCTTCCCTGAGATCAATCGCTCTCCCGGTTGACTATAAGATGGAATTCACGGGAGAGGAACTTAAAAGGAAGGAGTCAATTTCGAATCTTACGTTTGCGCTTATCCTTTCACTGGTACTTGTATTTATGGTTCTGGCCTCGCAATTTGAATCGATAATACAACCCTTCGTCATAATGCTCACAATCCCCCTTGCTGGCGTGGGAACAGTCTTCGCTTTTTTTCTTCTGGGTAAACCATTGAATATGATGGCATATATCGGGATCATTATGCTCGCTGGTATTGCGGTCAACAATGCAATTATCCTTATCGACCGCATAAATCAGCTCAGGGAGGCCGGAATAAACAAAAGAGACGCAATATTAATTGCAGGATCACAGCGTATAAGGCCGATCATTATGACAAGCCTTACTACGATACTTGCTCTTCTTCCTCTGACAATAGGGATTGGCGAAAGCGCATCGCTGAGATCACCAATGGCTCTGGCAGTGATCGGCGGATTAATATCCTCCACACTGCTCACACTGATAGTGATACCGTGTGTTTACTGGGTATTCGACAGCTTTGGAGATTTTGTAAGCGGAAAGAAAAAGAGCTCCCCTGATCCTGTAACTATTTTATAAGGAAGCAGATGGATTTTATACTTAAAAGAAGGATCCTCATCAGTATGCTGTTCCTCGGGCTGTCACTGCTCGGGTTTGTTTCCTATAAAAAGCTTGCTGTCGAGCTGATACCCAATGCTGAGTTTCCAACTCTTTTCGTACAGGTGGGAACTCCGCTTGAGGTTGACCCTTCATATATTGAGAGCCAGGCAATCATTCCTATCGAAGGAGCTATCGGGACACTGGAAGGTGTCGAAAAGATAGAATCAAACATCACTTCAAGGTACGGGACAATAATAGTCTATTATGTCAAAAATTCCGACCTTAAATATGCAAATCTCAAGCTCCAGGAGAAAATCGACCTTATAAAAAGCTCTATCCCTGAAGAGTTTATTATTAATGTGATAAAACTCGATCTTGAACAGCTGACAAATCAGTTTATGTCGCTTCAGGTGAGAGGAGAAGGAGGCGTCGACAGGATAAGAAACATAACTGACAGAGAGATCAAACCTGAATTTGAGAATATCGACGGTATTGCCGGCGTCCAGGTTTACGGGGGAAAGGAAAGCTCAATTGAGGTAAGGCTGAATAAAAAAGCATGCAAGTCCCTTGGCATCACTATGAACCAGGTAAGTACCCTGCTGAACAATAACGGAAAGGATAAGACCTTTGCCGGTAAAGTTTATGACGGCAATAATGAAGTGTATGTCAACATAACTTCCAACTATACCGATGTCAGGGATATAGGAAATATTATTGTCAAACGGGACGGGCCGGTTCTGCTCAGGGATATTGCTGAGATTTTTTATGGAGTCAAGGAACCAAGTTCTTACAGCAGGGTTAACGGGATGGACGAGGTAACGATCAACCTTGTAAATGATAAACAGGCCAATCTTATAGGACTTTCACACACTGCCACTGACCAGGTTAAGAAGCTTAACAGGGATCTGGCTGCCTCCGGGATCGAAATAGTCGTTCAGAACAACAGTGCCGAGACAATGGAAAAGAACATAAATCAGATAATCAACCTGGCAATAACAGGTGGTTTGCTGGCGATTCTGATCCTATGGTTCTTTCTGAGGAATATCAGGCTTGTTACTGTGATTGCAATTTCAATACCGGTTTCAGTCTATACAGCATTCAATTTCTTCTATGCTTTCAACATTACGATCAACAGCCTTACCCTTGTCGGAATAGCCCTTGCCATAGGGATGCTTGTCGATAACTCGGTAGTGGTCCTGGAAAATATTTACCGTCTGGCCGGATCGGGCAGGGATCCGGAAAAAGCTGTAAAGCAAGGGACCAAAGAGGTTATCCGTGCAATTTTTGCATCAACCCTTACAACTGTGATCGTCTTTTTCCCATTTATCTTTACGACCAATTTCCTTATTAAACTAATCGGAAAGAACATAAGTGTCTCCATTATTTCAACTCTTCTGGTTTCGCTTGCAGTTGCCATGCTTATCATCCCGATGGCAACATTTTATATTCTGTCGGGTCCCTCCGAGGGTAAATCAGAAGTTTTCAAAAAACTCTCCATCCACGACAGGCTGATACAGGCATACCACCTCGTGCTTAAGGCAAGCATGAGAAACCCTGCATCTACTATCATCGGGACGCTGGTAGTGTTCTTTGCAGCTCTTCTGATAAGCCTCACGCTGAGCCTGACCACAAACAGTGAAATCGAGACACCTGAGTTCAGACTAAGCGTTACAATGCCAGCCGGGTCAACACTTGCGAAAACCGATGCCCTGGTCGCAGAAATTGAATCGAGGCTTGCTTCAATCCCCGAAAAGGAGGATCTGGTGAGCCGGATTGAAGAAGATAAGGCTACGGTAACAATCAATCTTTACAAAGAATGGGACAAGACAAGTAAAAGGAGCCTACCTGAGATTAAAAATGATATCTCAGAAAAGACTAAGAAGATCTCCTCTGCCGAGATCAGCATGGATGAAATTTCTGCCAGCGGAGGTTTTACCGGCGGAGACGGCGGTGCAGGGGGCGGAAATCCCGGAGCCGATTTTAGCATCCTTCTCGGTATAGGTTCACAGCCCGAAAGCGTGATAATCAAGGGCCAGAATTTTGAACAGATGAAGAACCTTGCTGATGATATCAGGTCGTACATTGATGATCTGGAGACAATTAATAATGTCAATATAAATGTGCAGGATAATACACCCGAGGTAAGGCTGAATTTTGATATGGATTTTATCGGCAGGAATAATTTCACACTGGCCAATCTGGGAGCTGCTCTTTCAACATTCGGAAGGGAATACTCTTCAGGCGCCACCTTCAAGCAGGGTACAGAAAGCTATGACATAATAATCAAATATTCGGAAGAGGATGCCACGGCAGGCCTGAACAGGGAAAAAACAATTGACGATCTTAAGAGCCTGGAGGTGACAAGCGCCACCGGGGCTGTGATGGAAATGGAAGAGCTTGCAAATATCATTTTCTCATACGGGATGGGTAATATTCACAGGGAAAACCAGGAAAAGAGAGTAACAGTTACCTACAATTTCAAGGATGAAATAAAGTCTTCGAAAGATCTGCTTGAAGGTGCCCGTGCTGAAATAGAATCAGTCGTATCAAGATTAAATATACCTTCAGGGATTGCTGTCGAAGTTGTCCATGAAGAGAACCAGCTTAAGGAATTCTACAATCTGATCGGGATAGCATTCCTCCTGATATTCATGATCCTGGCGGCTGTTTTCGAGTCGCTCTCCATACCATTTGTCCTGTTGTTCAGCATCCCACTGGCAGCGCTTGGATCTCTTATTGCCCTGATCATCACCGGAAATACTCTCCTCAGCGCCAATACACTGACAGGCTTCCTTATCCTTCTGGGAGTTGTGGTAAATAATGGCATAATACTGATTGACTATACAAACATACTTCGGAAACGGGGTTACAGGCGTTCAAGAGCATTAATGACAGCAGGCATGGCAAGAATAAGACCTATTCTAATAACCGCCTCTACGACCGTTATTGCTATGTTCCCGCTGGCCATGGGGAAGGCTGAGTTTGTATCAGTCATCGGAGCATCATTTGCAATTACCGTTATCGGCGGACTGACCCTCAGCACACTCCTGACACTGATCTTCATTCCGACGTTTTATTCCGGACTTGAAAATTCGCTTGATTGGTTCCGATCGCTCAGCTGGAAGAACAAAGCTTTTCAGCTGATAATCTTTAGCTTGCTTATATTTCTTATCTACAACCATATTGATAAATTCCTCTGGAAACTTATAACCACTATCCTTTCAGTAATACTCGTGCCTGCATCAACATGGTTCGTGATGAACAGTCTCAGAAAGGCCAGAGAGACAGTGATCCCCCCTGATGAGCCAATAAACATTTATGTGCAGAGTCTTGTCAAGATATACGAAAGAGAAAACAGGTGGTCGCGTGAATGGAAAGCAGGTGCAAGAATCAGGGAGAGGCTGGGGCTCGAAAAGCATTTCAGGAAATGGAAAGACATGACCCAGGTATCATGGCAGTTCCCGCTTATTGTATTTATGATCTATTTCACGTATTTCTACCTTCAGAAAGGATTCTGGATATTCCTTTTCAGCCTCGGAACCTGGTTCTTTCTTTCAGCGGTCTGGAACCAGTTCAGAGAACTCTTTACAAACCTTTCTGCAAAAGGGAACAGAAAGCATCTGAAGAGACTTATTCCGGCTATCGATTTCATTGTCTTCTGGATAATCCCCCTGCTGAACCTTGTAATGTTCCAGCTTAAATGGAACAACATTGCAGTGGTGCTTATACTCGGATTTCTATGGTTTACCGGACTGTTTATATATAAAACCGGTATTAAGCTGGGTGAGGAAAACATTGATATATACAGGCTGGAAGGAAAGTTCAGGGAGATAAGAAAAACTATCTATAGGTTGGTTGCAGCTGTTCCTCTGATCGGTAAAAAGAAGAAGCCATTTAAAGCCCTGAGCTGTGTCTCACTCAATATCGGTAACGGGATGTTTGGTCTGCTTGGACCAAACGGAGCAGGAAAAACCACGCTTATGAGGATCATCTGTGGAATTCTTGAACAGAGCTATGGAAAAGTCTGGATCAATGGGCTTGATACCCAGAAAAAACGCGAGGAGCTGCAGGGACTTATTGGCTATCTTCCCCAGGAATTCGGAAGCTATGAAAACATGACCGCTCACGAATATCTTCATTACCAGGCAATGCTTAAGAATAATATTGATGCCCGGTCAAGGGAAGAGAGGGTCACATATGTTCTGAAAGCCGTTCATATGGAAGAGCGGAGGCATGAATATATTGGGTCGTACTCAGGAGGTATGAAACAGAGAATGGGTATTGCCCTCATCCTGCTTCACCTGCCAAGGATCCTGGTGGTTGATGAACCTACCGCCGGACTCGATCCCAGGGAAAGGATAAGGTTCAGGAACCTGCTTGTCGAACTGAGCCGTGAACGTATTGTGATCTTTTCGACACATATAATTGAGGATATCTCAAGCTCGTGCAATCAGGTGGCAGTTCTGAACAAGGGAAAGCTGAGATTCCTTGGGAAGCCATCGGATATGACAAAAGAGGCCGAAGGACATGTATGGCAGTTTAAGATACCTGCCGGCGAATTCGGCAAATTCGTAGAGGAACATCTTGTAGTGCATCATATGTCGGAGGGTGAAAATGTAAGAATGAGAGTCATTTCAGAATTAAAACCCAGGGAAAACGCTGTAAATGCAACTCCGAATCTGGAAGATGCATATTTGTGGCTGCTTAGAAAAAAAGACAAAAATCAGGTTGAATGAAAAAACAATTAAGTCTTCAGAAAACACGTAATTACATTGTAATTACATTGTATAACTCACTGGAATCCTTGTAATTCTGCATAAGTCCATGGTTTTAAAACATCATTATGAAAACCAACACTTTATATAATTACTTCACTTTAATACAGAAGATGATACTCTATAATCTGAGAATCATTTTTGCAAATAAATTTATCTGGTTCCTCACCGGATCCCTGGTATTCTACCTGGGACTTTCTGTAATCTATGTTTTTTCAAATGATGTTTCAAGGATGTCGCATCTTTATGGTGTTTTTCTCTTTTCCGGCATCCTGCTTGTATTTTACCCGTCAGTTTTCGGAATTCAGAACGACCAGGATGCAAGGACCATCGAAATACTCTTCGGCATTCCAAATTACAGGTACAAAGTTTGGCTGGTCAGGATAATACTTATTTTTGTAATTGCATTCCTGATTATGCTGGTATTCACATTTCTTTCTTCAGTTCTGATTGTCAAATTCCGGTTTTTCATGGTAACGGTACAGGTAATGATTCCGGTCCTTTTCCTGGGGATGATGGCATTCATGCTCTCCACCGTAATCAGAAACGGCAATGGGACCGCGGTGATAATGATAATATTTGGAATCTTTTTTCTGATCCTTGAGGAACCGCTGCGCAAAAGTCAATGGAATATTTTTCTGAATCCATTCGATCCGGCTTACGACGTTAATGAAACAACATGGGCTATCATAACACTGAAGAACAGGATAATAATGATAACCGGAACAATATTGTTTCTGCTCGCCGCACTTTTCAATCTGCAGAAAAGGGAAAAATTCATGTAAGGGAAATAAGTCATGCAGTCATGCAGTTTTGCAGTTTTGCAGTCATTATGAAAGCCCCCCTTCAGGGGGGTTGGGGGGCCATTTATTCAAACGGATGTTTCCTCCTGAAATCCGGTCTGTAGTTCCGGTAGCTCTCCATATCCTGGATCCATCCGTTACGAAATCCCAGATCTTCCATAGCTTTGACAACGACTCCGTATTCTGCCTTATACAGGGTCCTTTTCAGATTGGCATGGCCACTGACATAAGGAGTAGGATGGTACTGCGACATAAGAGACAGGCTAACTCCGGGTGAAAGTTCTTCAGCAAGAATTTTCAGCATTTGTTCGCTCTCCTCAGTATGTCCTGGCAGAACAAGGTGCCTTATCAGCATCCCGTTTTCTGCCCTGCCCTCTTTATCCAGGGGAAGTGCTGATCCTTTCTGATAATACATCCTTTTAATCGCCCTGAGTGCTACCAGCGGATAATCGGAAGCATCTGAAAGTTCTTCCGCCAGAGAAGCGGTAACATATTTATAATCGGGAAGATACACATCAATCATACCGTCAAGGCTATCAATCACTTCAGGCTTGTCATAACTGTTTGTATTATAGACAGTGGCAGGGTTCAATCCTCTTGCATTTAATCCTCTTATAATGGCTTTTACCTGGGGCACAACATGGGAAGGCGAAACAAATCCGATCGCCTTGATATCATCGGAAAGGATCTCTTCTATATGATCAAGGGTTTCATTCAGGCTGGAGACACTCCTTCTGCGATCCCCTCCCGGTCTGCTTATATCGTAGTTCTGACAATAGATACACCTGAGGTTGCATCCCAAAAAGAAAACATTGCAGATTCCGCCTGGTCCGCTTATTGCCGGTTCCTCGCCCCGGTGGATGCAGATCGAACCAATGTTCATGCCGGCGTCAGCCCTGCAGTATCCTGTGCCTCCCTCAAACCTGTTCACTCCGCATTCACGGGGACAAAGGGTGCAGTTGGACAGAAGGTTAATCTCGTCTTCTGTATATATATCCCTGGTCATCTGTAAGACATAAATAATGAGCTTGACACATTGAGTTATTCAATATCTGTCAGCTCTTAGCTTTTTACCCCAAAGGTTCACGAAGAAAATCACAAATGTAAACAAAGGGGTGCTTATAATGAAAAACATTAGTGTTACTTGGTGATTACCTTTGTGTTACTTTGTAATAAAATAAAAAAATCTGCTTTTATACCTTGATTATATTAAAACATTAATTATCTTTGCAACCGAATTGAGGGGCAATTGATACCTAGGGGACCAGAGTCCCCTATTTTATTATAAGTTTTCAGGGAATGATCGACAGGACAAAGATAGAGGAATCGGTAAGGGAGTACATCCATGGGACGGACCTGTTTCTTGTTGCTGTTAAAGTAAGCGCTTCAAATAAAATAACCGTGCTTGCTGACACAAAGAAAGGAATAACGATCGATGAATGCGCCTTGCTGCACCGTCACATTGAAAAAGGGTTCGACCGCGACGTTGAGGATTTTGAACTTCAGGTATCTTCTCCCGGACTGGATATACCCTTTGGTGTTATTGAGCAGTACTACAAGAATGAAGGTCAGAAAGTCTCTGTTGTTGACAACGAAGGATTAAAGTATACAGGGATTTTAAAAAACGTCACAAAAGGAGGCTTTGATCTTGAAACTGAATTTAAAATTAAGGGAAAGGCAAAAGAGGTTAAGGATGTTCCCTTCAATTTTGACCAGATCAAATCGACAAGAATTGTATTAACGATAAAATAATATATAGAAGATTTTAGCAGATGGAAAATATTAATTTGATCGATACCTTTTCAGAGTTCAAAGAGCTTAAGAATATCGACCGTCCCACGATGATGAGTGTGCTGGAGGATGTATTCAGGAGCACGCTGGCAAAAAAATTTGGTTCAGCTGACAATTTCGATATTATTGTCAACATCGACAAGGGCGACTTTGAAATATGGAGAAACAGGGTTGTGGTGGAGGATGATGAACTGGTTGATCCCAACCTGCAGATACCCCTTTCAAAAGCCAAGGAGATTGATGAAGATTACGAGGCTGGTGAAGAAGTTTCCGATGAGGTTAAATTTCTTGATTTCGGCAGAAGGGCAATTCTCTCACTAAGACAGAACCTTACTGCAAGAATTCTTGATCTTGAAAAGAACAATATTTATATCAAATATAAGGACAGGATCGGTGAAATAGTAACCGGAGAGGTTTACCAGGTTTGGAAAAGGGAAATACTGGTGCTTGACGATGACGGAAATGAGCTTATCATTCCTAAAAGCGAGCAGATACCATCGGATCACTTCCGTAAGGGCGATTCGATAAGGGCAGTTGTTATAAAGGTTGAAATGCGGAACAATACCCCGTTCATAATCCTCAGCCGTACTTCGCCTGTCTTCCTTGAAAGGCTCTTCGAACTTGAGGTGCCCGAGATTTTTGACGGCCTGATAACTATAAAAAAGATTGTCAGGGTTCCCGGAGAGCGTGCCAAAGTGGCTGTGGAATCATATGATGAAAGGATTGATCCTGTTGGAGCATGCGTTGGCATGAAAGGATCAAGGATCCATGGTATTGTAAGGGAACTTCGAAACGAAAATATCGATGTCATAAACTATACATCCAATAATCAGTTGTTCATTCAGAGAGCCCTGAGTCCCGCTAAGATAACTTCAATCAAGCTTATGGAAGAAACAAAAAGGGCCGAGATATACCTGAAGCCTAATGAGGTATCGCTGGCTATTGGAAAAGGCGGCCTTAACATCAAGCTGGCCAGCCAGCTGACCGGATATGAGATTGATGTTTACAGGGAACCCGGAGGGGAAGATGAAGAGGATGTCAATCTTGAGGAGTTCGGCGATGAAATTGAAGACTGGATAATCGAGGAACTTAAAGCTATCGGGTGCGACACTGCCAGGAGCGTTTTGAACCTTTCAATAAGCGATCTCGTTAAACGTACCGATCTTGAAGAAGAAACAGTGAAGGAAGTTGTGAATATACTCAAAGCTGAATTTGAATAATAATTATCACAGTAAACCAGCTTAAGATTTAAGAAAGACTAAGGACATATCTATGACTGAAGATATTAAGGCAACAAGATTAAGCAAAGCAGCCCGTGAATTCAATGTAGGAATCTCCACCATCGTGGAATTCCTGCACAGGAAGGGTTTTGATCTTGATCCAAATCCAAACACCAAATTACCTCACGAAGCATACATTCTTCTTCTGAAAGAATACAGCAGCGATCTTAATGTTAAAAAGGAATCTGAAAAGCTTATTCTGAAAGATCTGCACAGGAAAAAAGAGTCTGTTTCAATTGACGACGTTCCGGAAAGCAGCAATAGTGAGGATCAGGAAAGAGATGAGGAGATTCTGATTAAGGATACTTCACTTACCCAGAAAACAGTAGTTATCAAGACTGAGATCAGAAAGCCTGACATCAAACTTATCGGGAAGATTGATCTTGAAAAAACCCTTAAACCCAAAATTACCAAGCCTGAACCTCCAAAGCCGGCTGAGGAAAAGAGAGTCCAGAAAGTGGCTCCTGAAGTGAAGGAGACAGAAAAGAAAAAAACAGCTGAAGAAAAGACAAAGCAATCCGTACCTGAAGATGTAATTGATAAAAAGGCAAAACCACCGTTGGATATCCATATTGTCGGCAAAATCGACCTGGAAACAGTTACCAGGGAGACCAAAGCTCCGAAAAAAGAGGATAAACCAAAGGAAAAGCCGGCAAAAAAAGATGAATCACCGAAGGAGGAGAAAAAGGATGTTGCCGGGAAAGAAAAAGTGGCCGCTGAAGAAACAGTCTCAGAAACAATAATCCCTGAAGTAACTGTTGATGAAGATATTAAAAAAGATATCCTGCTGGAAAAGGAGGAAGACGTTGTTGAACTGTTCAAGCCGCCAATTGAAAAATTATCCGGATTGACGGTTGTTGGGAAGATTGATCTTCCTGCCGGCGACCGGAAAAAGACAGTTTCATATCAGCAGGTCAACGTTAACGGGGAATCTGATTTCAGGAGAAAGAAGAAAAGAAAGAGGATTTCCAAGGAAAAGGATCAGGTTCCCGTTGTCAAACCGGTACTTGCGGACAAGAAGGATAATAAACCTGTCAAGAGAGTTATAAAGAAAAGATCGGTCCGTGCTGAAGTAGATGAAGAAGAGGTTCAGAAGCAGATAAAGGAAACCCTTGCCCGTCTGACTACAAAGGGAAAATCGAAAGGTTCAAGGTACCGCCGTGAGAAAAGGGAGGCAATAAGCCAGAAGCACCGTGAGGATGAAGACAGGATAGAACTTGAAAAGAATATCCTGAAAGTCACCGAATTTGTTTCCGTTAATGAACTGGCTTCAATGATGAAGACACCAGTAACGGAAATTATCTCGACATGCATGAACCTCGGTCTCTTTGTATCGATAAATCAGCGTCTCGATGCTGAAACACTTGCCCTGCTTGCAGATGAATTCGGTTATAAGGTTGAATTCGTTAGTGCCGAATTGCAGGAGACAGTAAGGGAGGTTGAAGACAGTGAGGAAGATCTCGTGCCGCGGCCACCGATAGTTACTGTAATGGGTCATGTTGACCATGGAAAAACAAAACTCCTCGATTACATCAGGCGGACAAATGTTATTGCCGGAGAAGCAGGAGGAATAACACAGCATATAGGAGCTTACGGAGTTATCCTTGACGACGGGCGCCAGATAACATTCCTTGATACGCCTGGTCATGAAGCATTTACCGCTATGCGTGCCAGGGGAGCCCAGATAACAGATATCGCAATTATTGTTGTAGCGGCTGATGACGGTGTAATGCCTCAGACTACGGAAGCTATAAACCATGCCTCTGCAGCTGGTGTTCCAATAGTATTTGCAATAAACAAGATCGATAAGCCTAGTTCAAATCCGGAAAAGATAAAGGAGGCCTTGGCGAATATGAACTACCTGGTAGAAGACTGGGGAGGCAAATATCAGTCGCAGGAGATCTCCGCGAAGACAGGACTCAATATTGATCTTCTTCTTGAAAAAGTTCTGCTCGAAGCTGAAATGCTTGATCTTAAAGCCAATCCCAACAAGCCTGCAATCGGTACAATTATTGAATCCTCACTCGACAAGGGACGTGGATATACAGCAACCGTACTTGTTAAAGCCGGTACACTGCGCATCGGTGACATAATGATTGCCGGTGCCAGTTTCGGGCATATAAAGGCAATGTATAATGAAAGAGGTGTCAAGGTTGATGAAGTTGGCCCTGCCACTCCGTCCCTTATTCTTGGATTGAACGGGGCCCCGCAGGCAGGCGATAAGTTCAACGTAATGGATAATGACCGTGAGGCCAAGGATATTGCTACAAAAAGAGCACAGCTTCAAAGAGAACAGGGCCTCCGCACCCAGAAGCATATTACCCTGGACGAGATAGGAAGACGAATTGCAATCGGCAACTTCCAGGAACTTAATATTATAGTGAAAGGCGATGTTGACGGATCGGTTGAAGCATTAAGCGATTCACTTATTAAGCTCTCAACTCCTGAAATAGAGCTGAATATTATACATAAGGCTGTCGGCCAGATATCTGAATCAGATGTCCTGCTTGCAGCTGCTTCAAATGCCATTATAGTGGGATTCCAGGTGCGTCCCTCGCTCAGCGCCCGTAAACTTGCTGAAAAGGAGGAAATTGACGTAAGGCTCTATTCAATTATCTATGATGCCATCGAGGAGATCAGAGCGGCTATGGAGGGTATGCTTTCCCCCGAGATGAAAGAAGAGATTATAGCCACACTCGAAATCCGCGACATATTCAAGGTTACAAAAGTAGGAACTGTTGCCGGTTGTTATGTCAAGGAGGGAAAAATTACCAGGAACACAAAAGTGCGGGTAATACGCGACGGTATTGTTATTTATACCGGTGAGCTCGGTTCCCTGAAACGGTTCAAGGATGATGTTAAAGAGGTTGTCGGCGGTTATGAATGCGGACTTAACATCTCCAACTTCAACGACATTAAAGTGGGAGACATTGTAGAGGGCTACCAGCAGGTGGAAGTAAAAAAGACCTTATAAAAGCTCCTGATATTTTTCAGCCGAAAGAAGAGCTTTTGTTTCCGAAGGATCAGCAATCTTTATTTTGATCAGCCATCCCTTCCCGTAAGGATCCTTGTTGATCACATCGGGAGATTCTTCGAGCACAGGATTTACTTCAAGAATCTCACCTCCGACCGGCATGAATATATCAGATACTGTTTTCACTGCCTCAATGGTTCCGAATACCTCTTCTATTTTAAGGGTCTCTCCCATTGTTTCGATCTCAAGAAAAACTATATCCCCAAGCTCTCCCTGGGCAAAATCAGTTATTCCGACAAAACCGAATTCACCTTCAATGCGTAGCCATTCATGGTCCTTGGTGTAAAGTAAATCTGCAGGTACATTCATATCCTATCGTATTAGTGAATAAAAATTAAACTCAAATTGTCTTATCAGGTCAAATGTAGAGATTTTTTTTAAACGTTTAATTGCCGGAAGGAATAGTGATGTTTCTTCTTACGGAATTATTTCAATTCAATTATCATTGCCGTTTTCGGGGAAATCTCAAATGATGTCAGATTATTAATCTCAGTTCCCGTAATTATTTCTGTACCTCTTGTAAACCCATTCATTCCTTCAGCATACCTTTTACTGGTTATTGTACGGGTCTCCTTATCGCTGTTATTAAGGACAATCATAACAGTTTCTTTGTCATTATACCTGAAATAAACATACAGATTATTCTCAGGTATAAAATGTTTAAGCATTCCGGTATGGATAACATCTTTCCCTTTTCTCCAGTTTAAAAGCTTTTTGGTGAAATCGTAAGCTTCTTTTTCTGTTGGTGTAAGGTTTTGTCCCGAAAAGGCATTTTTTAAATCTCCCTGCCATCCTCCCGGAAAATCTTCTCTCAGAAATCCGTCTCCACGGTTTTTGTCTCCCTGCATTACGATTTCAGTACCATAATAAAATTGAGGTATGCCCCTGGTTGTAAGGATAAATGAAAGAGCCATCCTGTAGATATCAAGCCGTATGCCTGTCTGGGTAAAGAACCTTGTGAGATCGTGGTTATCAAGAAAGATAACGTTACGAAGCGGATGCGGATAGAGAAAATCCTGTGAAAGTATCAGATACAGTCTTGCTAATCCGTCTGTCCAGTTGTCAGGCTCATTGAAAGCCCTGTGGGTGGCCAGCGAAAGCGGGAAATCGGTCAATGACGGAAGGTTCGACTGATAGCCATCCTGGTTGATCTTATCAAGTGCCCAATAGGCTGTGAGCGCCTCCTGCTGATACCATACCTCTCCAACTACAAAGAAACCGGGAAATTCATCAGTGATCCTTTTTGCCCATCTCGACATCATATTCTTTTCGGGGTAAGGATAGGTATCCATTCTTATGCCGTCGATGCCAAAGTAAGCTATCCACCAAAGGCTGTTCTGGGTAAGGTACGTCTCAACAAGCGGATTGCTCTGATTGAGGTCAGGCATGGTTCTGTCGAACCAGCCTTTTTCCATTAATTCCTCATCGCCTGCGGAAGCATACGGATCCATCAGGGTTGAAGCCCGGTAGTTGGTACGTGTGAACTCACTGAACTGATGCAGCCAGTCAGCCGAGGGCAGGTCCTTCATCCACCAGTGCCCCGATCCTATATGGTTGTTTATCATATCCATCATCAGCTTCAAATCCACATTATGTGCCTTTGAGATCAGATTCTTAAATTCATCATTGCTTCCGTACCTCGGATCAACACGGTAAAGATCGGTTATTGAATAACCGTGATATGAATAAGCCTGCTGGTTGTTCTCAAGGAAAGGATTTAACCAGATGCCTGTTGCACCCAGGTCCTTGATATAATCGAGATGTTCTGATATGCCTTTGAGGTCTCCTCCGTGCCGGCCGTTGGGATTGCTCCTGTTTGCCTGCTCAAGCATACCTGCTACATTGTCATTTCCCGGATCACCATTTGAGAACCGGTCGGGCATAAGGAGATAGATAACATCAGAAGCGTCGAAGCCCCTGGCGGATTCAGAAGGGTGTGCCAGAAGCGGATAATTGTGCGTCAGTTTCAGTTTGCCGCGGGTGAAAGTCAGCCTGATGTCGCCTGGAACTGCCCGCTGGCTGATATCCATGTTGACGAACAGGTAATTCGGATTTTCAGTTGTTACAAGTGTGGTGATCTTAACGCCGGGATAATCAGCAGTAACCTTGAACGATCCTATTTCTTTGCCATAAACCATCAGCTGAAGAGAGGTTTCCTTCATCCCGGTGAACCATGAGGGAGGTTCAATACGGTCAATCTTCTGGGCTGAGATTAAACTGGTACATGCTGTGATCAGCATGAAAAGAGCCTGAAATCTGAGTGATCTTGTCATAACTTTTATCTTAGGTAAACCTTATAACCCCATGGATCAAGTGCAATGTTTAAACTTTTATTGAATTCTGTTTTCTGACCTGTGAAATATTCAGTGTAATCTCCCTCAATGCCTTTTATAACAGGTTTAAATGAAACCGGCTTTTTAGTAAGATTAAGCACTACAACAACCCTGTTTTCATCCTTTTCCCTGTAAAACGCAAAGATCTTATTGCCCTTGTTTGTCTTTATACTGTTCATTTTACCACCAAACGCACCATTCCAGAGGGAATGATTGTTTTTCTTCAGCTTTATAAGGTCTGAATAGAAACCAGTCATCCCGCAGGAATCCCATTCAATTGGATCACGGAAGAAGAATTTAAGCTTTTTATCGAGACATGCTTCCTGTCCGCTATAGATGAGTGGCATTCCATGAGCTGTAAATATCAGTGTCGCGAATGCCCTCTGTGAATCACCCATCAATGAATCGATTGTACCAGCCCATGAATTTTCATCATGATTTGTAAGGAACATAAGACGGTATGCATTATCCGGAGAGACTGCCCACTCCTTACGGAAATACTTAAGTAATGCACTTGCACTATCCTTTCCCTGAGCTATGCTGTTCATAAGATGGTGCATCTCCCATGCATAATCCATATCAAAACCCTTCTCTGTGAATCCTTTGTCTCCCTCATATTCGGCAAGCATAAAAACAGGTTTTATCATCTCAAGCTCGTTTCTTGCCCTTTCCCAGAACTCTTTAGGAGTATTGTGCGGATGATCGACCCGGAAACCGTCTGCTCCAATATTGACCCAGAATTTGAAAGCATCTATCATATAATCCTGCAGCCCCGTCTGTGACCAGTCCAGCTGAATGACATCGGTCCAGTCTGTGCCTGTTGGTGGTGTAAACTTGCCGGTTGAGTCTCTCTTATACCATTCCGGATGTGATATTGTAAGAGGATTATCCCATGAGGTATGGTTCGGCACCCAGTCCATGATAACATGCATTCCCAGCCCATGAGCCTTGTAAATAATCCTCCTGAAATCTTCGATGGTTCCGAATTCAGGATTAACTCCCAGATAATCAGCAACTGAATAATAACTCCCCAGCTCACCTTTACGATTAGGAAGGCCTATCGGGTGTAAAGGCATAAACCAGAGAATGTCAATACCCATTTGCCTCAGCCTGGGAAGATGTTTCTCAAACGCTTTGAATGTGCCGGAATCGGTATATTGCCTGACATTCACTTCATAAATGACGGCATTTTTCGACCATTCCGGATGTACAACTTCCGAAATAAAAGGCTTAAGCTCTTTCTTTTTCCCAAAAAGTGAACAGCCGGCTATCATAAGAGCGATTGCGATTGCCAGTAACAGTACAAGAACACTTACAGGTAGTCTTTCCATAATTTAGCTTTTTACTTTTGTATATTGTCTTCTATTTCTTACATCCACCTTACTCCACCTCACTCTCCTCAGCAGTCTGGCTCCTTCACTATCCTGCCATAACATGCCGGGACTTAAACTTTGGCCCTTTTAGAAGGGGGAATCAATTCAACAGACTTAATCTCATATCCGGAAAATATGTATTCATTCCCATGGACGACCATAATCAGATTCTTCGCCGACAAATTATTTACAATTATTTCTTTGTGATTCACTTTTACTTCAAAAAGGATCCCCCGGAACCGTGCATGGAATGAATACGATTTCCATCGACCGGGGATAAGCGGATTTATGCAAACCTTACCATCATTTATCCGCATGCCGCCAAAACCTTCAACTATTGCCAGCCAGGTGCCTGCCATGCTTGTTATGTGGAGGCCGTCGCCTACTTCATTGTTGTAATCGTCGAGGTCGAGCCTTGCAGTTCTAAGATAAAGCTCATAAGCCTTATCAATATTCCCTATCCGGGAAGCAAGAATGGAATGTATGCAGGCTGATAGTGAAGATTCATGAACAGTCATCGGTTCATAGAAATCAAAATTCCGCCTTATGGTTTCTGTATCATATTTATCTTCAAATACGTACAGGCTTTGAAGTACGTCAGCCTGCTTTATAAAGCACGACCGTAAGATCCTGTCCCACGACCAGTGCTGGTTTATCGGCCGCTCCCCTGAAGGAATTTTATCAGCAGGCATTAATTCCTTATCAAGAAACCCATCCTGCTGAAGAAAAACTTTTCTCCTGCTGTCAAACGGCATGTGAAGTTTATCAATTATCTTCTGCCAGAGAGTGGTCTCTCCCGCAAAGTCAAAGCAGGTTTTACTGATAAGTTCATTGTACTTAACAGGCGCCTCCTTCCGGACTTTCAGCAGACATTCCATAGTATATGACAATGTCCATGACGCCATTGAATTTGTATGCCAGTTATTGCTGACATTGTTTTCATACTCATTAGGCCCTGTAACGCCTAATATGACATACCTTTTCAGGTTATCCGACCAGGTTGCCCGCTGGCTCCAGAACCTCGAGATTGCTATCAGGACCTCCAGCCCGTAATCGGCAAGATAATCATCGTCGCCTGTATGCCTTATATAGTTGAAGATGGCAAAAGCAATTGCGCCATTCCTGTGGATTTCCTCGAAGGTTATTTCCCATTCATTATGGCACTCTTCACCATTCATTGTAACCATGGGGTAAAGGGCTGCACCGTTCTTAAAACCAAGCGTTGAGGCGTTTCTGATACTGGCTTCAAGATGCTTATACCTGTAAAGCAACAGGTTCCTGACCACTTTCTGATCTGCTGTTTTCAGAAAAAACGGCAGGACAAAAGCCTCTGTATCCCAATAGGTGCTTCCCCCGTATTTTTCGCCGGTAAAACCCTTCGGACCGATATTAAGCCGTTCATCCTTCCCTGTGTAAGTCTGGTTGAGCTGGAAAATATTGAACCTGATAGCCTGCTGGGCTGCAATATCACCTTCAATCACAATATCCGAAGCCTTCCATATCTTTTCCCACTCCTTAATGTGTCTGGAAAAAAGCATGTTGTATCCTTCGGACGACACTTCCTTAAGACGTTTTTTAACGTCACCCATTAAATCCTCCTTTGAATTGTTAAGGGAAAAGAGGACTGAGGTATATTTTATCAGTGTCAGTTCATCACCAGGTTTTATTTCTTCCGAAAAAGCATTTCCAACATATTTATTACGGTCAATTGCACTGGAATTTACATCGATTTCTTTCCCGTTTCTTAAAAGGATGAAGGTCATTCCTGTTGCAACATGGAAATCGGTCTTTAAGGTGCGTGCAATAATTATTCCGTGTTCCGCATCTATTTCCCTCGAAACCTCTTTCCAGAATTTCTTGCCATAATTTGCATCTTCATTCCTCACATCGGCATCAAGGTATACTGTAAAATCAATTACACCTTCAAAGTCAATTGAGCAAATTGAATACTTTATTACCCCCGTATCTGGCTCCGACATACTGAGAAACCTCCTGGCATTGAATTCAAGAGTTTTATGCCTGGCAACTGCAATTGTGAATTTCCTGTCAAGATATCCCTCTTTCATGTTCAGGGTTCTGGTGAAGGAGTTGATCTTCGCCGAAGAAAGATCGACAGGAATATTATTTATACAAATATCTATACCTATCCATTTCGGAGCATTCAGGACCTTGGCAAAGTATTCCGGGTAGCCGTTTTTCCACCATCCCACCCTGGTCTTATCGGGGTAATAAACCCCTCCGATATAACTGCCGGTCAGTGAATCGCCTGAATAATGCTCTTCAAAATTCGCTCTCTGTCCCATATATCCGTTCCCGATCGAAAATATGCTTTCCGATTCCCTGTTAGACTCAGGGTGAAATCCCTCCTCAATAATAAGCCATTCATCCAGTTTATAACAGTTGTTCATATTAAAATTGTTTTGCTAATACTTTTATTTTTCTAAGGTTCATCTTATCCAACCCGGAAACAACAAAATGAGCATCTTTCAGCGTTTTTTCCGAACCTATTCCGACACAATGCATCCCTGCGTTAAGTGCAGCCTCCACTCCCGCCACCGCATCTTCGAATACAATGCACTCTTCAGGTGGCACGCCAAGCATCTTTGCCGCAATAATAAACACTTCCGGATCAGGTTTTGCTTTGCTGACAATATTACCATCGGCAACTCCGTCAAACAGTATTCCTATACCCAGCCGTTCAAGGATCAGGGGTGTGTTCCTGCTTGCTGATCCCAGGGCAACTTTTATCCCGGAATTTTTAAGTTCAGAAATGAATTCAAGACTTCCGGGCAATATCTCATCCGGCATCATCCGGTTTATGTAATCGAGATACCATTTATTCTTGAGAGAGGCATATTCTTCTTTTGTTTTGTCATCGGGAATCCTGTTCCCGATCTCAAGGATAATATCAAGCGATGCCATTCTGCTGACGCCCTTAAGCCGCTCATTATCTTCTTCTGTAAAATCGATGTTCAGCATCGTGGCAAGTTTTTTCCAGGCCAGATAATGGTATTTGGCGGTATCGACAATTACGCCGTCAAGATCAAAAATGCATCCTTTTAATCTCATCTGAGCCTCCTGTCATCGACATCTTTGACAAATCTGACCATCAGGGAGGCAATCATCATTGAAACACCTCCTGCTATGAGGGCATTCATTGTATTTCCATTGAACATGTGTTTCACCATGCTTCCAAGAATGCTTGCAGCAAGTATCTGGGGAATGACGATGAAGAAGTTGAAGATGCCCATGTATATGCCCATCTTGTTCTGAGGCAGGGCACCCGTGAGTATAGCATAAGGCATTGAAAGTATGCTGGCCCATGCAATACCTATACCGGCCATCGGAAATACAAGCTGCCAGGGAACACTTACCAGGTTAATCGAAATCAGACTGATGCCCCCGATGACAAGACAGACAGAATGTGTTATTTTCCTGCTTGTTGCTTTTGCCATTACAGGCAGCAGGAAGGCTATCAGAGCAGCACACCCGTTATATATTCCAAAAAGGACACCTACCCAGTTGGCACCCTCGTTATATGCCAGGGATGTAGTATCGGTTGTACCATACAGGCGTGAAGTGACTGCTGATGTAGTATATATCCACATTGAAAAGAGGGCAAACCATGTAAAAAACTGTACTACTGCAAGCTGCCCCATTGTTGCGGGCATATGCCGCAGGTCGGTGAGAATTGAATTAAGACCATTCTGACCCCTGCCCGAAGATTGCAAAGCGCCTGCAATTATCTGAAGAATACCGAAAAGCGAAACACCCCCGGTAATAACATAGAGCTCTTTTTCAAGATTAACCACTGACAATATGAAGGTTAATATCAATCCTATTCCAAGCCAAATCAATCCGGGCATATAAAAATTCAGTATTCTTTCAGATCCCTGCACTTCACTTACTGCATTCTGCCTTTTGTCCTCCGGAGATTCTGATTCTGCAAACTCCTTCAGCTCTTCCGGTGAGTACTCCCTGGTTCGCAAAACAGTCCATAAAACTGCCAGGAAGAAAATGCCAGCTCCCAGATAGAATGAAAGTTTCAGATTAAGGGGAATCAGCTTACCGGGTGCAGGAAGCTCCGGAACATTAAACCAGTTGACAAGGACCCATGGAAGAAATGATCCTATTACTGCCCCAATGCCGATAAAAAAGCTTTGCATGGCAAACCCTGTAGTGCGCTGTTCTGATACAAGCATGTCGCCCACAAAAGCTCTGAAAGGTTCCATTGATACATTTATTGAAGCATCCATTATCCATAGTATCCCTGCTGCAAAGAGCCATGTCGGAGAATTTGTAATGACACATAAAGCAATTGAAGCCAGGAGAGCTCCGATAAGGAAATAAGGACGCCGCCTTCCCAGACGGGTCCAGGTCCTGTCACTCATGTGGCCAATGATTGGCTGAATTATCAGACCGGTGACCGGGGCTGCGATCCAGAGTATTGGAATATCATCAACCTTTGCACCCAGGGTTTCGAAGATCCGGCTGACATTTGCATTCTGAAGGGCAAATCCGATCTGGATCCCTAAAAATCCAAAGCTCATGTTCCATATTTGCCAGAAGGACAATCGCGGTTTTGTTTTTTTCATATTGACTGATTTAGTTCGAAGAGAATAGGTCAGAAGTATAGGTAAATCTATCAAAAATAAAAAAAGCATTGGTATTTCAATCTCCGTATTTCATTTATTTTCACAGAGATTCATTGATTTTCAGGTTAAAAATAATTAGGACTATGTTTCAAACGTTTTCTGAAATGTATTTGCTCCTTCCCCTAAATGGTATCCATTATCAACATTTCATTGCATGCTGACAAACTTTTATAAAAATTCGTTAAAAAATTACTGCATCACAATGCCAGCGGCATTGACTTCCAATAGCCCCGGTGTCACCCGGGGGCAGATCCAAAGGCTACTGGGCAAGAGTAAATTTAAGGCTGAATCCAAAATTAGTGTTGGATGTGGGAAAAGTATTGGCAACAAAAGGGTTATTCATTGTATGATCAGCAAATATCTGAAGGTTAAACCTATCGCTAAGAACATAATCCGCCGTGGCACCGATTGTAAGTCTTTTTATCCCTGCAACAGGCTGGTTTACATCCTCAATCAGCTTCCTGATAACAGTTTTATCATCCCTGAGTGAAAAATCGAGCCTGAGGTTCAGGTCGCTGTTAAGCGATTTCTGCGCACCGCCGGTCTTAATTGTTATTTTTACATCATCAAACCTGTAACCTGCTCCCAGAACCAGTTCGTTGATGCGGTAATCAGTTATCTGGTTACCTGTCAGGTTAAGGGAGATTGTTCGTGATTTCCGCCATTCAAACCGGGATGTCAGATTGCTTTTCCAGTTCATGTCAATATTGATCAAAGGACTGAACTGCTCACTGACAGTTATAGTATTTATTTCATACTTCTGGATGTAGTTATTCTGGAGATCCCTTATATTGTTCACCCCGTTGCCGTCGACAAAATAATTGAGATTTGTTGTATATGAGCCGATCTGATAGACGCTTCGGTACTGGTGCGTGATATTCACCGACCGGAATACTCTCTTCACAAATTCAAATTTCGAAAATCCGTCAAAGCTTATTCTCCAGTTTGGCATCATCTTGAAGGCTGACGGGAAAGTGGCCAGATCAACCTTGTGCGGGTCCGTTTTGGTGTATGCTGCATAAAAGGCCGGAATAAGAACCTCGCGCGAGGATCTGCCATATCCGTTCTTATAATCACCTTTGAGAGGCAGACCGGTGTCAGGATCAAGATCAGGATCATATCCCGGGTCCAGTTGCCTGCGTGCCTCGGCTCGTCTGCCGGATATTATCACCGCATTTTTCTTGAACTCTTCAAATGTGGTTGAGATATAATTGTTCTTTTTTGAGACTTTTTCAAATGCTGTTCCCCATGAGATTATTGATATTGAGAAGTTTCCCGTAATAACCCTGTTCCGGGTGCTATCAGGAAAATTCCCGTTGTAATCTGCTGTGTAATATGAGCTTTCATTTTCCAGGAATCTTCTGTCGGCATTTATGTCAATTTTTAAGCCCGGGAAAGGTTCCACCACACTTCTCAGGGAAAGGTCAATCTTATTGTTGTAAATGGCAGGGGTGTTTAGGAGAGTGTCGGTAGTCAGCCATCCATTGGCAGCAGCTTTTTCAAAGAAGTTCCTGTTGCTGTAACCAAGGATAAATGGCAGTCCGGGGGCCATGACATTATTAGTCCTTGACATTCCCAAAAATTTTGCTTCAGGGGTGAATCCGGGCAGGTACTGTCCCTGTGCCGATGTATAAGTAAGGCTCACCGACCTGACTCCCATTAATGCACGCAGCATATATTCGCCGGTGACAGTAAGCGGATTACGCTTTTTGGGGATCCTGCCTTCGATTGTTACCTGGGTCCCGTCAGCAGCTTCTGCCGATGTGAAATTTACCCTGTTCTCGCTGATTATTTCCAGTTTCCCCTTAAGCTCCGATCCATCCTTTTTGATGATCTTTACCTTTACATCCTTTGTTCTCAGGTTATGGACAAGCGGCCTCATAACATCCGTCCTGAAATTGACATTGTTTCTTGTGAATGTTTCAGTCTTGTATTCGATCTTCATCCTCTGAACAGCATCTGGTCTTGCGTTGTTTTCAATGTTCTTCAGAAATTTCGACTTGCTGTAAAGGGATGACAGGTTGGCTGTTCCTGAAAATGTGAGCTCACTATGATTCTTTATCGAATTCCCCAGATTAATGTTCATGGAATCAGGATACAGTGCGCCGGCCATCCATGAATAATCCGATCCGAGCCTGGCATTGGCAGTGACCCACGAAAGCAACGGAAGCTTGTTTATTGGAATATTGTAAGTGACATTGAAAAAATGATTGTAGGAAGTGGTCCTCCCAAGCTGCTTAAGATTAGTCATCACTGAATCGCGCCAGTTTTCATAATCACTCCGGTATCTTTTGCGGTCGGCCGCTCCTTCGGGTTCATCGATCCTTGCTATGTTGGTCGATGTAAAATCGATTTTCAGCTGGCGTGTAAGGTCATATTTTACATCAAAGATCCTTGTCCATTCAAAGTCCTTCCTGAAAGTAGGCGATATCAGGAGATTAGGATTATTTATATTCCTTGTTTTTACCTCATTGTAATACCTTGAAACATCTGTCCTGAACGATATGCTTTTCGGGAAAGGATAGAAATTAAAGTCCTTTATTATTCTGAAAAGGGGTGAGTTCAGAAATTTTACATTCTTAAAAGGGGTAATGTTCTTAGGCTGTGCATCGTAATTATAATTGATACCTCCCCTGTAATTCCTCTCAAGGTCTATCTCAGTCCTGGTATTACTTCTGTAATTTTCGTTAAAAGTATAGTTGACACTGAAGTTGGCCAGATCCCATACATGCGGCTTCTCACCCCGTTTCGTGATGCCTGCATTGTTAATTGATATTGTTTTTCGTCTTGAATAATCCTCTGAAATCGATCTTATCGAATCCCTGGCTTCCTTGCTTTTGGCTTCGTTCAGTGCATCCTTTAGTTTGATGTCGGGGTCAAGGGGATTATACTGAGGTTTGATTCGCGTCTCAGAAAAACCTGCATATACCGGAAGACGGACACCTGCCTTCTCAGGGAAAAATTTTCCAAGTTCCATTGTTGCGGAAACATCATACTTCAGAATATCTTCTTTGCTTCTTCCGTTAACTTTCTTATCAATGCTTCCCCAACCCGGAGTGCTGGCCTGGCCAACAACATCAATAGTTCCCAGGTCAGCCAGACGAGCCTGTAGGTGGCTGTTTGCAGCCCAGCCTCCATTCTCAACGAAGTCGCTGAGTCTTAACTCATTCACCCATACCTCCGCCGATCTGCTTTCACCATTGTCAGCATCAGGGTTTCTTGTTTTTATAGGGTTCCTGATACCAATCATTATAACCTTCACATTGCTAAGATTGGGATTACCGCAAACATACACCCTGTTTGAATCGTCTTTGAAGGCAAAGACATCAGAAATGCTCAGTGAAGAGCCATTAGCCTGTAATTGCCTGTTCCGCTCCTTTTTAGCCTCCTGCAGCACTGACAGATCTATATTGAATTTGTTATCTGCAGGCCATACGATTGCCCTGTATTCATCCGAATCATTACTATATTTATCGCTCGGAGGAGTGAGTTTCAGAGGAACTTCATATTCATAGAAATTTGATTTATAGTCCGATCCTATTCTGATGAATGCCGTGAGTTCGTTATTGTACAATGGCTGACCTATCAGCGCCTCGGCGTGAACCTCCATCCTCAGCCGGCGGTACTGCCGGACATCAAGATTCACATTCCTGTAAGCCGCACGGGCATCGCCATCAGCCAGATCCTGCACTTTCAGGACCATCGATTGCTCATCGAGCTGGCGCAGCTGTGGATTCTGAGGATCAACAACCCTGTCAAATCCCGGAGGCAGAACATAATTAACAGGCTTTTTGCCTGCATTGTCTTCGATGCTTACTGAGCTTATTTCAAACGTGCCATCTTCAGGTTCGGGAATTGTTATCCTCTCTCCTCCCTCCATGAAAGTGATATTGTATTTTCTCCATTCCGCCCTCACAAGATTAAGCTCAGCAAAACGCATGATGACAGGCTGGTTGAAATTCTTCAGGAACATTCTCATGAACCGTATTGACTTAAAATCGCTGATCACCCCTACTGCCCGTTGATATTCGGTCACCGGTATCTTGAACTGATACCATTTAACCTTCGATTCCGACTTGTCTGCCAGCTTGACGGTGGGCTCTATCTCATCAACAATATAGTTCGACCCGATCTTCATGTTCTCAGGTCTCAGGCTGATCTTGTACTGATAATAGCTTTCAGTTTCGCTCAGGGTGTTGTCGCGGTTGATATCCTCCATGTCGGGCAGTGTAGAGCCGGTTGTCGGGTACGATTCGGTTGACATTTCTGCGGTCGGGGAGTTACCGTCCTGTCCGTTATATCTTTTGTACCTGTCAAGAATACTCAGCTGGTCAAAATCATAGTCCGATCCCCTGAAATAGTGAAAATCATCATTTGAAGGGTCCTTGAGTATTTCGCTATACGCATCAGGAGATACAATAGCCTGTGTTCTCTGAAGGTAATTTATAAAAAATGACTGCTCATCCTGGTTTCTCAGTCCATCAAGTCCCACATCCTGATACATCCTTGATTCGGAGCTGTTGTCGAATGCATGCACAACCGACTGGACAGTAGGAACTCTTCCCCATGCAGTTGTATCAATATTCTGAAGAATTGGTGAACCAGGAAGACCGTTTTCGAAGCTTTTACGTGAATCTTTTAAAATATCTTCCGAGATATTTCCCAGGTTAAAGTACAGATCGCCTCCCTGATGTGTAGGATCTTCAACAAAGGGGTCCATCAGCCAGAATTCAATGTACTGAATATTGGCTGTTTCAAAATCACTCGTAAGAACCTCCCTCATTATTCCGCCCCACCTCGATTGAGGATCATTAAGCTTCCCGCCAGAATTCATTCCCCTTGAGAATGAATTAGGATCGGTGTCGAAATTGTACGGTCCTTTCTCACCAGGATAGTAAGCCACGTTAAGTATTGAAATGGTAGTCGGGATCCCGCTTGTGCTTTCCCTGTTCGGAAAGATCTCATTTTCATAGATCTCCCTGACAAAGTGACTTGATTGTGTTGCAGGATCCTGTTTAATATGAGAGGGAGTTGAAGACCCGTTTCTCAGAAACAGGGGATCGATGACATACCAGGCTATTTTAGCTCTGTTGGTCCCTGTCGTCAGGCTGTTATTCAATGATGCTTCAGGAAAAAGCTGATCCTGGCCTTGCGGGATGCTTGATATTGACCAGGCATTAAACGATTTGAGATCAAGAGGGATTTCACTCGATTCAAAATCGTCAATATAGGAATTGCCTGCATTTGAAATTGCGCGTGAGTGGCCCGGGATCAGCTCTGCAAACTCCCCGTTGAATGAGATGCTTGAGGGGGTTTTGGTTTCGAGAAGGGGGATCTTGTCAATAAGCTTCGTCAGAAGCTGAGATTCTCCCCTGTAGGAAGTATTTAGTCCCCAGATAGTATTTGATATTGGTTCCTCTCCGAAATTAACTTTCTGGGTATATGGTCTTTCATTCAGATGCAAAAGGGTGCCTCCGATATTGAAATTATCGGAGAACCTGTAATCGAGATGGGTGCCAAGGAGTGTCTTGGTCTGAAATCCGAAAAACTGGTTGCTCTCAAGTGATACCTTAATGGGTGTCTGTGATTCTATAAGGGCGGAGTTAATTATAGTTACAACTCCCATGTTATAATCGACCGTGTAATCGGTGTTTTCATTCAGAGTCACTCCTCCTGCTGTAACGATAATCGATCCGGCAGGGATATTTGTTGCATTGAGCCTGATCTCGGAACCTGACTGCGAAGTGTATTGCCCTGTCATTTTGAACTTGTTCCTCTCGGCCATCTGTCTGGCAATAGTCTGGGTTGAATCATAAAGCTCCTGGAAGACATATTTTTCTGCAATAAGATTGTCCCCGATCTGGCTTCTCAGGTAACTTCCAAAAGGCTCAATTACAGGAAATATTATTTTACCCCTGCTTACATTTATTGTAATACCGTCAATAAAGTCAAAATAGCCATCCGGGACATGATCATGCTGCGAATTAAGATTATCAAGTCCAAGAACCTGTAGGAGTATCTTGTTTGCAATTTTTCCTTCGGGAAGGTAATTTATTGAATTCCCGGTTTTGTCATCTTCATAGAGAATGTTGAGCTGAAAATCATTGCTTTCAAGTCTTCCTGAACCCAGTGAATAGATATTTTTCATCATCAGGTTCCATGTGGGGTATCTGGGGCTCAGGGTGGTTCCTTTGATAAGTTTAAGGATAAGTGCCTGTGGAGCTGATATACCGTCGGTTGAGAATTCTCCAACTTTGTAAACCTGTCCGTTCATAGTATATTCATATGCGATAGCCAGTACCTCATCATTATTCAATGCGGTGTTAAGAGAAATATATCCCAGCAGGCTGTTAAGAGTGAATTCCCTGTCATTGAGCTTCCGGGCATTTTCAATTTTCTCAAAATCGCGTCCGATCTGGAATGCCGGGTACAATGAACTGAAGGCAGTTGTGACCTGATCCACATCCCTCATCGAGTTATAATTGGAAAGCAGTTGTTGATAAAGAGGGTTGGCCATATTGTCAGGGAATCTGACTGCTCCCGGTGATGCCTGGAAAGCAGGGACCTTGTTATAAATATGACTGCTGTTCTCAGCGAGATCGGCAAATGCAACAATGTTCCTTGTCTCGTTATAGCTGCTTGTCTTATTTGTTATCCACACCTCAATACGAGTGATATTCAGTCCGCTGCTGACGGCTGGAAGGTTTTTCAGGGCATCGTTGTAAATATCCCTGAAATGATGTGAAAGAAAGAAATGGCGGTTTGCCTCATAATCATCAGCATAGACCTCAAATTCGCTTATCTGGGCTCCTCCTTTCACATCAATAGTTGAAGTTTCGCCTTTCTGCTGCGACAGAACAGTAGTAAGGTTCAATTTCCCGAACTGCATCTCTGTTTTGAGCCCGAAAAGACTGTAGCTTCCGGTGATCAGGGTACCCGGCAGAGGAAGAGTGACATCTCCAACCTCTACTTTCTTGATTATCTCGTCTTCTTTCCCCGCGTACTGAAGCTTGGTCCGGTTCTCAAACTCGAACATGGCATCAGTGTTATAATTCACTCCAAGCTGCATCTTATCACCGATTGTCCCTGTAACATTCATCTGGATCTTTTCCTTGAAGTCGAAAGTCGGGATTGTCCTTAGCTTTTCCGAAAGGGTCGGATTCTGAGTGCGTGAAATGTTGATGCCAAACACCAGTTCTGCCGATCCCTGAGGTACAATATTAATAACATTGCTGCCGAATACTTTATCAAAGGTGGCACCCCCGATCTCTATCTGGGGAATGAGGTTCGATTTGAAACCTCCTGCTTCCCCCGAGACCCTTGATTGCCAGTAATCACGCATTTCTTTGTTAAACTGGTATTTGCGAAATTCTTCGGGTGACATATGTACAGGAGTGCGATAATCAAAAGCTCCGACTTTCTGATAAATCACATATTCATTCTTTTCGGGAACGTAGATAACAGTTGATGTGATATTTGAAGGGTTGTTCAGGTACAATGGGGCCTTCCGGACCGGCTCCCACGGATTTCCTGAAACATCGTTAAGTTTCAAAGGGGATTTTCTTATTGTATCTGTTGCTGCAGACGTCACAGGGACCTGACTATTGACTTCTGCAGAAATAAGAAAGAGAGAAGCGAATAGTACAAAATATGATAATTTCAGCAGATGATTATATGATATCCCTGATCCCAAATGAAATTATATGTATTTACAGGCTTTTAAGGGCTTTCTTAATCAGGTCCTCGACAGTCAGATATTTCTCCTCTCTGATTATCCTCTCAAGAACTTTTAAGACAGCACTTTTGCCAAACCCAAGCATCACTAGAGCTGATAACGCCTCTTCACGCTTGGTATTGTCTGTAAATGCAAATATTTCGCCGGTTCCGGATTGTTTTCCAAGCTTGTCTTTCAGGTCAACAATGATCCTCTGTGCACTCTTCAAACCTATCCCTTTAATACTCTTTAAAGTATTTACATCTGATTCAAGGATAGCCTTCTCAATTTCGTCATGGCTAAGTGAGGAGAGCATCATTCTCGCTGTGCTCGAACCAACGCCGGACACAGATATAAGCAACCTGAAAATATCACGTTCCGCCTTATCTGCAAATCCAAAGAGCTGATGGCTGTCTTCCCTTATGACTTCATGCACGAGTATCCTGCACTCTGTTTTACCCTCAAGCTTTGTAAATGTTGAAAGAGAAATGCTGATAAAATAACCTATACCTCCATTTTCAATAATAATAAATGCAGGGGTCAGTTCTGCCAGGTTCCCTTTAATATAATCGATCATATATGTTGTTCAGAGTTAGGAATTTCAGGCGGAAGTTCATCAACCCGTTCATTATGAATTTCAATATCCTGGTGCTTTAGCGGATTGCGGGCTATTTCAGAGTACATCTGCCTGTTCCTGAAAATATCGCAGGCAAGGTAAATTGCATGGCGAAAGGAGCTTTCCGAAGCTTCTCCTTTTCCGGCTATCTGGAAAGCAGTGCCATGAACAGGGGATGTCCTGATGAATGGTAGTCCTGCAGTAAAATTCACCCCGGTGTCGAAGGATAATGCCTTAAAAGGCGCGAGACCCTGGTCGTGATACATTGCCAGTATCCCGTCAAATTTGGTAAATGATCCTGCCCCGAAAAATCCATCAGCAGGGAAGGGCCCGAAGATTAGGATGTTTTCCTTAATCGCCTGCTGTATTGCCGGAGAAATAATTTCAGCCTCCTCCTTTCCCAGGAGGGAATTGTCTCCTGCATGCGGATTAAGCCCCAGAACTGCAATTCTCGGCCGGCGAATACCGAAATCAAGGATAAGGGATTGGTTCATCAGCCTGAATTTCCTAAGAAGAAGATCCGTTGTTATGAGATCAGGAACTTGTCTCAGTGGCACATGGCCGGTTGCCACTCCAATCTTAACACTTTCACTTACCATGAACATAAGCACATCATCGGCTCCGGCCACTGATTTTAGATATTCAGTATGCCCGCTGAACCGGAAATTATCCGACTGAATATTCTGCTTGTCAATAGGTGCTGTAATCAGCACATCTATCTTACCGCTTTTCAGATCGGCCACAGCTTTTTCGAGTGAGGCAAATGCCGCTTCACCACCCTGAGGTGTCGATTTTCCAAGTTCAACCCTTATATTATCATCAAGGCAGTTTATAAGGTTGATTTTATTATTATTTGCTTCTTCCGCAGAACGTATATTATTAAAACTGAAATTATTAATATTCAAGGCTTTGCGATGGTATGCTGCCACCTTAGGCGAGCCATAGACCACCGGAACGCAGATATCATTAATTTCATCATCCATGAGGGCTTTTATGATAACCTCATATCCAATACCATTTATATCGCCTTGCGTGATTCCTGCAATTATTGTTTTTTTCTCCATAATACTGTCATTACTTAACCATCAGGTCAGCTGCATACTTTTTCAGAAACGTTGAAAGCAGTCTTACTCCGGACCCTGGTCCATCCTTTAACCTGTAAAAATCATCTTTTTTAAGTGACCCTGTTCCGGCTATATCCATATGAATCATTGGATATTCAGCAAATTTCTCCAGGAATTTGCCTGCTGTAATGGCACCGGCCTCCCTTCCGCCAACATTCTTAATATCAGCTATATCAGATTTAATAAGTTCCCCGTACTCCTCCCAGAATGGCAGTTCGGCTGTCCTTTCATAAACCTCGTTGCCACACTCCTCAAGAAGCCTGAAATACTTCCTGTCAGCGTTGCCCATGACTGCTATGGCCTGAACGCCAAAAGTCATAACAGCTGAACCTGTAAGTGTTGCAATATCGATAATAAGCTCAGGCTTGAATTTTGACGCATAGCTGATTGCATCGGCAAGTATCATCCTTCCTTCGGCATCGGTATTGCCAACTTCAACATTCATCTTGTTGTACATTGTGATAATATCTCCCTGAGTGTAGGCATTTCCGCCAGGACGGTTGTCCGTGGCAGGGATAAGGCCAATAACATGAAGCGGAATTCCGGTCCTGGCTATTGTGCAGAGGACACCGGTAACAGCTGCCGCTCCGGCCATATCAGCTTTCATATTATCCATATAATCGCCAGTCTTGATATTCAGTCCGCCCGTATCATATACAATACCTTTCCCGACAAGGACCAGAGGGCTCGCATTAAGGGCCTTTTCAGGCTTCCACTCCAAAATACAGAAAACCGGAGGATCCACACTTCCCTTATTGACTGCAATCAATCCGCCCATCTTAAGGGTTTCTATCTTTCCCTTATTAAGGACCTCAACACTGAATCCTGCCGAATTGCCAATCTTTTTTATCTCTTCTGCCAGGGCAGTAGCATTCAGATGGTTAACAGGTTCATTTATAAGGTCGCGCACGAAATAAACCGAATCAGTAAGGTCAATCAGCCACTTGAGATCTTCATCATCTGGCCCCTGGTACAACAGTAGCTGTGAAGGATAATCCTTTTTCTCCCCGCTCTCTTTTTTTGTTTTGTATTTATCGAAAGAATAGAAGCTGAGCAGTAATCCTTCAGTAAAAGCTTCAACTGCTCCCTTAAATGCCTTGTGTGAAGCTATTACGAGCTCAGAGTGGTTATTCGATCTGATAACTTTCCGGAGATTGAATGCGGTCTTTCTCAGCTCCTCCTTTAACTTATATTCAGAACCTGTTTTATTTATCCTTATTATGTAAGTGTTTTTGTAGTATGAGTTGATAATTGCATACTCTTCCTTTGCCATCAACTGTTTCAATGCGAATTCCTTTTCTGATTTGGTAAGCTTAAGCCATTCGGGAATCTCATCCTTGCCAAGGATACATATAACAGACTGATCAGGAAGTATTTGGGTTATTTTATTTATCGCGGGTTTCATAGATTTTATCCGGATTTTTTAAGAATGTAAAGTTAATTAAATTATTGATTGTTTAGTTTCTAAAGAGTTACCTTTGTATTTGTTTAAATTCTCCTGCTTTTAAAAAGTGATCCACCCCCAAACCCCCCATAGGGGGGCTTTAACAGGGTAGAATTAAAAGTCCCCCTTTGGGGGATTTAGGGGTAAAAGAAAAGGTTAATTTGTTTCATTTGACTGTGATATTAGTGTTATCAGATGGATTTAAAAAAACTATACAAAAAAGCCCTCAGCCTGGTACCACTGACCGCTGAGGAGGGAACTGCACTTTATCATGAAGCCCCTCTTGAGGAGTTGATGTTTATTGGTGATAAAATCAGGCAGATCCATGTACCCGGGAATAAAGCCGGCTGGATTATCGATAGAAATGTAAACATAACCAATGTCTGTTTTTCCCAGTGCAAATTCTGTAATTTCTGCCGCAGGAAGGATTCGCCTGATACATATGTGACTTCAATCGGTGATTATATAAAAAAGATTGATGAGCTCATCAATCTTGGAGGTGATCAGCTTCTTCTTCAGGGTGGTATGAATCCCGATCTCGGACTTGAATTCTATACCGGCCTTTTCAGGAAACTCAAGGAACTATATCCTGCCCTAAAGCTTCACGCCCTTGGACCGCCCGAGGTTGTCTTTCTGGCAAAAAAAGAGAGACTCCCGTATGGTGAAATACTCAGCAGGCTAATAGCTGCTGGTCTCGACAGTTTTCCCGGCGCCGGTGCCGAAATCCTTGCCGGCAGGGTCAGGAAGATTGTTTCACCAGGCAAAGCCACGACCGGAGAATGGCTTGATGTGATGAGAGAAGCACACCGTCTCAATCTGCCAACATCAGCCACTATGATGTACGGACATCTTGAAACAGTTGCTGAAAGGGTTGAGCACCTTGTAAGGATCAGGGAACTCCAGGCTGAAAAGCCGGAAGGCAACTACGGATTTGTTGCGTTTATACCATGGCCTTTCCAGGATGAAGGAACTGTGCTTTCAAAAAGGCACGGAATTAAAAGCGCCTACAATGGGCCTGATTATATCCGCCTGGTTGCAGTCAGCAGGATAATGCTTAATAATATTTCAAACCTTCAGTCCTCTTTACTTACTGTAGGAAAAGAGGTTGCAATGCTGTCGCTTCATTCGGGGGCAAATGATCTCGGATCAATAATGATAGAAGAGAATGTTGTAAGTGCGGCAGGATCAAATAACCGGTTTAATGCAGATGAGATTCAGAACATAATCAGGGAAGCCGGCTTGATTCCGGTAAGAAGAAATCAGAAATACGAACCCTTTTACTCTTAAAAACCATATACCAGAACCTTGAGCAGAAGCCTGGGATGATAACTTGGGCATCCCCTTTCTTTTCACTAATTATCAACAACTTAAATAAAAGAAAAGAGAGTGCCTTTTGAGACACCCTCTTCAGTAACAGTATTTTAAAAATACTACTTTATCTTTTCGCCTTCTTTTTGATCATCGATGTCAACCTTTGAAGCTTTTTTGAATTCCTTCATTCCCTGGCCTATGCCTTTCATTAATTCAGGTATTTTCCGACCTCCGAACAATAGCACAACAACAAGCAAAATAAGAATTATCTCAGTTACTCCAATCTTTCCCATCTCTTTAAGTTTTTGAATTTATGCAAAGGTATAAATACTTTGTTTATTCACAATAATAGAAAAATATTTCTTTTGTCAGAAATCCGATGACCGGATAAAGTACTTCTGTTCCGCCTTGCGGAATTTCCTCATTTCGTTCGTCAATCTTCTGTTCCGTCTTCGGTATTCTATCTCATTTCTTTATAAGCCTTATGATATCGTTCCCGTTTGCAAGGATCAGAAGCGCAAAGAGAATGACCATTCCTGTGATCTGCGCATACTCAAGGAACTTGTCGCTTGGCTTCCTTCCGGTGATCACTTCATATAACAAAAACATAACATGTCCGCCGTCGAGCGCCGGAATCGGAAGTATATTCATTACCGCAAGTATGATCGACAACAGAGCGGTCAGGTTCCAGAAAGACTGCCAGTCCCAGACACCCGGGAAAATGCTCCCGATTGTAATAAAACCACCCAATGATTCATAAGCTTTTGTATGCCTTGAGAATATTACCTTGAACTGCTTCAGATAGTCTCCAATCGTTTTAAAGCCTTTGCTTATTCCGGCAGGAATTGATGCAAGGAACCCGTAATTTATAGTTTTCAGTTCAAAAATCTGGTCATATGTCCTTGAGCTTCCTATTCCGAGCATGCCTTCGGCTGTTGGCACAACAGGGATATCGATCTGTTCCCCTTTTCGCAGGATATTTACTGCGATCGTCATGGTCCTGTTATCTGAGAGATATTTCTGAAATTGATCAAACCATTCAAAATTATTTCCATTTAAACCCACGAGCTCATCCCCTTCCTGCAATCCAGCCGTCCTGCCGGGAGATACCTTCCCAAAAGCAGAAATTATATATGGCCTGAATGGTGTTCTGGGTTCAATCTTTCCGTTTCCCTTAAGTAACCTGGCGATAAACTCCACCGGGATTGGAATATTCATTATTTCTCCGTTCCTGTCAACCTGGATTGTTTTCCTGTCATTCAGAACTATATCGGAGGTAATCTCGTTAAAGTTATCAATTTTCTGATTGTCGATTGAAATTATTTTATCTCCGTTTCTGAGGCCTATAGAGTAACCCGCCGAATCAGTCACAATACCATATTTCACATTGGCTGTAGGAAGATATGTTATTCCCCATGTATAGAGTACGCATACATATATTAACAATGCGGAAATAAAATTAAAGATAACTCCGGCAGTCATTATCATAAGTCTCTGACCGGAAGTTTTTGACCTGAATTCATATGGCTGGGGAGGCTGCTTCATCTGTTCCTTGTCCATCGACTCATCAATCATTCCCGAAATCTTTACATAGCCGCCAAGAGGGATCCAGCCTATCCCATATTCAGTTTCACCTATCTTACGTTTGAAAAGTGCGAACCAGGCATCGAAAAAGAGATAGAATTTTTCAACTCTTGTTTTAAAGAGCTTCGCAAAAATAAAATGACCAAATTCGTGTATGATCACTATGATTGAAAGACTCAGGAGAAACTGCAGTATCTTTATTAGTATTGTCATGATTTCTTTAAAAGTTCGTTAATGTAGTTTTGTGCAACTGTTCTTGCCCTTGAATTAGATGTTTCAAGGAAGCCCAGTCCGGGGGATACAAAATATTCCGTTTTTTCCATAGTGAATTCAACCACATCCGACATCTGCAGAAAGCCAATTTTCCCTGAAAGAAATGCGTTCACGGCAACCTCATTTGCTGCATTCATTATACAGGGCATATTACCTCCCTGCCTGAGTGCGTTATAAGCCAGTGCAAGGTTACGGAATCTTGAAGGATCAGGTTCGATAAAATTGAGCGTCGGACATTTGCTCAGATCAAGCTTTGGAAGATTTGAGGATAACCTGTCAGGATAGCTTAATGCATACAGGATCGGGATCCTCATATCAGGCATACCAAGTTGGGCTTTCACCGACCCGTCGGCAAAATGGACCAGGGAATGAATGATTGACTGGGGATGAATTATAACTTCTATTTGTTCAGGAGGAAGATCGAAAAGCCATCTTGCCTCAATAACCTCAAGCCCTTTGTTCATCAGCGAGGCAGAATCGACAGTTACTTTATTGCCCATCTCCCAGTTTGGATGTTTAAGCGCTTCATGAGGTTTTACTTTCTTTAGCATCTCTTCCGTAAAATTGAGAAAAGGGCCTCCGGAAGCAGTCAGTGTGATCTTTTCGACCGGATTCCCCGACTCGCCGGCAAGGCATTGAAAAATCGCTGAATGCTCAGAATCAACAGGAATGATCTTACTACCTGATTCTTTGACCAGTTTTTTTATTATTTCGCCTGCAACCACAAGAGTTTCCTTGTTTGCCAGGGCAATTTTCTTTCCGGACTTTATAGCCGAGATAGTTGGCCTAAGTCCTGAATAGCCAACCATGGCAACAACCACCATGTCGATGTTTGAACCTCTTACGACCTGTTCAATAGCTTCATCACCAGCATATACCTTAACCGGAATATCCTTAAGAGCTTCCTTCAGCTGATGATAATGAAGGGAATTTCCGATAACCACGGAATCAGGCAGATATTTCTCTGCCTGCTGTACCAGAAGCCTGATATTATTCCCTGCTGTAAGAACCTCAACCTTATATTCTCCCGGAAACCTTGAAATGACATCCAGGGTCTGTGTGCCGATCGATCCGGTCGATCCCAACAAAGCAATTCTCTTTGGCATAGGGCACTCCCGGTTTTAGAAAATTATATGTTTTTCAGGATCAAGAGGACTTCCCTTGTACCAGATTTCAAAGTGAAGATGAGGACCTGAGGTATAGAGTTCACCAGAATCGCCCACTATCGCGATTGCTTCGCCTGTCCGGACAAGGTCTCCTGTCTCCTTAAGAAGAGAGGCATTATGCTTGTACACTGAGACAATATTGTTCGAATGCTGAAGCTCAATTACAAATCCTGTCTCCCTGGTCCAGCCCGTAAATATTACTGTGCCGTCGAGAGCCGCATCAACAGGCGATTTGGGCTTTGTAACTATGTCTGTGCCAAAATGGCTTGACCGGGGATCGAATTTCCCTGATACAATACCTTTAACCGGAGGGAAAAAATGAAGACCCGCAAGGCTGGTACCCGTTTCGGCTGTCACAGAACCGAGGGTAAGATTATACCTGTCATCTTTTTCAATCTGGGCTCTCAGGGCTGAATCTTCAGGTGAAGAGCGGAATGTGATTGAGTTATAGTTTCTCGTGGTATCCCTCAGGGCCAAAGAACTAAGGGGTTGATTTCCGGCTATGATGGAACTAAGATTTTCGAAATACTTGTCTCTCAGGATAAGCTCTTTTTCAAGAGAGTCAAGACGGATGGCGTTTACAAGAATGTTGCGCCTCATGGTAATGTCGGGATAACCCGGAATAGATTCCCTGAGATTTGTAAACGCAATAAGAGAAGCTGTTGCACCGATAATGAAAAACATAAGAAGCGTGATAAGCAGGAAGGCATTATACTGTGTAAGTCTTATTCTCCAAACCTCCTCAAAAGTTGTATCATTGCTTACGGAAAACCTGTATTTATCGCGCCAGTTGCGTTTTTTCTTATCGTTTTTGGGCATAATCCTTTACATGATTGGCGTGCAAAGATAATAAACCTTAAATAACCTTTACAGGTTTATCTTCACTTTGCCACAGGCCGTGCTTAGAGCAGACCGACATTGCCGAAAGGTTCATTGATACATCCGGGGCAACAATATAAAAATCTATTTCGACATGGGAAGGAAGATTACCATATACCCCCGGAGTATAGCGGGCTTCGGCAAGAAGAGTTTCGCGGTTCCATAACTGTATCATGCTTATTGAATGATCATATTCATCGGGGTGGGGATATTCTTCACCAAGCTTCACTTTTACTGCAAATTTCTCTCCCCTGTTAACCTGATCGGGACAGATCACATGAGGCATATGGCGGTCGAGATAGTCACGCTTTACTTCTTTCTCCTCATTTTCAATATCGCTGGCTTTGAATACTCTTGGCATGGTGTTTATAATTTAATTACTAATTCTGATATGTCAATTAAAATCGATAGCTGATGTATTAGGGCTATTGTCTTGCGGTCTTGCAGTCTTGCGGTCTTGCAGTCTTAAAATCCTGAAATCCCGAATCCTGAATCCGAAACCATTAACGTGTTCCGGACTTCGGTCTTCCGTCTTCCTGCAAACTTACAAATTTTATTATTGAAAAAATCATTAATTCTTTTGGTTATTGCGCCTTAAGTATTAAATTTGCACCTCAAATATATTGCGGGGTGGAGCAGTGGCAGCTCGTTGGGCTCATAACCCAAAGGTCGGAGGTTCGAATCCTCCCTCCGCTACAAAGAAAAAGCCTTGCCGTGAAACGGCAGGGCTTTTTCGGTGTTAAGCACCACCTTAGAGGATCACAGTGAGCGAAGCGAACTGTAATCCTCTTTAAGTTCATGAACTCACCCCCTTTCTCCCCCTCTCTACTTCGTAAAGAGGGGGAAAATACACTTGGTTTATTTATGTAGATGTAAAAGGGAGATGCAGGGCTTTTTCTTTGTTTAGCATGCCCAGATGGATGTGCTAAGCTAACTTAAACTTATTCTATTTGGACAATTTATCTGTCAGGGTATTCAAAATAGGCACAACCCATTTTTCTTTATCAATATCATAAACGATAAAATCGCTGTCAAACTGCCAGTAAGCCCAGCTAAATCCTAATCTTTCAGCTGTGCGGGAAACATAGGCCGTGTAACGGGCACGGGATTCCATGTCACCTTTATCATAAGACCCAAATTCACCTAAAAATATCGGACGGTTATTTGCTTCTGACCAATCAGCAGCTACCTGCAATCTCTTGTCAACATCTGCTTTTTCCTCCTTCGTGCCAGTCCATGTTATACCATTATATATCACATTTTCTTTAGACCAGGGTGCACCCTGATGTGTAAATTTCATCGGGTGATAAAAATGGACAGTAACAATTATGTTTTTATCCTCCTCAGGCAAAACCAGGGTCGGTAAAGACTCTATTCCGTTCCAGTTAGCAGGACCAATTATAAGTGTCCGGTTGAGGTTGGTCTTACGGATTATTTTTATTGCATCAATCAGAAACGCATTCCATAGCTCCGGAGTAAGCTTCTGATTTGGTTCGTTTAGTATTTCAAATAACACATTGTTTGGCTGGTCTTTATATCTTGGAGCCAGTTGCTTCCATACAGAAAGATACATTTCCTTTTTTGCAACCGGATCAGCCGCCATAGCATTGTATTCGTGCATATCAAGAATAATCATGAGGTTGGCTTCAATACCCCTTTTTACCACCCAATCCAAAGTTTCCAGCCATCTGGAATTGATTTTATATGTGCTGTCCATATTTGAAAAAGGATGCAGATTAACACGGATGTTAGAAAACCCTGCCTCTTTGATCATTTTAAAATACTTTTCTTTGAAACGACCTTTGGTATAGTCTTTCCATAATTCCTTGTCATACCCGATGATATTTACTCCTCTTCCAAGTTTTTTGCATTGTTCATTAGCTGAGATATCTTGTGCATTAATTTTGCAGCATAAAGGAAACAAGCAAATAAGCATTAGACATAATATTGCCGATTTTTTCATAATCAGATTTTAATATTTAATTAACTGCTTTTAATTTACTTTTTGAAAGTTTATGAAATCATAATTCATCTGTCCTATTTCAACAGTGTGAATGGTGAATGTTTGCAATCCTTTTTTAAGATGAATACTTGCAAGATTGTCGATGTAGTTCCAGTGGTGCCATTGGTTTCCCAGGTATAACCTGAGCTCCTTTTACATAAAGTCAATATAATCAATGACTTCAGCAGAATCCGCTCTCATACCCGACATTATACCCCAGCTATTCTTTGTTTGTATTCTGCCAGAGCTTCATCAAGACGCTGTTTTGCAGTGCCATCGCCCGGTACATTATGAGAAGGATGGATATAGAGTTTCACACCCCTGTCGGCCAGGATTTCTGCGACGGTTGTTATTGTCATCCAGACACAGGTAATGAATGCCATTGTAGAAACGGGGCCAATCTTATCCTGGTGATTCTTTAGTGTTACTGAAGCATCTTCAAGCGGAGCACAGGTGTCAACAACAATATCTGCCAGGTCAAAAATTGTTTTTCCGCAAGAGTGCCTTGTCTGCTTCCCTTTTGCATTTGCGGCAGATCCGAATACTATTACTTTCATCCCCTTCTTTTTTGCTTCCAGAGCAATATCAATATTCACATTGTTAATCCCCGAGTGTGAAAAAAGCCACATAATATCGCGGGTATCAAAATCATACCCCTTCATTATTTCATTTCCGTAACCCTCAACACGCTCGAGAAAAACAAATTGATGAACTCCCATCTCACCAGTAATTCGAGTGAAGAATGAAAGAGGCAATTCGATCATTGGATGAAATCCAACAAAACCTCCAATCCTCGGATACATCTCCTCTATAGGTAATGTTGCATGCCCGCACCCGAATGTATGAACCCACCTTTTACATTCAATTGTGTTTGCCATCAGTTCGGCTGATTGTCTGATATTATCCATCTGCGTTTCTTCAATCCGGGTCATTACTCCCCTTGCGTTTTCAAGCCATTGTTTTGCTAACATAGTTAATTGACATTTAAATATTTACTTGCTTTTTTCTAGTTTATTGACAATAATTATTACCAGGACTGTCAAAGCAACAAATTCAATAAATGCTACAGTTGTCAGATGCTGAATCCCAAAGTTCTTTGCTATCAATCCCATCCCATAGTTGATCAGCATATTGCCAAGCAACCCGACAGAGAGCACCATACTGAACGCGGTCCCGGAAAGTTCCTTAAAACGATTCCCGGTAAATCCCAGCATAATAGGAAAGCCTCCTGCCAGTCCTGTACCCATAATGAATAAACTTATAACAGACATGCTAATTCCATTAGCTGTTTTTAATAATATTAATCCCAGCAATATCAGGAAGAAGGAGACAAACAATATTTTCTTCTCTGAAACAGCTCGTAAAATACTGCCTGTAATTAATCTCATTATTGCCATACCAGCTACAAATGATGAAAGTGCATAAAGTGCATTGCTTTGTTTAATTGCGAGTTGGTTAATAAGGTAAGTCGTTGTCCAGTTATTAATAATCCCTTCAAGACTGCTTTGGAAGAAAAGAAAAAAAGCAATCAGGATTATAACATCATCCTTTAAAAGTTTCAGACTGTGAGTAAGCGGCAATCCCTGCTTTTGCTTGGGAGAAGGGAATGCAATAAAGAGAAAGAATATTCCGGCAGCAAGGGTAATCATCCCTACTGAAACTACTATCACTTCAAAATTAAAGCGATTTTTAAGCAACCCAAGCACCAGAGGCATTCCCAGAGCGCCGATACCGAAAAAAACCCCAAGGAGACTTAGATTAGCCCCTTTGTCCTTATCGCTTATATCAGCCACCAGAGCATTGGTTGCACCATTAATCACACCACCGCTGAATCCGACAAGCAAAACAAAAATTCTTATCAGGTTCTGAGATGGTGCAAATGCAATTCCTTCAAATCCGAAAAACAATAACAGGCACGAAACAGCCAGCAGAATTTTGTAACCGTACCTGTCGACGATCGGGCCAAAGAGTAGTGAACCGGCCAGAATGCCGAATGGTAATATTGTAAACAACGTCCCGGAAGATACTTCATCAATTTTTAACTTTTCGCGGAGATCAGGGACTACAGAACCAAGAGTGATCAATGCTACTCCGAAAAAAAGCATCCCGATGCATGCTGCCCAGAAAACAAGTCGCTTATTATACATTATTTTTTTTATCCTGACTGAGATTGTTTAATTTTTGCAAAGCCAGATATGCTGCACCAAAAACTCCGGCATCGCCTGATAATGCAGAATTTTCGATATCCACCTGTTTACTGCTGATCGGTTGTGCCCATCTGGCAGCCTCTTTCCTGATTGCCGGCATAAATCGTTTCGCCGGACCGAATAATCCGCCGCCAATTATTATTTTATCGGGATTAAAAAGGCTTACAATGTTTGCTATTGCCATTCCCCAGAAAATAATACTCTGGTTAATGACCTTAATTGCCAAAGGGTCATTATTCTCATAAGCTGAAAAAATATCATAAGAGGTTATTTCACCGGCAGGTTTATTTTTCAGTTCACCTGCATAATGTCTTTGTTCCCTGAGAAACTCACGAGTGACTTTTGCAAGACCTTCCCCGGAAGCATTATATTCAAAACAACCACAGGATTTATATTTCTTGTCATAGGGTATGTTCAATGCCATCCATCCGATTGCACCGGCAATATCGTTGCTGCCACGAAGTATTTCACCATTAATCAGAATGCCTGCACCTATGCCGGTTCCCACTGAAAGAAAAATAGCGTTACGACATCCTCTGGCATTGCCCTGCCATAACTCTCCAAGAATGTAACAAGCTCTGTCACTGTCAATTGTAACAGGGATATCGCCTGATACTGATTTGACCTCCTTTAAAAGCGGATAATCATTCCATCCCGGAATATTCGGAGCCCAGACAGTCCCGGTTTTATCATGATTTATGCCAGGGACAGAGATGCCTATAGAACTAATTTTACTTCCCAGTCTTTCCGAGGAAGATAAAAGATATGTAATACGGTCCGTAATCAGCTTACCAACTTTATTGCCTGAACTATGTTCCAGAAGAACAGTCTCATTGGATAAAATGGACCCATCCTCACCGAAGATGGCAAATGCAATTTTTGTTGCTCCCAGGTCAATACCTAATAATGACATAGTTTAATAGGTGAAGGTAGGAAAATATTATTCTGAATATTACAAATATATCAAACTAACAATAAATTAAAAAAATCAAATAAATACTCCATTGCAGCAGACCAGTTTTACCTCAAATCTTTTATCAAAAACAATCAGATCTGCAATTATACTCGCAAAAATGTTTTCCGTTACAAAACTTGCACCCGGTAGAAGTGGATCATGGCATTAATTACAGGCGGATGCAAGGCCTTTTCTTTGCTAAGCTCCCCCAAGAGGATCGCTAGTGTAGAGAGCAATCCTCTTCTTTTTAGCCCCACGAAAGCTTTCGGGTTTGAAGACCCCTTTTATTGTGACTTTGCGAGATACAAGGGGTTTACTTTTGAGGTTAATGAAAATTCTGGTTAAGTTGAGCCACGATTTCAGCGGCAGCATAGATATGAAATGTGGAGATTGAGGTTCTGGACTATATTTATGATCTTTATACTTTATTTCGTATCATTAAGTCATGGATTCAGAAATTACGTATTACAGACAGTTACAGGAACATCTCGATAAGATGCCCATTGGGTATCCTAAAACAAATTCAGGAGTAGAAATAAGGATCCTACAATTACTTTTTACATCCATCGAGGTAAAAGTGGCACTTTGCTTGAGTCTGGGAAATGCTTCCGTGGCAACGGTAAGGAAAAGACTTGAAAAAAAATTCAAGATTTCGTACGAGCCCGATAAGGTAGAAACAATACTTCATGATATGTTTATGAAAGGTGCTATCAGCAGGTCCAATATGGAGCCATTCAAATATAGTAATGCAATGCTTGCCATTGGGATGTTTGAATATCAGCTAGGTGACTTAAGCAAAGAAATGATGGAGCTGGTTCATCAGTACTTCGATGAGGGTTTTAATGATGAATTTTTTAGGTCTTCATTGCCGCAGTTACGTACAAGTCCACATATGAAGGCTATTGTCCCGGAATTTAATATTGCCACATACGATAATATGCGGCAAATTGTGGAGAAGACAGACAAGTCCATACAGGTGACAAATTGCGTATGCAAGGAAGGGGAGGCAATACTTGGTAAGCCCTGCAAACAAACTAAAGATATCGAAGTTTGTTTGATGTTTGATGCGAAAAGTTATTTAGACAGGGGAAAGGCCAGAACCATCACTAAAGACGAGTGCATGGAAATCATTAACCGGGCTGAACGGGAAGGATTGGTCTTGCAACCCGGTAATTCACTTCAACCATTTTGTATCTGCCTTTGTTGCGGGTGTTGCTGTGGTGTATTGACCTCCGCAAAAAAATACGACAAGCCTGCTGAATTAATTGCGCATAATTTTTATGCAAAAGTAGAGGATGAATTGTGTAATGGCTGCACGCTTTGTGTTAAGAGATGTCAGATGGAGGCTATTCAAATTGAAAATAAAAAAGCAATTATTGATCTTGATCGATGCATTGGATGTGGTCTATGTGTTACTACTTGCAATAAAGAAGCGCTTAGTCTTCTGGAAAAGACTAAAAAAACGATTCCTCCCAGGAATGCGGCGATGCTGTATCTGGGCATATTGAGCGACAAAGTAAGCAAGCGAAAGATGATGGGAAATATGTTAAGACTGCTTACGGGCAAGCAACTTTAGAAAAGAAGGGGGGTGAAAAATCCTTACCTACACAGAATATGCCGAAGGCGGATGCAGGGCTTTTTCCTTAGGCTGTAACCCCATGAGGATCATGAGAAGATACTCAACACCCTCAGTTAATGTATGGGTTTATTATAACTTTTTCCTATTTTTGATTTTGTAATTCTTTAACCTGAATTTTGTTGAACGCAGCTTTGTTTTGCTTCTAATGTAAAATAATCTTTGACATGACAGAATCAATCCTTTTTCGAAGACTCACAATCGTCATTTTAAGTTCAGTAATTTTATTTTCATGCAAAAAGGAAGAGAAATGGACTACCCTTATTGATAAAAAGCTGTCAAACTGGGACAATTACCTCAGCTACCGTCACATGGTCGGATATAACGGATCGGTTCCCAGGGACAAGGATGGCAATGAAATTGCCCCTGTTGGTTTTAACCAGCCGGGGTATGATGTTTTTACTATTATAGAAGAAAACAATGAACCTGTAATAAGGATCAGCGGGGAAATCTATGGTTGCCTGGTTTCAAAGGAGGAATATTCCAATTATCATCTGAAACTTAAGGTAAAATGGGGTGATATAAAATGGGACCCCAGAAAAAAATTATTAAAAGATTCTGGTATCATGTATCATTCAATCGGGCCGATAGGAGAAGACTACTGGCGTTCGTGGATGCTCTCACAGGAGTTCCAGATAATGGAAGGTCATATGGGAGATTTCTGGAGCCAGAAAATGTCGGCCATTGATATCCGGGCTTACATTCCTGAATCAGTAATGTGTTCAGTGGCAGATGAGTCCCAACCATTTATTCCATTCGGGCAAGGTGCTAAGACAGGTTTCTGCATGAGAAGCGCAAACTACGAAATGCCAGGTGAATGGAACAATATCGACCTTATATGCTTTAATGGCAGGAGCCTGCATATTGTAAATGGCCATGTGGTAATGGTACTTGAAAACTCGCGGCATTTTGAGAATGGCAGTTTTTTGCAACTTGTAAAAGGCAAAATACAGATTCAGAGCGAAGCTTCTGAAGTATATTACAAGGATATAAAAATCAGAAATCTGGAAACCTTTCCAGCTGAATACGAAAAATATTTTAATTAGTTTCTTCCCTTTCAGACAATTGGAGCTGATAAAATAGCTTATATACCTGGGTAATATCCTTGAGAAGGTTAGATATTTCAAATGTCTTGTCTACAAACAAAAAACCCACTTACACTTGGAATTGGAAACAAGTTGATTTGTTTTTGCCATGACACAATTTTTACATAACTTATACTTTTTCGTGACAACGGGCATTTCTGGTCGCCGTAGTTTTGTAATAAAATTAAAAGGAGGACCAAAAAATGAAACCAATCTTTGTTATAATCATTCTTGTTACAGCCCTGGTTACTGTAAACGTACATTCTTCAAAAGCCCAGACTCCAGAACAATTATATCAGAAAGGTCTGGTTAAGGAAGAAGGTGAAGGCGCGCTGCTGGATGCAATCAACCTGTATAATCAGATCGCAGATAATTCAAATGCCGATCAATCACTGCAAGCGAAGGCACTGTTGCATATCGGCATGTGCTATGAAAAGCTTGGAACGAAGGAAGCAGTAAAAGCATATCAGCGGTTGGTCAGTAATTTCCCGGCACAAAAAAATGAAGTTGCAGCTGCCATGGAAAGACTGGCAAGGTTAATAAAAATCGGATCAACCAAAGAAATTGCATTAAGACAGGTCTGGGCAGGACCACAGGTAGATATGTTAGGCAGTGTATCGGCTGATGGGGAATATCTTACCTTTACTGACTGGAATACCGGGAACCTGGCAATAAGGAATCTGAAAACCGGTGAGAATAAGCCTCTGACGAAAGAAGGCAACTGGAAAGGTCCGGTACAATATGCTTTATTTAGTCTGATATCTCCGGATGGTAAGAAGGTTGCTTATGGTTGGTACAATGAAAAAGGTGTCTGGGAATTAAGATTAATGGAGTTAGGCACACAAACCTATGTTTCCATTTACTTCTGCGGTACAAATGAATACCCGGTTCCTGAATTGTGGTTTGCAGATGGTAAGAAAATTATCTTCCAGGAGTCAGATGAAAAAAACCAGAAATGGCAACTATCTTTAATTGATGTCACAAACAAGGAAGTAAAGGTGCTGAAAGAAAAAGTACCCGGGCTTTCTTCAATGGTTAATTTATCATTGGCTCCGGATGAAAAACAGATAGCTTTTGATTTCCCAAATCCTTCTGACAAAGACATGTATGATATATACCTGCTGTCACTAGATTCAAATAAGGAACAACCGCTTATTAATAATCCTTCAAATGACCGGCTTCTTGGTTGGATGCCGGGAAGAAATGAATTGTTGTTTACCAGCGATCGTTCAAACACAACCGATATCTGGGCTGTAAATACTACCGGAGAGAAACCAGTTGATGTACCGGAACGGATACTGACAAATGTCGGGGATATAACCTCCATCATAGGTTTTACACGGTATGGATCACTATATTATGGTATAAAATCGGATATTTTCGAATCTTTTGCTTTATCTCTTGATCAAAGCACCGGAAAATTATCCGATACTCCGCGGACAGCATTTTCAGGTCCCATCTTTGATATTACCTGGTTATCTGACGGAGAATCGCTGATCTGCAGAAAATACACAGAGGACTGGATTTTCAAACTTATTGTGTACAACAGCAAATCCGGAGAGAGCCGAATCCTGGCAGATAATCTGGATATTAAAGGAGGTCCCAAAATTTCAACTGATGGTAAATCAGTGCTGTCATTCGGGATTGACAAACTACGTTCAGAAGATAAAACCTATCATGGAGGAATCTATTCCATTGATATTAAAACCGGATTACCGGTTGAAATTAAGGTTAAGCAAAAAATTAACACAAATGGTGGCTGTGTTGAGTGGGATAAAGAGGGGGAAAATATTTATTACATAAGTGACAATCACATTATAAAACATAATATTAATACAGGAGAGGAAAAAATCCTTTTTACAAATAAAGATTTATTCTTCGACCCGACTTTAAAGAGATCTTTTGATGGCAAGCACCTTTTATTCAACGGTATAGCAAATACTGACGGACCAGTAAAGTTAAAAGAAGGCGAATCTCATCTTTTGAGTATTCCTGAAGACGGAGGAGAAGTCAGAATATTATGTGTTGCCAGTTTTGAAGGAGGAATGTACAAGAGAATTAATTTATCACCTGACGGAAAATATATTTATTTTTCCGCTCAGGCTCCAATGGTAAAATCAATATTATGCCGCATTCCTGCAGAAGGAGGCACGCCGGAAAGAGTCTGGCAATCAAAGAATTATCAAATCGCAGGAATAAGCATTCACCCTTATGGAAAGCGGATTGCCCTTTCAACTGCTGTCAGTCAGGCAGAAATACGGGTAGTAGAAAACCTGGGAAGCAAGGTTACAGAAGTTTATTCTAAGGATAAGTAAACATATAAATACAATAATGACCAGATAAGCAGAAAAACGATAAAACTTTCATGAACCATAAAATAATGCCTGCTTCGAGGCTTACAATAATTTTTATCCTTGCTGTAATCCTTTCTGGAAGCGTATTAACTTACTTCAGTATTAATAACATTTCCAACCTGAAAAAACTAACTGAAAAAAGAATCCTTGAGGAACAGAGGGAACTTTCAGCAAAGTTTTCAGCCTCAGTAGAAAAAAAAATTAGCAAAGTAACCGATGGTTTAAAAAATAATATCGGGCAGTCAGGTTTAATGATCGACTCATTGATCAAAAAAGCTGTAGAAAATGATTTTATTATACAGCCATTCCTCCTGAACAACAACGGTCAGTTTTTATATCCGAATTTTATCGGGATACCTGAAAATTCATCTGCTTTAAAACTTTCAATAAGGTTTATCTCTGCTTTCAGTGCAGGAGAAAGAGCTGAATTTACCGAAAAAAATCCACGAAAGGCAAAAGATTTTTATTTATCATGCCTGAGTTATTCGACCGGAAGCAGCGATTCAGTCAAGGCATTAAATGCATTAGGGAGGATTTCATTAAAACTTGATGCTGTTGAAGATGCGATTTCCGCATACAGTGCCATTATATCTGACTATTTCCATGCAACAGACGGAAACGGATTTCCTTATGTTTATTATGCTTTGCCACAGCTTCTGAAAATAACTAAAACAGATAAACCTGAAAAAAATCTGCCGGCTGTTGAAAATTGTCTTGAAAAAATGGAAACAGGTTTAATTCCCCTGAATTTTAGCACAGAGGAACTACTGACCCTAGTGTCAGATTGGTTAAATGAAAATAATTTTAACGCCAGGGCAAATTCAGATGGAATTGTTAGTATGATCAACAGCATAAAACAACAGGTTCAGTTTATCAATGTATATGGGAATGAACTGTCAGAGCTTGTGAAAAAAGGAAATTTAGATAACCATTTTATTGCCGGTAATGATTTTAAAGTTGTTAATTCTGGCTCAGGAACCAGTCAGAAATTTTTTCTGATCAACACAAATTTTAAAGATCCGGCAGGTTTTTTAATCGATCGTGACAAACTATTTGATGCTGTCTTAAAAACACACCTGCAATCTGGTCTTGAATTTGATTACCAAATTGAACTGCCTGGGTTATATAAATCAAATACAACCAGTGATGACCTTGTTTATACTTCACAACTGAATCCCTGGTTTCCGAATCAACAAATAGAAATAAAACCTGGTAGCGAAGATCTGGTAAACGACTTAATAAAACGCAGAAGCTGGATTTACGGTGTTGCCTCTGTTTTGCTGCTTGTTGCCATGTGCCTGGGAGTAGTATTGATTTTAAGAGATATCGCAAGGGAAAAATACCTGGCACGCTTAAGGTCCGATTTTATCTCGAATGTAACTCACGAATTAAAAACACCGCTGACCTCAATCCGGATGTATGCCGAATCAATTATTATGGGAAGGGTAAAATCAGCCTCAATACAAAAGGAATATCTTTCAGTGGTTGTGAACGAAAGCGACCGCTTGAAACGTATAATCAACAACATCCTGGAATTTTCAAAGATGGAAAAAGGCAAACCGGAATATCACTTTGTCAATTCAAATCTGGCCTCCATCCTGAAAGTAGCTTTGCACGATATGAATTACTGGTTTGAAAAAGAAAAATTTGATGTTGTGACTGAACTGGATGAAAATATTTTTGCTGATGTTGATCCCGAAAAAATGAAACAGATGATTGAGAATCTATTAAGCAATGCCATAAAATACTCGACTGATGCAAAAAAGATCTTCATCAGGTTATTTAGAGAAACAGACGACATATGCATTGTGATTGAGGACAGGGGCATCGGCATTCCTGCTGAAAAAATGTCGCAGATTTTTGAACCATTTTACCGGATTGAGCAAAAAACGAGTATCAGTGGAACCGGACTAGGATTAACTGTTGTAAAAGAAATCATTGAAGCTCATGGCGGAACGATAGATGTTGAAAGCGAAGTTGGTAAAGGAAGCAGGTTTACAGTCAGAATTCCTCTGGTTGGAAAATAGTCCACAGTCGGCAGTCCGCAGTTGGCAGTCTACAGTCGGCAGTCGGCAGTCGGCAGTCGGCAGTCGGCAATTTGGAGACTGGAGACTGAAGACTGAGGACTAGATTAAGATACAAACAAATACTAATGAAGAAAATCCTGATAATTGAAGATGATATAAGTATTCTCAGGGGATTGAAAGATAACCTGACATACGAAGGTTATACTGTTATTACAGAAACAAATGGGGAAAAAGGCCTGCAGCTCGCCCTTGAGAAAAAAACTGACCTTATATTACTTGATATAATGTTACCAGGCATGAATGGGTACGAGATATGCAGGAAAATGAAAAAGGAAAAGCCTGAACTACCCATAATCATGATCACTGCCCGCGGATCTGAAATGGATAAAGTTTCGGGACTCGATATTGGCGCAGATGATTATGTTACCAAACCCTTCAGCCTGCCGGAGCTTTTGGCAAGGATAAGGGCTGCCTTCAGGAGAATAAAAGATGAACCTGATATTCCTGAATATTATTCATTCGGAAATATAACTCTTGATTTTAAAAAATTTAAGGCTTTCAGAGAAAATCATGAAATAAAATTATCAGGGAAGGAATTTGCAATAATGGAATATTTTATCAAACATGAAGGTGAGGCTGTTCACCGGCATGATCTTCTGAATGAAGTCTGGGGTTATGAAGCCATACCCACAACGAGGACAATAGATAATTTTATACTTGATCTCAGAAAAAAACTGGAAGAAAATCCGTCAAAACCAAGGTATATTGAAAGTGTGAGAGATATTGGTTACAGGTTTAATTCCCTGAAAGAATTACCCCCAACCCCTTAATGGGGGCTTTATTCAAGATACTGGTTAGCCCCCCTTCTGCGCCTTCGCGAAGCCGCTTCGGCGTAGCAAGGCAGGAGCGATGGGGTAAAACTCAGTAGTTTATAATTTTGTACATTTTTTCGAAAAGAAAGGGGCACAACAACCAATCATTATACCCCTTAGAATGCTCTTATTATTCTTCTATTTCGGCAGGAAGTTCTCCATTACCCACATCTCCAGGTTTACCCTGACGTCGTCAATAACTACCCAGCGGCTATCGGGACTAATCTTCAGGGATCCTGCTAGCTGACCGGTAACTTTTAGCCCCAGTGGCTCTGGTTCTCCGCCCTCAGCTGCTACCCGCCATAGTTGCCACTGCTTGTTATTTCCTTGGACACCTTTTAAGAAAAAGATATATCGACTATCTGGCGTCCACGATGGTAAACCCCAAAAGGATTTGATTAATAACCTTGGCTCTCCCCCACCAGCAGGGATGATGAGCAGCGCCTGAGACTGGTCTTCGTCCAGAGTCGAGGTTATTAGTTGCTTCTGTCCATCTGGCGACATAAGGCCTGATTCTCCGGTGACTATTGTCTCCTTGCCAGAACGCAGATCGTGGGCTACAAGTTCGGATTCTTTTATGTTTGAAGAATCAGGTCTGTTGTAGTATATTATGTTGCCATCCTGAGAAAATCTGAAGTTTGCCCAACCTCTCAATGCTGGAAGCGTCATCAAAGAAGTCACCTGACCTGTTCCCATATCAATTCGTATCAGGTTATCTCCCTTCCCAGCATGAGATGCCGGAACCACTACTGCCTTTCCGTCAGGAATCCACCGTAGTTGACCCAACCCGATTATCCATCCACCTACCGGAATTTCTCGCTCCTCACCTGTATCCATTGAATGGATAATCACCGCCTGGCTCGGTTCGCTGGCAACAATTCCTGCAAGTGAGCGTCCATCAGGAGACCAGTCAGGACTTCGCATATTACCATATTTGAATGCAGATCTAAGTGGAGAGATAACTTTTCCGCTTACAGGATCGAGTTCGGCAATTTTAATATCCCATATGTTATTATTGACCGCATAGTAGAAAGCTCCCGACTTTGTGAAACCCATTGGTAAAAAGCCCCAATTTTTCTTAACGAATATCGGTTCCCCCAGCGCTTTCCCACCGGCTACTTCGATCAGCCATGCATCGGCAGATCCAGATCGCTCGCTGGAGAACAGAATGTATTTCCCGTCTGGTGCCCAGCCCAGGACTTTATGGTTCGACTGATCCGGTATTAGCAGCGATTCTTTTCCAGTCAGAAGATCGAACAGCGAAATTCCTTCCTTGGTAGACCACGCGATGTATCGTCCGTCGGGAGAGAACACTCCTCCAGGAGAGAATTCTTTTCCTGTCGCCTTTAGCAGCCTCGTTGAGCCGTCAGCTACGGTTACCATCATCATGTCACGGCTTCCGTCGGTCTTCACGTATTCAGCGAGCAGTTGTCTGCTGTCAGGCGACCATGCCAAAGGAATGTGTGATAAGACTCCATCTCCTGCAGCGTGAAGGATCCGCGGCTTCGAGCCATCAAGCCCGACGACACAAAGGTTGCTTGAGTAATCATCATTGTACGGATTGTAAGCAATACTCTTGCTGTCTGGTGAAGGTACAGAGTTCTCAGCCATGACCTTGTCGGCCAAAGGTCGATTCTGGCTGGTTGCGAGATCGTGGATGGCAAGACTGCCTGACGCCCAGTCCATAAACGACAAGAAACGACCGTCGGGTGTCACCTGACCGGTTATATCACCTTCCCAGATCCTCCTAACCGCCAATTTTGAACTCTCCGATGCACCTTCAGCTCCCGCCAGTGCGGCCAGCTTTGCCTTTCCAAGGGTTGCCATTTCGGTTTGATCTGGATATGTGTTTACCAGACGCGTGAAATATTCTCTGGCTTTTTGTTTACCCATTTTTTCATTAACTAATCCCAGATGATACAGGGTTTTAGCAGCCACAGGGCGGTCATCCGGATATTTTTTGAGAATATTCAGGTAGAATTCTACAGCCTTATCCAGGTTGCCTATTACTTCTTCCTCATAAATTGCTGCTGCAAGCGCTACCGATGCCTTGTTGTCCTGGGCGGAAAGGGATCCTGCCAGGAATACAAGGGCAATAATTAATATCAAATGTGTCTTCATGATGTAAATTATTTTTTAATAAAGGTACCGCCTGCCAGTGTTAAGCATATGGGAGTCATGTTAAGTTTGGTTAAGATCAGGTTAAGATTCATGCAGATTGAATTTATATCCCACGCCACGTATGCCGGTTATCCAGTGCGATTGCTCCGGATCATCCTCAATCTTTTTTCGCAGGTTGGCAATATGGGTATCCACGGTTCTTGGTGTGACATAAACTTCCTCACCCCAGACGCTCCGAAGAATATCATCCCGTTTGATTACATGTCCGGCATGCTGCATAAGAAGCTTCATAAGGGCAAATTCAATAGTGGTAAGCTGAACCGGTTCCCTGTTTTTCGTAAAAAGGTATTTTGAAGGATCCAGTTCAAACGGGCCAAGCTGTATTGTTGCTGCACCAGTTTGCAGGTTCCTTATCTCCGAGCGGCGTAACAAGGCTTTGACACGGGCATGGAGCTCGAACATACTGAATGGTTTGGTTATATAATCATCGGCCCCGAGCTCAAGCCCGAGCACTTTGTCGAATTCCTGGCTTTTTGCTGTCAACATGATAATCGGAGTTCCGATATTACGACGGCGCAATTCCTTACAGATCTCCAGTCCGTTCAATTCCGGCAGCATCAGGTCGAGAATGATAATATCGAGATTCAGGTCCATTGCCTTTTCGAGCCCTTCTGGTCCTGTGGCTGCACCATCGACCTGATAACCTTCAAATTTAAAATCATCCTCCAGGGCCATCCGGATGTTCCGGGCATCCTCTATTATCAGGATCTTTTTCATTGGTTTATAAATATCTTGGTTTTAAGTAGTCTCCAGTCTCCAGTCGGCAGTCTTCAGTCGGCAGTAGGCAGTCTCTAGATGGACTGCAGACTGAGGACTGAGGACTGTGGACTTCAGAATCCACACAATGGTATCCTGACCGTGAACGTGCTTCCTTTTCCCGGGCTGCTTTCAACCGTCAGTTGCCCATTATGAGCTTCTGTTATTTTTTTCACAATAGTCAGACCTATTCCGCTTCCCTTGATTCCCATCCGTTGTGGTTCTTCGGAGCGATAGAACCGGTCGAATATTTTTTCCTGATCTTTTCCGGGAATGCCAATTCCGTAATCCTTCACACAAAGCTGCAACTCATAATCTTTTGATAACAGGTTGATGTCAATTTGCCTGGATGTCCCGGAGAATTTTATTGCATTGTCCACCAGATTATATATAACCTGGAGAATGGAATCCTTGTCAGCCTGGATTAAAGGTATCCGGTCAGGATGATTATACTGGATATCAAAACCTGATTCGGTAAGTCTTTCATGGATTGATTCAAGAAATTTCTCCATGAGTTCATTCAGATCCAGATCGGTAAAATCGTATTTCTTGCGGTCATCCTCCATTCTTGAGAAATCCAGAATATTTTCTATTAAATGGCTGAGATGTTCACTTTCCTCCAGCATAACTGAATAATATGCCGATTTGCGCTCTTCCGTCTCAACACGGTTGTGATGCAGCATTTCAGTCATCATCCGGATGGAAGTGAGCGGACTTTTTAATTCGTGCGATACATTGGAAATGAATTCCGATTTCATTTTGTTCAGCCTGAGTTCCACGTTGAGAGTATATATGATAAATACAAAACCCAGCAGCATGAAGAGTGCGATCAGAATAAAGATTAAAAGATATATGCCGCTTCCCGCTTTAAACAACGTTGCCATGAACCCTGGCTTATTTTCGCTTAGAAGTAGTTCCCATTTGGGCAGATTTTCCGGAAATGGGAAAGTAAGATAGCCGGTTTCACCAGTAATGACTCTGGAAAAAATAAGTCTCCCGTTGTTGTCTTCAATCTTTAAGTTTATTGAAGAGTCCGGATCAAGTTTTTGCGTTAATATTTCTAATCTGGATTTCAGGTAAGCCGGGAAATCAATCACCATATCTGTTTGTATGCCATTGTTTTTGTCCTGTGATAAATACACTGCGGCAAGTTCGGATGAATTAATTGGCATACCGGATATACCATTTTTGCCACTTTTGAATCCATTATTGCCATTAGTTGTGATAAAATCCGGTCTTATGAGTATCTGGATAATATAATCAGTACGGGCCCTCTGAGTATCAAGCTCCCTGAAGAGGGAATTAATAATCGGATCTGGTTCCCGGATGATCTCTTTAAAAGACTGGTAAAACAGGTCAAACTGATTTTTATCGTATTCACCAGGAGGGTGAAGTAGAAGCTCCAGATATTGCCGGGAATTGTTCATCATTTCGTCCTTTTCTCCCCTGTCCTTGCTGATCTTCAGAATTTCCAGAGTGGAAATAAGTCCGAGTGGTATTTCTCCGTTAAGAAGGCTTCTGGGATAATCTTTCCGGATCTCATCGTATAGGCGTTTGGCCCGGTCAGGCTGGTTCATTTTGTTATACAACCGGGCCGAAGCTATCAGTGCCTGGATTTTTTCAGCAGGATTAGTTGTTTTGAGGATCTTATCCTGATAAAATCTGAATGCTTCCGGGTATCTGCGCTCTGTAAACTCCAGTCTGAGACCTTCTTTCATATTGGTCGGAGTACTTAGCTGCTCAGTTTCAATAGTAAGCAGTTCAGCAGGGAGATAAAGCAGTTGATGAGTTATAAGTCTTTTTAAACCGCTTGAGTCTTTGACAAAAAATACAAGTATTGAAGAATCGCCAGGTTTGGAATTGGAAAGCATCGAATCAGCTGTCTGTTCATTCAAGAAATTAACAATACTTGAATCAATTGCAGTAAAAAAAACCTGACTGTTAATTTCAAGCTTTCTCAGGCTCTCCTTCTCGCGCAGTGCCTGGTCATTACGAATACCACGGTAGGCCATATAACCCAGTAAAATGCCTGGTAGCACCACAGCCAGGGCATAATACAATATGATCCTTTGCCGACGTGATCCGTGATGGGTGGATTTCATGAGAACCGCATAACTTATGATTATCAAATATCAGAAAAATCAGGCAGTTACGTGTTAAGAATTTGACAAATTCTGTTAAGAATCAAACAAGGAAAAAAAGGGCACAACGAATTACCATTGTGCCCCTTGAGAATGCTCTTATTATGAGTCTTTTTTATTTCGGTAAGAAGTTTTCCATAACCCACAACTCACTTTTGTTCTCCCCAGAGACACTGAAAACAAAATGGCTATTATCGGGGTGAAGCGCAAATGATACCATATTTGGAACAGAAAGATCCAACTTAAGAGGAGTCCCCCCCTGTGCCGGAATCCGCCAGATTTTACTGTTTTCATTGTTCAGTTCACTGGAGGGTAGCGCCCGGGCTACGATGTATCGGCCATCACTTGTCCACTTAAGTCCGTAATACTGGGCCAATCCGCGTACCAGCTCTTTGGGTTCCCCTCCGCTGAGGGATACGGTTTTTACAATGCTATCCTTCTGGAACACCACTTCCTTTCCATCCGGCGAGAGGTCGTAGTTCATTGTTATCGTTTTAGCAACTTCCGACTCTTCCCCTGTCGCGATATTCATTCTAGTGATTATCATCCCCATCCCCGACTTTAAGAATACCAGGCTTTTTCCATCCGGACATAGGCGGGGTGCAAACCCGTGACCTTTGAGTTTCGTGATTGCGCTTGTTTCAGCATCAATTTGATACATTGCGGTTTCTTTTTCTGTCAACCCAATAGCGAAGATGGAACGGCCATCAGGCGCCCAGGAGATCTGGTTAACAAAACGAAGATGAGGCGACAGAAAACGTTCTTCTCCGGTTGATTCGGACCTGATAGTAAGGATGTTGTTCCCGGGACCCATAGAACCCACCCGTGAACGATAGAGCAAGTATTTTCCATCGGATGACCATGTCAGATTATAAGGCGGGCCGGTATACCGTGTTGCTTTAGGTGAAGGGGGTGAAAGTATCTTGCCTGTTTCAATGTCGATTGCACCGCTGTAGAGACCACCTAAAGGGTTGTTAACCTTGTAATAAAACGATCCGATGGGTGCAATGCCAATAACCTCTGAATAATAGCCGAAATCTTTCTTCAGCAGTTGCGGTTCTCCCTGCTGCTTCCCTGCGATGATGCGTACAGTCCAGACATCCCATGTCCCTGAGCGGTCACTTAGAAAGATAAGACTTTTCCCATCAGGTGTCCATCCAAGTAGTCGATCCTCCGAGGGATGCCCGGCAACAACGATCTCATTACGGCCATCGGATGTCATCAGGAAGAGGTCCCCATGGGGTGGGTTACCTTCATAAACAAAACTGAACGCGACATATCGCCCATCAGGTGAAAAACAAGCCTTTTCAAACATGAACATACTCGAAGGGATATTCCTCAGTACACGTATGGAGCTATCTGATGTCGAAATAAGTATTAATTCAGTAATGTCGTTTTTATTGCGAAGTGCAAGGATGGATCCTGCATCAGGCGACCAGTCAAATGGCAGGGCGTAATAGCCCACCTCACTGTATAGTGTGCGAACTTCTGAACCATCAAGGTTTCTGATCAGTAATTGAGGGGCCCAATCCTTCTTATACGAATCATATGCGATTTGTTTTCCGTCACGTGATAAAGCCGTGCCCATGAAGCTCATGTCAGTCTCACTCCATAATCCTTTGTTTTTAATCTGGCTTGTCTGTCCACTGGTAATTTCGAACCTGGAGACGTCACCCTTTTCCCGGATTAAACCTATAATGTACTTGCCATCTGCGGTCAGTGCCTCACCAACACCGGTTGCATCTTCGAGAATCCTGCGTGTAATAAATCCTTTTTTATTACTGGGACTGCCAAGTACCGCCAGCCTCTCCTTTGCCTGAGTCACAATATCAGATTGATCGGTATATTCACTCACAATACGTTCATATTCCTTACGGGCCGCTGTATTGCCCAGTTTTTCGTGGCATAGTCCGATATGGAGATGCGTCTTTGCTGCTACCGCTCGGTTTTCCGGATACTGATTAATAATCGTTTCATAAATTTTAATGGCAGCATCCAGCTTCCCCTCTATTTCTTCTTTGTACAATCCGGATTGGTAAAGTTGTTCCGCAGTTTGCTGGGCGTACCCGGATGATACACCTATAAACATGAAAACAAGAACAACTGCAATAAAGTGATGTAACTTCATGATTAGTTCCTCCTCTTTTTATAATTTTTATTTTACAGGAGTAAACATATTAATTCGATATTTTTGATGAATGAAGCTAATGTGTATATAGTGTTAAGATTTGGTTACGATTGATTATCCTTTAAATTTATATCCAAGACTTCGAACACCAATGATATATTTCGGATTTTCCGGATCATCTTCAATTTTCTTCCTTAGATGAGCGATATGTGTATCCACGGCACGGGGGTAAACATACACATCTCTGCCCCAGACATTATCAAGGATGGAGTCACGACTGACTACCTGGTCTTTATACTTTATTAGAAAATGAAGCATGGCAAATTCAAGGGCTGTAAGGTAGACTGTCTGTCTGTTTTTCAGCACTTCATGCTTTTTAAAATCAATATCCATATTGCCGAAATGATATTGGTCGATTCCCTGCTGAGTCTTCTTCATCCTCCTGAAAAGAGCGTTTATACGGGCACGAAGTTCGCGCGGGCTGAATGGTTTAGTGACATAATCATCAGCTCCTAATTCCAGTCCCAGGACTTTATCGACCTCCTGGCTTTTGGCAGTCAACATCAGAACAGGTGTCGTAATCCCAGTTTGACGTAATTGTTTGCATACTTCAAATCCATTCATTTCCGGCAACATAATATCAAGAATGACGAGGTCATATCCTTGCTCTTTTGCCATAGATAAGCCGGTTATTCCGTCTTTTGCACTTGAAACCTGATACCCCTCAATCCTGAGGTCAATCTCTAACGCCATCAGGACACTTTCCTCGTCCTCTATGATAAGTATCTTTTCCATTAGTATCTGTTTGAATTGTTATTGATTTTCAGTCTTCAGTCTCCAGTCTCCAGTCTCCAGTCTCCAGTCTCCAGTCTCCAGTCTTCAATCTCCAGTCTTCAGTCGGCAATTTGAAAAAAAGGCTATCTATACTTTTCAGGGGATTGAATCATATGATTAAGTAATCGTCCAATTTCTTCAGATCGTTCATTGAAATCGTCAAATATTTCTTTTTTTATATATTCACATGCAAGTGCAAAATCGAGCCAGACTTGAGTTTCGGTATTTTCCATATCTGAATCAGAAATTTTACTTAAAAAATGGGCTTCATACTGACGTTTACGATATCCTTCGCCAATATTTGAACAAACAGATCTTGAGGATCTTCTTATCTGAGAGGTTAAAGAATAAAGCTCATCCTTCGGAAATTTCTTACTAATGTGATAAATATCCATTGCAAGCGCAAATGCTTTTTTATATACAGTCAGGTTCCTAAATCCTGTCGCCATTTTCTTATTATTATTTAATCGTTCCCTACTTTTTTGCCAACTGCCAATTGCCGACTGCGGACTGCGGACTGCCGACTGTGGACTGATGACTTCATATTCCATGCAGGGGTAGTGTTACCGAGAAAGTGCTCCCATGTCCTTGTTCGCTTTCAACGTTAACAGTACCATGATGCACCTCCACAATTTGTTTGACTAATGTCAATCCAAGCCCGCTCCCTTTAACCTTTCGCGTCAACTCGTCACCCCCTCGATAGAATCGCTCAAATACTTTATCAGTTTCTCCCTTTCTGATACCAATACCGAAGTCTTTTACTGTGATGACCAGGTAGTGATTTTCCGCAAACGCCCGAACAATTATGTTTTTGGCTTCCCCGGAATATTTGATTGCATTATCTATCAGATTAGTAATCGCCTGTGCTATAGCTGCTTTGTCTACCTTAATTAATGGCAGGGGCTTTTCAATTTCTAACTGAATGTCGAAATTTTTATGACGCACCTGGTCCTGAATGACTGATACAATCTCATGCAATAGCGGATCAATATCAATCATCTCAAAATAAAATTTCTTTTTGCCTTCCTCTATTTTTGAAAAATCCAAAATGTTATCGATGAGTAAAGAGAGTCTTTCACTTTGTTCTACAAGAACATCATAATATTGCTGACGATATTCTTCAGAAGGCACTCTTCCCGATTGAAGCATCTCTGATAACTGCCGTATTGAAGATAAAGGACTCTTAAATTCATGTGAAATTGTCGAGACAAAATCAGATTTCATTCTTGAAAGTTCAAGTTCATGAGAAACGGTCCGGTTGGTCAGGATCAAACCAAATACCAGGATACCCGCCAGCAGAATAAATACATAGAAATAAATTCCACGTCGTGAAATTAAAAATGTATCAAAAAGGTCCGGGGTTTGCTGATAGAGCTCGATAGGCCATGGCGGGAAGCTGCCTTCAAAATTTGTTCTGACAGTTACCGAACCTGAAGGTGAGTTCTCCGACTTCAAAATGGTTCGATCATCCCTCCCTTTTATTATCCACTCGGTTTTTCCGGAATGAGCACTAATCTGCAATACCTGGCGGAGAAGGCTATCCCTGAGATAGCCGGCATTTAAAAGGAGACCCCGGATTTCATTCACCCGGATTTCATTTCCCGTGTATTGATTCAATATAGAAACAAGATATGTCTGATCTCCGCTCTCCAATGTAAATCGCCTGGCTGAATTTCGAAGTTCTTCCGCATTGAGGGGAACTCTGGCCTTAAGGTCTGTTGAGGCGTTCTCCTGAAATGTGAGCAATCTCTCAGTGATATTTCTTTGCTTGTTTTCCTCCTCTTTCAAAGTTGCATAAGCACTTTGATATGGAAGCAAAGGTCCAGCCATTGAAGTCTTTGAAAAGATAATATCAATCGATTCTTTAATATGCTGGGAAAAAAAATCATATTGAGCTTTGTCCAGGATCCATTCCCTGTTAAGAAGATCTTTGTATAGATCAAGGGATGCTTTTAAGGCGGTTAAAGTGTCACCAGTTTCAATAGATAAAGAGCTGAGTTCTGACCGGGCTGCCAATCCTAATGGCACTCTGCCTGAGGTCTGTATATGGTTGTAATCCCGGGAAATCGTCTCATAGGTTTTTTCAGCATCCCGAAAGAGAGTTGATTTTTTTTGAACTCTGGCAATTGCGCTAAGCAGTTCTCCTTTCATTTGAGGGTCAGAAACCTGATCAAATTGCTGCTGGTAACTGGTAAGGGCTTTTTGATAGTTTTTTTTCTGAAATTCGAATTGTTGCCCAATCTGTACTTTTCTCATCGAAGCTGGAGTTCGGGACGAAACAGTGAATGATTGAATACTGCCATTGGGAAGAAACAAAAGCTTTGCTGCAGGCAGACGAATTTCTCCGGAATTTTCATAAAAAAAGACCGCTTCAACTAAAGGATTCTGTTGTTTCAAGCTGTCAAGTGATAGAATCAGACCGGATTGATCGGTCTCCTGATGTTTGGCGAGGATGTACAAAAAAGCCTGCTCAACTTCAGAAATATTTTCTTCAACAGACTGAGTGACCAATTCTGAAATTTTTCGGTGTTCGTTTACCTTTTCTTTCTCCAGCAATGCCTGATCATTCTGAATACCGCGGAAAGCCAGATAGCCCAGAAGAATGCAGGGAATCCCAATTCCAATAAGAAAGAGTAGAGGTATCCTTTTAGGCTTATGTATTGATATTGCCATACTAGGTTTTCAGAACATTTCTGAGATTTTGTACCATAAGTTAAGAGATACTTTTCTCCTTTCCAAATAATAATAAATCACAGCATTATACAATAATAAAAAGGGGCACAATGACCTACCGTTGTGTCCCCTGTTATCTTCAAAATTGAGATTTCTATTTTCAAATCATATTCCCAACATCCGCCAGAATTCCTTGACAGCCCGTGGAGATGATTTCCGAGGGCTTCAATTTATTTAATTTGGTTCTGGTTTTCCCGGCATGACCTGTTTACAGAGGAAACGGATACCATGGATACTCATTCCTAAATAGATTAATTAAAAGTCCGGAAGACGGAATATAGTCCCATTCTATGACAAAATTACGACTTTCATAGGAGGGAAGATCATACCATCTGCCATCATTGCCAATAGCAGCAACGTCTTCTTCTTGGACTCCATTTCCATTATTAGGCTCACAATTCATCCAATTATTATAACCATAATCATTAATTATTAAACAATTACTGTTACACCAATCAGGTGGCCCAGGACATTGTGTACCATTCCAAATAAGTACCCGGCACAAAGGATTATCCTGATTATTAACCCAATGCCATTCTTGGTTATTCCAATACCGATCTGCTAATCCAATGTAGAAATTTCTGTCATAATCATGTGGAAATAAATTCAACAAAAAATTGTTTTCTTTTGCATCATTTATTATTACCAGATGAGCACCCAACCCATTGCTATAACCATTTGCTTCATCAAAAGACATCTGTTGGTTTGTTTTATAATATAAGTGTTTTCCATAAGCTGTACCTATTTTAAGAGTCCCTTCAATCCATACGTGAATATTACTCCCTTGATCACCTTCCATTGATACAGTTAAATGCGCGTTCTGAGCGAGGCTTCTTAGTGTTTTTGCTACATAATAATCCCTGGCTAAGCCCTTTTCTGTCAAGATTAGCACACCATCGATTCTGATTTGTAATGCTGAGATTTTTGCACTAATATTCGTACTTTGAACTTTAAGGACATAATTACCAAACTCTTTGTACCACGGAGGATTTATCCAGGCATCTAGGGTCACAGCTCCTGGTCCCCCCCATTCTTTTGAAAACCAATGTTCCCAATACATTTTAGCAGTACTACTTGTTGCTGATGCAGAAACTGCCACTTTATCCATATTAGGTAAGGAATCCTGGTTAAGTACATCCTTTTCACAGGAGGGAGGTATCAGAAACAACAGGCATGTCAGGAATGCCATTAAGGCCTTGAACCAATAAATTCTTTTCGAGGAATTGATAATTGCTTTCATGTGATAAAGTTTTAAATGAACCTAAACCTGATTAGAGAATATATTTGGAGTAATTCTTTTATCTATTCCCAAGAAAAACTGGAATACCGGCAACCTCCTAATGAGGAGTAACAACATTTTAAAGAACGAAGTTAGTTCATGACATTTTACTAACTGTCACAGAATTGTCAAGTGTTTGTGAAGATTATGTCACGAAATGTTAAAAATGGATAAAGAATAATAGATGCTATTCTGCGGATACAAAAAATGATAATTTGTTTACATTTTAAGACAAAATCAGGGCAGAACAGATCAACTATAGTTGACAGAGAGAACTTATATAATTCGACTATTGGAGCGGTTCTAATAAATATAACACATTTAAACTTGAATATAAAGTAAATAATTCAATTGTCAATTTTATTATGGATAGTCTACACAAGTTTTATGATTATAATTATGTTACTTACTAACAACTGGTTAGATATTCCGACACTCTTGTCTGCACCTCGTTTTAATCCACTCCCATCCCGATAGAATGGTAATGTTTTTCTTTGGGTTGCTCCCCTAAGTATAATAAGTAGTACAAAAATTTAATTATTTAACATCCCTGACTCAAAAGCCAATCAGAATCATTTTACCTTTGCCTGAAGACCATATATAGTGTAAAAGACTATTATGCTGAACTCTTTATGATAATGACATTAAACCATGGGTAATCCTAAATTATAAATTATATCCCGAACCTAATGAAAACCATTAAAATTCAGATTCTTACATTAATCCTGCTAATTCTTGCAAATGGCTGCAAAACTAAGGATGAAGCCCAGCTTACTAAATTTGAAGAACAATTAAAGGATGGATGGTTTGTTGAATCATCGGCAAAAGTTAATACCACAGGCGATATTATTTCAAAACAGGACTTTGATGCCTCAACCTGGTATAAAACCAGTGTTCCTGCCACAGTAATGGCTGCCCTGATCGCAAATAATGAATATCCCGATATTTTTATGGGAGATAATATCAGCCGCGTTGACACAGCCAGGTTCACAAATTCGTGGTGGTACAGGACCGGTTTTGCTGTGGATGATGCCGCTAAAAACAAAGAACTCGTTTTTGAAGGGATCAATTACAGGGCAAATATCTGGCTCAACGGTACTAAAATTGCTTCAGCCGACACTCTTTTTGGAGGATTCAGAATTTTTAAAATAAATGTATCCGAATTCATTGTGCCTGGAAATAATTCACTTGCTGTGGAAGTTTTTCAACAAAAGCCTTATGAGCCATCAATCGGCTTTGTCGATTGGGCCCCTATGGCACCCGACAGGGAACTGGGTTTGTGGCGTCCTGTTAAGATGATAACCTCAGGCAAAACAAGGCTCGACAATATCTTTGTAGTTTCAAAAATCGATAAAAAAGAATATAAAGAAGCTGATTTGCAAATCACCGCTGAGGCTGTGAACAATACTCAGGAAGAAATTGATGCCACAATAAAAGGGAAAATTGAAAATATAAGTTTCGAAAAAAAAATCACTTTGAAACCAAACGAAAGACGACTGGTAGTTTTCAATTCCTCAGAATTTCCTCAATTGAGAATACAAAATCCACGTCTGTGGTGGACACACGATTTAGGCAAACCCGAATTGTATGAATTAATCCTTGATATTGAAAGTAATAACAAGGTTTCTTACATGAAAACCACTCGTTTCGGAATCCGCGAAGTGGAAGATTATTTAAATGCCAGTGGATACCGTGGTTATAAATTGAATGGTGTTGAATTGCTTATTAAAGGTGGCGGCTGGGTTGATGGCATGTTTTTGAACGATACAGAAGAAAAGGTGAAAGCCCAGATGGAATATGTAAGGCACGCCAATATGAATACCATACGGCTGGAAGGATTCTGGGGCAATAGCGAAAGGTTTTATGAACTCGCTGACGAAACGGGACTATTGCTTATGACTGGATGGAGCTGTCAGTGGGAGTGGGAAGGTTACCTGGCAAAACCTGAGGATGATTTTATGTCGATACGTACACCGGAAGACATTCAATTGATCCTGAGCTACACACGTGACCATGTTAAATGGCTGCGCAATCATCCGAGCATTTTTGT